>DUZK01000057.1 GCA_013349495.1 Deltaproteobacteria bacterium
CGCCACTTGGGTCGAGAGCTCGGGGGCCTTCCGCTCTCAAATTATTGAGAAAGCCGGTCCCAGGCAGCCCTGGCTATCGCCTCCCGGTTGTCCTCGCCGGGCTTGCTTTGATTGCCTTGGGCCGGCGGCCGGACGCCACGCAAACGCGCAATTCTTTCTTCCAGCGGCGGGTGGGTTGAAAACAGGCTCATCATGCTCCGGCCGGACAGTGGATTGACAATAAACATATGGGCCGTTGAAGGATTGGCGTTCATCGGCAGTCGCTTGGAATAGGCCCCCAGTTTTTCAAGCGCTTTAGCAAGTCCTTCCGGATGCCTTGCAAAACCGGCACCGGTGGCATCCGCCAAATATTCCCGGGAACGGGATATGGCCATCTGGATAATCATGGCAGCCATCGGGGCGATGACGGACATCGCTATTAAACCGATAAAGCCGGCGCCGCCACCTTCTTCATCCCGGTTGCCGCCGCCGAATATCGCCGACCAACGCGCCATGGTGGCCAGCATCATGATCGCTCCGGACATGGTCGCCGCAATGCTGCCGATCAGGATATCCCGGTTTTTGACGTGAGCCAGTTCGTGCGCTAAAACGCCCATTACTTCGTCACGATCCAAGATTTTCAACAACCCTTCTGTGACAGCAACAACGGCATGTTCCGGATTCCTGCCGGTAGCAAAGGCATTGGGAGCTTCCTGTGGAATTACATATAGTTTCGGCATGGGAAGGCCTGCCTGTTGAGTGAGGCGTTGAACCATCCCGTAAAGCTCGGGGGCTTGATTGGGCGCTACTTCACCGGCACGATACATTTTCAATACCAATTTATCGGAATACCAGTAGCTGAAAAAATTAATGCCGGCGGCAAAAATCAGGGCAAGAATCATCCCCTGCCGCCCCCCCAACAGCTGGCCGACCCATAGGATGAGAGCAGTCATGACTGCCAGCAAGATCGTCGTCCTGATTTGATTCCCCATCAATCTGATTCCTTTCGTTAAGGTTTATTTTCGCGATAAAATATAACTCCGATTCTTCAAAAGGCAACAGGTTTGGAGGGTCTATAGTCGGATCTTAATATGCTTTTATGGATTATTCGTTTTTTTTAGGTATAAAGGTGAGCTGTGAAAAGAATCCGTTTGACGATTGTCAGTCATTTTATCTTCACTTTCTCCTGAATAACTGAATGTCATGGCGACAGTGTTGGTTGGCAGATTCAGGTCCTTATTTATTGTTCCTTTTCGATTCGCATTGGAGCTGAATATAATCAGACTTTCAGTAATGGTCCCATTCTCATCAATAAGGTGGAGCCGGAAATTAAAAGAAATTAACCGGCCGCGTAACCCCTCAATAGAAAGGTCGCCGGTGAGCCCAAGCTGCCCGGATGTTAGCGTATACATGTAATCAAGAGTAACATGAGGTCCTCTCCATGACCCCCGATGCGGCCCCACATCTTTAATTGCAATCCGATTTTGCAACGGAACCGTTTTCCCAACCCATCCGAACATACATCCCATGAGAGATAGTATGTTGAATAAAACAATAAATATCGAACAGTAATATTATTCGAGTGTCGCTTATTTGCATTCATGATGTTTTCCTCCAAATGCGCTCAACTAGTTTGCTAAATGAAACCCTTGTACTATAGATTTTATTGAGCGGATCACAGGTCGCGAGGTACGAGCAGCCCTTTGTAAAGCCGCATGTTAGATACGGTTCTTCAATTGGTCAGCAACCGATTGATTCAGTGATTTTTGGGCTTCTATGAGCATTTTGTATTTCGATTCAATTTTATCCAAGTTTTTCGACAATACGGCCTTCAATAAATCTCCCTCCATTTCAGCAACCTGGATTCTTTCATAATAGTCCATGGTCTCTTTGAGATGGGCGAGAACGATCTTACCCGTCAGGATTGGGTGGTTGTTCGTTACATTTGCATCCTCAAATCTTGTTCCATGTTCAAGCTCGACTTCTAAACCTTTTCGGAAAGCCTCAAGGGGTACATTCATTCCATGGGGATTCAAAATATTGAGGATCGTGGACGCCTCTTCTCCTGAAACAGTTGGATCCGTGATTTCAGACCAATCACGAAAGCCAATTTCGTTGCAGACTCGTTTTACTTCATCAACAGTTACGTACTCCGGCAGTTTCATGATTTTCTCCTTTTATGATTGATCAAATTCCGTTTCGCATTCAAGATGATACCGAGAATGACCTTCCTATTGTCATCTATCAGAGTTTGTAAAGCACCGCAATCAACACAAAGGTGCCGGCCAACATCCATGTCGGGCCAAACAGCCACAACGCGAGCACAACAGCAAGATAAAAGCCTCGCATGCCTAAGGTGTAATGCAGTGCGCCATGGTTGATGATGGTTGCTACCGCATCGTAGGTGACAATGGGATCTTTTGCTGTGGGCACATTGATCGCGAAGCTGGCATGGTTGTAATAGCGGATAGATAACGTAAAATTAAAAAATGCAAAGAAAAAATCGACGATCAGTACCATTAATTTGATCAACCACAAGGTTTCATTGGTAGCGCCCAAAATATTGATGGAATGCGAAGTCTCGGCAATCTTATCCAGCCGAAACGCCGTACCCATGATACCAAGGCTTATTAATATAGCCGTCGATGCGAGAAAACTCGCTGCCATCACCCAATTCCTCAACGTTTGTACCGCCAGAATATCGCGTTTTTCCTCCATTATGGTCTGCACCCAATCACGACGCAGTTGGTTGGTAACCCCGGTTGCGGTTGTTAACGGAGAAGTACGGACTTTGTATGCGAGATGGACGTGATACATGATCAGAATCAGTATCGTTAGGGAAATTATGACAATTTCAGCCCAAGTAATCATTGTAGAGGATTCTTCACAAATTAATTGAATTCTAAAAAAAGCTGTTAATCACTTATTTCCTGAATCACTTGAATTTTTCTAATACCAAAAACCGGGTCGGATGAACATCTCTAAAGCCCCTATCAGAAGGTCGGCAAAGTATCAAACTTCACCACTTATAATCGGATTGGCTCAGGTCCTGCTCAAAAGCGGTCAATATTTTGAAAAGCGCCTCATTCCATCCCCTAACCAGTTGCTCCGGGGAATTTCCCTTAACAGGGATTTGCTCTCTGTAATCTTTTTGAAAAACGATTGCCGAGCGGTCGTTGGTCTTTTGACTCAGAGAAAATCTGATTTCAAAAACAGCGCGCGCAGGCGTGCCTTGACCGTAGTCTCCGTAAATGGATTTAACCGACCCATCCAGATGGTAGTGGGATTCTTCGATATCCTCTGCGTCCGAAACAAATCTAAAAAGGCCCGATTTCGCCAGCCATGTGCGAACCTCCTCGGAAATCATACTGCCGGGCAAGGCAAGAAACTCATTATAATAATCTGATTCATAATCGAGTTCTCCTTTGCGATAAACAAACCCCTTGCTCTCATACTGAGGGGCCGATCGGAACCGGGACACAATGAGAGGCTTTTCGGTTAACACCGGTCGCGCAGTTGTTTCCCGGTCAGCATTCAGCATAAATGTATGCTTTTGCGGATAACTGATGCAGCCGGAAAAGAAAGCCTGTATCAAAAGCAACCAGACCAGTTGTGCTATCGATATCTTTTTTCCCATTAGTAACCCCTCATTATTTTTTCGGAAGTTTCACTGGCGGCGGCGGCTTTCCAAAAAAGAACTGGGATGGATTCTTTTTTGCATTTTCAGTTATTTCTCTTAAATTTTCAGAAAAAACCCTTAAGTTGTCAATACTCACTTCAATGTCTTGCTGCTTCTTATTGATCAGGCCATCCAGACGCCCCAGGATTTTTTTCGTTTGTTCTAGGACCCCCGGGATTTGTTCCGATCCTCGCTGAATTCCGGTTAAGGCGGCGGAAGTTTTCGCAAGAATGCCTTTCATTTCGGCCCCATCGATTATCTGGTTCAGGGTTCGGTTCGTTGCCCTTGTCTCCACCAATAAAGCTTTTACTTCTTTGCTGACCGATGCAATATCTGCTTTTGCCAGCGCCGCTTTCACCGTACGAGCCGACATTTCCAGACCTTCAACCAACTCATTCATCTTGATTTTTTCAAGGTTTTTCATCAACCGGTCGAGGCTCGTGCTGATGCGGCTGATGGTGCTTTGAGAGGAAGGGATGTAGAAATATTTGGGAGTCCAATCGAGTTTTAAAGGTGGGTTCAGAGAGGGGTCGAGATAGTCCATTTCAAGAAAGGCAGTCCCTGTAATCCCTTGGAATGCCATGCGAATTCGAAGTCCTTTTTCTATTTCGTTTTCAAATTCCTTTGGGGTCATTTTTCCAGCCTTTAGAACGAAATCCTCCGAAGGCATTGAGACCCGAACCAGAATATATCGCTGCTGCGTTAAATATTCCTTTCCGAGCAGCGTGATATCTTCTACTCTTCCAAAACGAACCCCGCGAAATTTGAGGGGAGACCCAATCTCAAGACCTTGCACCGACTCCTGGAAATACGTTTCAATCATCACTTTTTTCCGAAAGATCGTCCCGGCCCCCAAAACAATGACTCCGATGACGGTGATAATGGCGGCAACGATAACGAACACTCCGATCTTGAAATAGTTTGCTTTTAGAGCCATGACAATCCTATCTTGAATTCCTTTTCAATCATCGACGATTCTACTTCGACTTATGCTGTTGCCGTAGAACGGGACGACACCGCCCTGTTGAAAAATCGATGTACATAAATATTTTCACTGTGCTCCCGTAACTCCTGAGGCCGCCCCGTGGCGATAATCCCCTTGGCCCCTTTGTCAAGCATGATGACCCTGTCGGCTATCAGGTAAATGCTGGGCAATTCATGGGTGACGATAACGAAAGTGATCTTCAGCGTGCGGGCAAGATTTAAGACAAGGCAATCCAGTTCCACCGACGTCACAGGATCCAGACCTGCGGATAATTCATCCATAAAAAGGATTTGAGGATCCAGGGCCATCGCCCTGGCAATGGCGGCGCGCTTTTGCATGCCGCCACTGAGCTCCGTCGGCATGTAATGCTCAAATCCGTTCAATCCCACCAGTTTTAATTTTATCATGGCAATGAGGTCCATGGCGGGTGGTGGAAGGTCTGTGAATTCTTCAAGTGCCAACCGAATATTTTCCAGCAATGTCATGGAGCCGAAAAGGGCGCCCCGTTGATACATCACACCGATGTTGCGTAAAACCTTCAACCTTTCCTCACCTTCGGCGTTGACGATATCCCGTCCGGCGATCAGGATCTGACCGGATATCGGTTTCAGCAACCCGATCATCTGTTTTAAAAGAGTGGTTTTGCCGCAGCCGGATCCACCCAGGACAATAAATATTTCTCCCGGATAAACGTCGAATGAAACGTTTTCCAAGATGACAGATTCTTCGTATCCGGCGGTCAGTTTATCCACGTGTATGATGGGTTCTTTCTGAAGCGTCATTTTAATCAGATTCCCAAATAGTAATAGACCACCGAGAAGATACCATCAATAAAAACGATCAGAATGATTCCACTGACAACGGCTTGAGTGGTGGATATCCCGACGGCGCTGGCGCCGATTTTTGTCTGCATTCCCCGAAAGCATCCCATGGCCGACACCACGATTCCAAAAACAAAGGATTTTAACAGGCCCCCCATGAAGTCAATATAGGTAACTGCCGATACAACCTGTTGTATGTAGGTAACCAGCGGAAAACCCAGTGACATAACGACGATGGATCCCCCGATCAGGCCGATGAGATCGGCATAGACCGCAAGGAGCGGCGTAACGAGAAATGCCGCAACAATTCGGGGGACGATTAAAAATTGAAATGGATCGATTCCCATGGTTGTCATCGCATCGATCTCTTCATTAATTTTCATGGTACCAATTTCGGCGGCAAACGCGGATCCGGAGCGTCCCACCAGAACGATAGCGGTCATCAGGGGACCCAGCTCCCTCAACATGGAAAGGGCCACGAGGTTGGCGACATAAATGTCCGCACCGAATTGACGCATCGGAATGGCCGATTGAAAGGCAAGGATCAACCCCATGATAAAGCTGATGAGGGCAATAACCGGAAGCGCATCAATGCCTGCGGTTTCCAAAACATGAAAGACATCCTTCCAGCGGACACGACGGGGGTTCAAAAAGGCGTTAATGAGAGAGATGACTATCTCACCGACGAAGGCCACAAGTAACTTGAGGTCTTTTAAATAATTATAGGTGGCTTCACCAACCTCTTCCGGGAAAGCATCATGTTCCAACCGCTGATTAACGGGTTTTTCGAATTCAGCGGGGTTAAATAACGATAAGAGCTGTTGAAATTCCGAACGCAGGTTTCTTATTTCAAAGGCGCCGCCTGTTTTATTCTGGCGGAGATGGAGCTCCAGGAGAAGGCCGATACCCGAACCGTCGCAATATTCGATTTCCGCTGCTTCGACAATAAGCCGGGCGGGGGAAGAATGGTCAAGAATCCCTGTTGCCTCACGCCATGCTTTGCCGGTGGTCTCCGAGTCGAGACGGCCGGCGATCTTAAGAACAAGAGTATCCGGATGAATCGTCTCCGCTTCGATGGCTACTGTCGTTTCCTCGGTTTTTTGTTTTTCGACCGGCATGCTAAATCATTTCCCGCGCAAGAGGACAGAAACGTTTAAACCACCGTGTCTCCCTCCACGAGCATTATTTTTTGGACTTCAGGTAATACGGCAATGCTTCCAGAATTTCCGCCTTGATGCGTTCGATGCGGGTTTCCGGCGCCGGGTGTGTAGACAGGAATTCGAGAGACCTCCTACCTTCTGCTTTGTTCATTCGTTCCCAGAAAGGCACTGCTTCTTGGGGATCATAGCCCGCCCTTGCCATCAGTATGAGTCCGATATGATCGGCCTCGTTTTCGTGAAGCCGGCTGTAAGGGAGCAGAACACCCACGTTTGTGCCGACACCGTATACCATCATGTAAATCTCACGCGTCTGCTGCGGCTGTTGAGCCAGCGCCACCGAAATCGCTGTAGCGCCTATATTGGCAAGCAGGGCTTGGCTCATCCGTTCATTGCCATGTCCGGCAATGGCATGGGATACTTCATGGCCCAGGACAACCGCCAAGCCCGTCTCATTTTGCGCATACTTTAAGATTCCGGTATATACGGCTGCTTTTCCCCCGGGCATCACCCACGCATTTGCGGTCTGATCGTCCTCAATGAGGTTGAACTCCCATTGATAATTCTTAATTTGATTCGACCGGCCTTCATCCGCAAGGAATTCTTCGGCAGCTTTCGCGACCCGCTCCCCAACGCGTCGGATCATTTGAACCTTTGCGGTGTCGGTTGACAGTTTGGCTTTACCGATCACATCTCGGTATTGCTGAAAACCCATGGAAACCAGTTCGGATTCCGGCACAAGATGCAGCCCTTTACGATGGGTGACCGGAACTTCCGCACATGAGTTGAAAATCAAAAGGATTGAAACCTGAAAGAAAAAACAAAAAAGTAAGCTTTGAAAATAACGATGCGTTTTCATCGGCCTGGCTCTCCCATCGCACAAAAATTGCTTGCTTGTAAAAGAGTAATAAGTCTCTTTCATTTAGTATCCGCGATAGCTGGACAAAACCGCTATGTGATCATCTATCTTCGATACGCCGGAAAGTGCCTGGAGCGATTTCAGGATGCATGCCTTCTCCTCTTTGGTTTGCGCAAATCCACTGATTTCAACCACACCTTTTTCCGGAACATCAAAAGACAGGTTCGATACGTTGGCATCCGCTTCCAAAAGCGCGGCGTGAACCCTTTTCTTAAAGGACAGCCGATCCATGGCGTCGACGGCATTCAGGCTGCAGGCCTTGATTTCTTCGGAGCGGGCGGCCTCCATGATCAGTTTTGCGGCCAAATCGATTCCAAGTTGTTCCGTATTGATGATCAGATCATAGAGCGATGGATCATTCCAGTCCATATGGAATGCAAACCGGAAAAAGCCCCGCTGCTCCTGGTCCCTCTTATGGATGAGCTTCCGGGCCGCTTCTTCACTTAACTCCCTGTATTTCATTAAATTTTGAATCCGTGTCGCCTCATTGGCTTGAATGCGCACATGCAGGGCACACTCAAAGTCTCGCAACAGCATCTGGCTTCCGTGACCGACAATCACCCCCTGTCCCCTTTTGGCCACCTCATAAACCACGGCCCCCATGTAGTCCAAATAGATTTCAGGCCGTTTACTGAGGATCAGGTCAAAAAAACCGGGAGATTTTTCATCCATATCCTTGATGGCCTCAGGCTTAATCCCCATCTGAATCGCTTCGTTCTGAAGTTTTTCATCATCGTAAAGTTCCAGCTTGAGTCCTGCTGAAACAAGCTGCGAAATGTGCATTCCGCCACAACCGATTCCTCGCGATATGGTAATAAGTGCCATTTTCATTATCCTCCTTGTATATTTCATTCCAATGAACAGACGTATGGGTCGAAACGTCCGCCGCCTGTTTAGCTTCTCTCGTTAATGTTTCAAGAGGTGGTCAACCAGTAATTTACGATCCGCATCGGAAAGGGCTTTTGTCTTTTCGATATATCGTTTCATGGTGCTCGCTTTCTCCGGGTTTATGATCGGTTCGGATTTCCCCTTAAAATAGGTATCAAGCTGTTTTTCTTTGCCATGATAAGCCTTTGAGATTTCTTTCAGGGAAGGTCTTCCCGCCGGAGAGGTCTCCGGTTTATGGCATGCACCGCAACCATTTGATTTAAAAATGGATTCACCTTCATCCGCCGATATCACGGCAGATAAAAACAGAAATCCCGTAACAAAGACAAACCAAAGCAGCTTTTTCATGTGGCCTCCTTTTTTTTAAACAACGCGGGTAATCAGGCAATTAAACTGAATCACATTGCTATACTCAGTAATCACCCCCGATGCAGGTGAATGAGATACGGCGCCCATTCCCACAATTTCTTAGCCAAAAGACCCACTCCGCCGATTTCGCGGATATGGTTAAACGCCAGGGCATCTTTCAATACAGCGGCCGTCTTCCCGTGCACGCGTCGCCCCAGCACGATACCGACGGCGTGACGGCGCCCCAAGGACAATACCATCCCTCTTGTTTTCGGAATATACGGGGCCAAAGATTCTTCGGCCGATAAACGACGGATGTTTCGGGCCGCATGTCTGCCCTGCTGAACCGCAAGATAGGCGGTCGGCGGCAGGGGCTTTCCTACATTATCATACGTTAGGGAACAATCTCCGGCGATGAAAATATCCGGATGATCTTTTGCCTGCAGAAATTCATTTACCGCTGCCCGTCCCTGACGGTTCACCGGAAATCCGCACCTTTCCAAAATCGAATTTCCCCGAACACCCCCCGTCCATATAATCGTTCCGGCCTTGACCGCGGACCCGTCCGAAAGGGACAAGACATGGTCTCGGACTTCGGTGATCCGGGCATCGGTCATGCACTCAACCCCGTTGTCCTGAAGATACTCCGTTGCCTTGGCAGACAACCAGGGGTCCAGGCTCGACAATAAGGCGGGGGAAGCTTCTATCAGGATGAGACGAATGTTTCCCGGCTCAAGATCAAATGATAAAGCCAGTTTCCTTCGGCTTTCAACCAGTTCAGCGGCAAGCTCGACTCCCGTAAGACCGCCGCCACCGATGACAATGGTGGTCCTCCAATCGTCTTCAGGGTTCTCATCATAGGCGATCAGCGACTCCTCGATACGGTCCTTGGTCAATCGGGAAGTATTGAGACTGTGTAGGGTAAGGGCATGCTCTTTTAGACCGGGGATGTTAAAAAACCGGGGCTCCCATCCAAGGGCGACCACCAAAAGGTCATAAGACTCAATAACCTTTCCTTTCCTGGTTTTAATATGAACCGATCTGGATGACGGATCGATAGCATCCACGGTGCCGCGGATAAATTGAATGGAGCTCGGCAGGACTTCTTTCAGCCAAACCGAGACATCCTGGTAGCTGCGTCGACCCACAACAGGCTGATGAAGGAGTGTGGTCATGTGGTGATACGAGTGCCTGTTTACGAGCGTCACTTGTGCACCTGTGCCTTCAAGACCGAGGGCTGCTGACAACCCGGCGTATCCGCCTCCCAAGATGAGAATATTTTCCATGCTGCCGACTCCGTATGGCCTCAAGGATGTTTTATCACTTATACAATAAAACTTATTTATTGCGTATTTTTTATTTGATTTAAATTAATTAAATAAACGCGTCGTAAAAGATCGAGTTTTGGGGAAGTGGAATAAATAGCACGACAGCGAAATAAGTTAACACAAGAATGGAGGTGCCGGGATGATGAAGCAAGCGATACGAGTCATGGCTATTTTAATCGTGTTTTTTTCTTTTGCACAAGCCGTTGATTCGCAGGGAAAAAAGTCCCACGAGCGCTTCTGGTTTCAATCGAAAAAAGATGCGGAAGTGATCGTCATTCGCACTCTGGAATTCATGGACGTAAATAAAGATGGCGTAGTCACAGCAGAAGAATTCTATGAACACGTAAAAACCTACTCGTTCAAGCAACTCGATGCAAATGACGACGGCAAAGTATCTCGGGACGAATGGCTGGCGGTTGAGGACGGACCGGAGGCGGAAAAACTTTTTATGCGATGGGATAAAAACGGAGACGGATTACTCACATTAAAGGAATTCAAAAACACACCCAAGGCCAAGGTGACGATTTACAATCTGTTCGGCACGCTGGATGTAAACGGCGACGGTAGACTTGAAGCATCGGAACTCGAAATTAAAGGAACAGCAAAATGAAACAAGATGTAAAAGTAATTAATAAACAGCGCCGACTCGAGACCGGCATAATCGTGCTGATTTCCCTGCTACTTCTTTTTGTCGGCTGTGCCACGGAACCCGGTGGACCAAGTGTCGGGCGCGGCACAGCCACAGGCGCCGGGGTGGGCGCAGCAGCAGGCGCCGTGCTCGGAGCGGTGACCGGAAACAATGTTAAAGGAATTTCAAAAGCAGAGGGCGCCATTGCGGGTGCTGTCGTTGGCGGTCTGCTCGGTGGTGTCATCGGCAACCAACGGGACGCCATGGCAAGACAGAATGCCTCCGTCAATCAGCGTTTAAGTTCGGCGGAGCAGCAGGCGAATACGGCAGTCGTTAACATCGCGAATTCAAACGGCAGCACAACACCGGTTATGCTTCACCGATCGGGCAACCAATGGATCGGTCCCCGAGGAGAGGTTTACAACAATATGCCCACAGAAGCACAGCTTAAGCCCGTCTACGGCTTTTAATTTAAGTAAACCGCCCGTAAAGGACGCCTAAATCTTTGCTTGATCACCGTTTTCGGGAAGAATGAAGCTATGGAAGAAGATGCCGTAATATCGCACGACTCTGTGGAACTTCTTTCCCTTTGGGTTTCTTAAACCCACTGTATTCTGAGTTCTCCTGTCCCGAATATTTTTTTACCTTTACATTAAGTCGTTGCGCATCTTTATACCGCACCTATCCCGGATAATCACTCGTTGGATAAGATATGTTACTTCCCGGAAAAACAAGAAAAAAATAAAAAACCATATTAATATCAATCGATTATATGAATGGCACGTGCTTTGCCTTACTGCTGATATCACACTGTTTTGGTGGGAAAAGCCGGGCCCAGAAAAGGGAACAATCGTACAAAAAACCCTCCCTGTTTTCCACCGGACAAAACCCCTTCCGCTGCCCGAAGGGTTCCGGCATCCCGCTGCTTTATGAATTCACGCTTGCTTTGTTTTGCCACTGCGAAAGGCCTCCAGAAGAGGTTTTGAGCCCGCTCCGCAACTGATGACAGATCGGATAGCCTCCTCAACCGATACCGGAACGGAATGAACATATTGCCGCTGTAAATGAAAAATATAACCGGTAGTGGGGTTCGGACCGCACGGTACAAATACCGTATAGCTGCCGTCTGCATGTTCATCGGTAACCAAGGCTGTCATCAGTGTATCGTTTCCAAACGCCCGAACAAGTGCTACTGATGAAAAGGGAGGCTTTTCTCTGTTAAACAACTGTGTGATCGTCGATTGTATGATGCCGTATCCAGGAATAATCTTTGATAGGCGCCGATCAATGTTCTCATGAATGAATTGCCCTATTTTCGTCTTCAAAATAACGCCGATAAAGAAACATGCCGACAAAATGATACCAATAACTATTGCATTTGCGACAATTACTTGAAGGTATGCCCGGACTACTATCAATTTCGTAAGGGGATGTATCAGTTGAATGACGATATTGAAAAACCATTTGAAAATAAGTATTGACACCGTAATCGGCAGGATCACCGCAAATCCTCCGAGCAGTGAGGTTTTTATAAACGATCTTATTTTGTTCATAATTTCACTTCCCGGCCTTTAGCCGTGCATGTGCACCCTAATTTATACACAGCGTCATAAATAATTGCGCATCATTTCTTCGCGAATGCCCATACCCTGTGGTTCTATGAAATATAATACGAATTTAAAATCGACGCTGTGTATAGTACAGTTTAGGGATAAGGTATTGATGGAAACCATGGTCTGAAATGACAAATCATTCCCCAACAGAATATTTTCACGAACTGATCCATAATTTTGCCTGTTCGAGATGTCCCGTAGGAAAATGTTTGATTTGGGCTGAAAGAAAATGGGATGCAATATGCTCCGCCGCGTTGCCTATTGGTGAATCAGTTACAACAGCCACTTTCTTGATCTTTTTGTGGTGATCTCTGACAAAGCGAAAATGACGAGCGGCAGCACCAAGATCCTCCCAACCTGGGAAATTGGTAGTTTCTAGAATTAAACCGGTTAGGTTTCCGGTCTCTTCTATGAATGGATCGACGATGTTTGCAAGGTCGTTGAAATCTTCTTCGCGCAATGGGCCTGTTGGGTGCACATGTAACACTGCCTTTTCCCTGTCTAAATTGCTATCAATCATTTCGAACCTCCTCCAATGGTTGTAAATAAAGAATTAGAAGAACAAGAGAAAAAAAAGAAGAAAATCGGCATTCCGATGGCAAGAATTTCAGCCGTTGTAAGCCCCCCGGGTTTAGATACGACCAAATCAGAAACGAACCTGACCGGGAGATTCCCCTTAAAAAAGAGTGACCGAATTACTCAAAAATACTACTTTTTTGTGATGATGGACTCCATGTCCTTTTCCATCCCGGCCGTGTACCGGCCGCGGCGCGCAGCACTGTTGCACCTGGCGCGATGGTGCAGAGCTTGCTGGGCCGCCTCTGTTTGGGTCTTCTTGCCTTTCCAGATCTCCAAAGCGGGTTGCAGGATCGCCCGAGAATAAGAGAACGTCAGGGCCCAGGGCATTCTCGTCTTAAACTTGACGTTCATCGCATTCAAGCGGGCGGATGCCGATTCATAGGGTTGCCCCCCCGACAGGAAGGCAATCCCTGGTACGGCAGCAGGCACCGCTCTCAGAAGGCACCTCACCGTGGCGTCGGCCACCTCCTCCACCGCTTCTTGCTTGGGGCAGGTCAATCCCGGAAGCACCATGTTGGGTTTGAGGATCATGGCCTCCAGAGCCACCCGTTGGGTGTAAAGCTGGTTGAAAACCGTTCGCAGGACTTCCTCCGTTACTTCAAAGCACCGCTTCAGGGGATGCTCTCCGTCCATGAGCACTTCGGGCTCGACAATGGGGACCAGACCGGCTTCCTGACACAGGGCGGCATAGCGAGCCAACGCATGCGCATTGGCCTCGATACAACCGCGGCTGGGGATGCCGTTTCCGATGGCAATCACCGCGCGCCATTTGGCAAAACGGGCGCCCATCTGAAAGTATCCATTGAATCGGTCGGGCAATCCATCCATGCCTTCGGTTATTTTCTCACCGGGGTGAGCAGCCATATCTTTCGCTCCGGCGTCGACCTTTATGCCCGGAATGATACCCGCGTCGATTAGGACTTTGACAAACGGAGTACCATCTTTCCTGGACTGACGGATGGTCTCATCATAAAGGATGGCGCCGCTGACAAACTCGCCCAAACCGGGAGTCGTCACAATCAATTCCCGGTAGGAACGGCGGGCGTCCTCGGTTTGAGGAATCCCCGCTTTTTCAAACCGCTTGTTACAGGTTGGGTTGCTCTCATCCATCGCCAGAAGGCCTTTGCCGTCGGCGACCATCGCCTTGGCTGTGTCAATAAGTGCTTGCATACTCATCTCTGATACCTCCGTAATTTTTATCGATATTGAGCGGAAATGATCCGCAATTGCCATAGGGCAAGAAGTGCAGCCTCCTACTTCCTAAGATGAATGTTTTCGGGGCAAAATCGGCAATTGGCCCGGGGCGTTGTATGGGTAAAATTCCATCTGATTACCTCCGTCATCAATAACCTAGCGAAAGTACCCCAGCTGATAGAGAAGGCCTATACACATTGGAATGCTGGAATGATCGCACCGGATTGATGATTCCTCCAACCAGTGTCTCAATTTCTTCGCAGGCTACCATTCGATTTTCTGAGCAAGACACTTGTGAAAATCTTGAATTTCGTTAATCGAATTAAACTTCTTATTTCGTAGCTTTTAGGGTTAAAAATAACGTCGCTCCTTGTCGTTTGATTAAAAAGAGTACCGTATCCCCCGGTTTATAGTCCTGAACCTTCCGGTCGTACTGCTCAATATCTTTCACCGGCTCCTGGTCCACCTCGAGGATAATGTCCCCCGGCTGCACGCCTGCTTCGGCGGCAGGCCCGCCCTCTGCCATCTCTACGACAACCACTCCACTCGCCTCCGACAGTCCGAAGGATCATGCAATTTCCGGCGTCAGCGCTTCGAGATGCATCCCAAAATTGGGACCTTGTTTGGCTTCGTCCGTTCGGCGGCGGGGTCCGGTGTCTTGAAGTTCCCCGATTTCTACCTGAAAATTCTTCTTTTGGCCCTTTCGCATGACCTCAACTGAAACGACCTTTCCTACCGGCGTTGCGGCCACTCGATACGGCAGCTCGCTGGAGTCTTTGATTTCTTTTCCGTCAAAGGACACAATCACATCCCCCCGCTGGATACCGGCCTTTTCCGCAGGCCCTCCGGCCGTCACATCGCCGACAAGCGCTCCTTTTTCTTCTTCAAGCTTAAGTTTTTCCTTTAACTCCGGGGTGATCTTTTGAATCATCAACCCCAGCCAACCCCTGACCACTTTCCCCGTTCTGAGTTGTGGAAGCAGATCCTTGGCCATGTTGATGGGAATGGCAAACCCGATCCCGATGCTGCCGCCGCCTTGAGAGAAAATGGCCGAGTTGATGCCCACCGCCTCACCCGCCGTGTTCAGCAGCGGGCCGCCGCTATTTCCCGGGTTGATGGAGGCATCGGTCTGGATAAAGTTGTCGTAAGCGCCGGCGCCGATTTGCCGGTACTTTGCGCTGACAATCCCGGCGGTCACCGTATTTCCCAAGCCGAACGGATTGCCGATCGCCACCACCCAGTCGCCTACCTCGAGATTATCCGAATCGCCCAAGGGTATGGCTGCCAGCAGCCCTTTCGCATCGATTTTGATCAACGCCAGATCGGTCTTGGGATCGCGACCTACGACTTCCGCTTTAAATTCCCTGTCATCTCCAAGCCTTACCTTGATTTCGTCGGCACCTTCAACCACATGGTTGTTGGTCAAAACAGAACCGTCTTTGTCGATAATAAAGCCGGTGCCCAGGCCGCGCTGCTTGAAATCCTTCGGCATTTGATCCCCGAAGAATCGATCGAAGAAGTCTCTCATCGGATCATCGGGCCCGAACGGAACCTGGCCTTGCGCCCGGCCCTTTACGATCTTCACGACACTGATGTTCACCACAGACGGGCTGATGTGTTTGACCAGCGCGGAAAACGATCCGGGAGGCATCGAGACGATCGGCTTTGTTTGCGCTTGAAGCAATGGGATCGGCAGGAGCAGAAAAAGAGAAACGAGAAAAACCATCAGGGAGATGGTCCTGCCTTTAACTATCTGAATTGCTGCCTCTCTTTTTTGAGTACCCATGGTGTCCTCCTTTATGTGCCTTTGAGCAAGGCGGCAAATGGTTGTCCTGATAATGCGACAATACGGGTTGCCGTCTGGAAAGCCCTTTGGCGCCGTCTCTCTTGTTGCCATACCACCCGGTGACGGAGACCCGCTTGCCCTCGATTGCCTCAGCTAAAGGCAAATCAATGCCGGCAACTCAAAGTTTCCGGTACTCCGACAATCCGTGAGGAGATCAACTCCCTGCCCGGCACGACCGTCAGACCCTCCAACGGCAACCCGAGAATTGCAATTTTAAAAAGGATATTGCTCCGCCTGGTAGATTACGGAACGAGTGCCTTTTTTAACCAAGTTATCTATTGTGGCGCCGGAAGATATATCGAGAAGATCGCCATTGCCCGTGATCGGCAGCGCGGTCGTGGACGCCGTTTTTTCTTCATCAGTGATTAATAGTTCACTTTTCGATAAAAAATATTTTTTACGATTTCCGCAAAAAAAATATACAGCCCTATGATCAAGCCCATGAGAAGAAGGAACCGCATCGGAAGCTTGACAAATCCGAGTATCTCCCCAAGCGGAGTGAATGGAAAGACAAGCGCGACTCCGACGGCGGCAAGTGTCGCCAGCAGCAGATATTTTCCAGGTTTGCTTCTTGTCAACGGCTTTTGACTCCGAATGACCAATACAATCAGTGAGGCGGATATTACAGACTCAAATGAAGCTCCCTGCCGCAAGCGGGCAGGGTATCAAAGCGGAACACAAAACAATTTAGATGATGGTGGGAAACGTAGTTTCCCCCCACACCCCCCTTCCGCATGTTTACCCCGCCGCAAGCG
>DUZK01000058.1 GCA_013349495.1 Deltaproteobacteria bacterium
AGCGGATTATAGATCATATTTTTCAGGCGATCGCCTTTCCGGAACGTACGGGTGGGGAATCTTATCTTCATTCCATTTTTTTGACACATACAAATTGCAATAACAACTGCCGTATTCTTCGATATCCGGTACGCTATATACACACGGGCAAATGATATCTCTATCATGATCCCTGTTTCCGGCAAGCAGGCGACAGGGGCAGCCCATGTATCCGTAATTTTCTTTATTCTGGATCAGGGCTTCCAATAATTCAAACGTTCTTTCCTTATCCTTGATAAAGAAATATCCTTTGGCTTCCTGAACCTTTTTCATCATTTCAAAGAGTTTTTGTGCATCCATTATAGCCCCAATGCCTCCTTGATATCTTTTTCCTTATATCCGACAATCACTTTATCCCCGATAATGACTGTGGGAAAAGAGCATCTCGGGTTAAATTTTTTTATATCATCTAAAATTGTCTTTCGTTCTTCTCCCTGAAGCGTATCCACATCCACAAATTCATATTTAACGGTGCACTCACCCAGAAACTTTTTAACCGCTTTGCAGTGGCTGCAAGTACTCAGTGAATAGACTTTAATGTCTTCGTTCATTTGTTTATCCTTTCCGATTAGATTCCAGACCCGCGCAGCAGGCAGACCCGTAATATTTTTGGAAGGTAATACATATTGCTGGAAGATGCAAACCTGATGGCTTTGTGGAAAGTCCAACCATTAACGGCAAGAACCTGAAACTCAGGAAGCAATGGCGCCGCCTCATGTAAATCCTGATCCGGCTGTACAGGTGTAGCAATGATAATCGGTGGCGATGTGGCCGCCGGGTTCCGGCGGGTCATTTATTTCGGAGATGTGCAGTTTCCGGTTCCCCAGAAACTGTCCCGAGGCCTGGTTAAAATCGCAATCATATAGGTAGCCGTCCCACGAAACAGAAATCAGTGTTTTGCACATCAGGCCGTCTACCGTGCAGGGATTGAAAGCGGATGATAGCTTCTCCACATATTTTTCAAAATTGCCGGAATCTTCGAGCCACTTCAGGAATCGCCCCAAAGGAACATTGGCAAAGGTGTAAAGATTGTTGAATACGATTCCGCATTTCTGCTTCAGCACTTTCCGGAACCGTTTTTCCTGACTTGCCTGTGAGGGGGGAAGGAAAGCTCCGGACGGGTTTACCACCAAGTCGAGACAGAGACCGGAATCTTCTTTTCCATATCCGAAGTCGTTCAATTTCTTCAGCGTTAAGACGGAAATGTCAAAACATCCTTTTCCTCTAATGGCTGCTGTTTGGACGTCGTTCAAAGATGGAAAAGAGGCGACAATATCGGTTCCGGTTTCCCTCAATACATCCATAAGCGCTTCACCCTTCTCGTGAAGCATCGTAAGATTGGAGCGAAGGATGAGCCGATTCGAATAGGATTTCAGCTTTCGAATGAAGTATTCGAGATCCGGGTGTAACTCCGGAGCACCCCCCGTAATGTCGATGACTTTAAATGCATTGCCGGCTGCAAACCGGATAACCCGGTCCATAGTCTCCCTGCTCATCATATCGTTTTCACGATGGGGACCCGCATCCAGGTGGCAGTGGCGACAAACCTGGTTACAATGCAGGCCGATATTAATCTGCAGCGTGATTGTTTGATCCCGGGTCAGAGACAGGTTGTGGTTGACCAATGTCTGAGGAAAAGGGGATAGACCGTTGTTCTCTATTTTTGAAAACGATTTTAGACGATTCAAAGACATGTCTAGCAATACCCCTAATATTCTTTATTACATTGAAATTTTATCTGCCGCGTTGTGCATCTGTAGACCGTGAACCAGTGACGCACCGCCCCTTATTGCCACCGCCACATGTATGGCTTCCGTCATTTCTCCAAGGTGAGATCCTTTTTCAAGACAGGTCTGAGTATACGCATCAATACAATAGGGGCATTGAACTGCATGGGCAACAGCCAGCGCAATCAGGGATTTTTCTCGTTCGGTGAGTTCGCCCTCTTCAAAGACGGTATTGTAGTATTCGAAAAATTTTTTTGCAAGATCAGGAGCTTCTTTTCCGATCTCCTGAAATTTCGGCAGATCTTCCGGTTTGTAATAGGTCTCCACTTTTCGTTTCTCCTTTCTGTGCTCGTAATTATAAAGGAATTGCTTTTAGAACACCGGCAGAGTGATGAGCAATGGTCTTTTCCTCTGCAATTCTTTTACGCAATGCCAAGAGATCCTTATAATCATCCGTATCCTGCCAGCTAGGCAAAATATGAATATTCTGTTTTGCTCCTTTGAATATAGAAAGGGTTTTATTTAAAACATGTTGAGTTCCCCAAGGTATATTGTCAAAGGCTTGGGGAAAAAATTTTTCCTGTTGAAATCCGATCAGGTAGTACCCGCCGTCGAGAGCAGGACCGATTACAGATGGATGACTGGATAGTTTGGAAAACGCTTCATCGATGATGCTTCCGGGAAGATCCGGCATATCGGCTCCCAACAACACGACCCGACAAAACCCATCTGAAAACGCACCCGTAAATGCATTTCGCATTCTATCTCCCAGATTTTTCCCCTTCTGAGGCAAATAATTAAAACCTTCGCCCAACCACTCCCTTACCTCACCAACCGTGCCCATTGGGTAATAACTGATGCGGATATGATCGGTATGTTTTTTTACGGTTTCGATTACATCCCGGCCGAATGCTTTATAGATCTCTAAAACAACCTCGGTTCCCAGCGTTTCGGAAAGCCGGGTCTTTACTTTCCCGACTTCAGGCGATCTGGTAAACATGATCGCACATCGGCAATGATCCTCTTTTGAAAATGAGCGCATCATTTTTGGCTTAGTCGGAGGGTTTGTCTTTTCATTACAATGATGGTTTTAATTTTTAGCCGTGGCTTCATTTTTATGGCGATTGTTATTATATGTCAATAAAAAACAGATGGTTACAGAAATTCATCAAAACAGGCAGACGAAACGTGTACGTGGTGTGAAAAAGTTTCCTTAAATGGCTTGTGAATAATCCTTGACATGGAAGCGGTGTTATTTTATCTTTAACAGGAATCATTCCTGATAAGGAAATAATTTTTGATCCCTAAGATACCCATTTTAATTTTACCACATTTTTAAAAACCGGAACCGTTCAGCATCCAAAATGATTTGAGAATAGAATTATCATTACCAACTAATAGCATTCCGTGAAGGGAGGAAAAGATGGAAAAAGACAAAGAAATCTCCAAGAAAAAGCTGCCGGAGATTAGAGATTTAACGACTTGCGAAGCAACCGCTCAGATGCTGGAAAAAGCGCGCAAAGACGGTTACGAAACCGCCTTTGATCGGGCGGCAAACATGAAAGCCTGTCCAATTGGTGCGGATTCCGCCTGTTGCAAACACTGCGCCATGGGTCCATGCCGGCTCAATGCCAAGGACCCCTACGGCAAGGTTGGGGTTTGCGGAGCGACCATCGATACCATCATGTCGCGTAATTTCGGTCGTATGGTGGCTGCCGGATCCGCTTCTCACACAGACCACGGGATGGCCATGCTGGATCTGTTTCGAGAGGTTGTCAATGGAAACATCAAAGATTATTCTATCAAGGATGTACATAAATTGGAATCGGTGGCCCAGTCCATCGGCATAGAAACCGAAGGAAAAAGCACAAAGGAAATCGCAACCGAGCTCTATACCGAGCTGGAGCGGACCTATACCCAGGTGGATGGCGAAATTCCCTTTGCCAAGCGGGTACCTGAAAAAACCCTTGAAACGTGGCGAAAGCATGGAATTGTCCCCCGCGGTGCCATGCGTGAAATTATGGAACTCATGCACCGAACCCATATGGGTGTGGATCAGGATTATTCAAACATCATCAAACAAATCAGCCGAGCGGCATTGGCGGACGGATGGGGCGGATCCATGGTGGCAACGGAGATATCCGATATTCTTTTCGGTACACCGACTCCGGTGAGTATTGAGGTCAACATGGGGGTGCTGAAAGAAAATGAGGTCAACATTATCATTCACGGACACGAACCGAATCTTTTTGAATCCATGGTCGAATCGGTTCGCGAACCTTCTCTGATCAAGGCTGCCAAAGATGCGGGCGCTGCCGGAATCAATCTGGTGGGAATGTGTTGTTCCGGGCTTGAAGCTTTTGTTCGGCACGGGATTCCCCATGCGGGTAATTTCATGTCCACCGAAGCAATATTCGTCACAGGGGCAGTGGATGCCATGACCGTTGACGTGCAGTGCATCCAGCAGGCATTGGCCAAGGTGGCGGACTGTTACGGAACGCCTTTGTTTACTACCAATCCGAGATGTCATATCGAGGGCGCCGAGCATATCGAATTCCACGAACACGATCCCAAATCCTGCACGGACGAGATCGTCATTCGAGCCATTTCCCGTTTTAAGAATCGAACGGCTGTCATAGAGATTCCGAAAATTAAAAATATCGGCGTCCACGGGTTTTCCCATGAATACATCAACTATATGCTGGGCGGAACCTTTAGGGCCTCATACACCCCGTTAAACGACAATATTATCAACGGGCGGATCCGAGGGGTTGCCGGTGTGGTAGGGTGTACAAACCCCAGAATGAAGCAGGATTATGTCCATGTGGAGTTGGTCAAGGAATTGATCAAAAACGATGTGCTGGTGATCCAGACCGGATGTTCGCAAATCGCACTTGCCAAAGCCGGGCTCACCACACCCGAGGCTGCTCATTTGGCGGGGCCGGGCCTGAAAGAGGTGTGCGAAACCGTGGGAATGCCGCCGGTTCTGGGTATCGGCGCCTGTGTGGACAACAGCCGGATCCTGATTATGGCATCTGAAATGGTGCGTACCGGCGGGCTTGGGGACAGTATCGCCGATCTGCCGGCAGCCGGTGCGGCCCCCGAATGGATGAGTGAGAAGGCCATTGCCATCGGGCAATACTTTGTGGCTTCCGGTTTTTATACCATATTCGGGGTCACATTTCCCATTGTGGAAGAAACCAAGTTTCACAAACTGCTGTTCGAGGGATTGGAAGAGCAGGGTATGGGAAAATGGGGATTCGCAATCGATCCTTACGAAATGGCGCGGCTGATGATCGCGCATATCGACAAAAAGCGAAAGGCATTGGGTATTGACAAGGCCCGGGAACGTACCCTAGTGGATATGGCGGACAGAAGAACCATGGATGCTGCTTAATATCCTTTTCAACGCTTGATTTAAACAAATTCAACGGGGCCCCCGATTATGTTTCACCGGAGCCCCGTTTTCTATTCCAAGGCGCAGGGGATTTGCCTGTTCAACCGTATCCCATTCAAGTCGATCTTCGTGTTGTATACGATGATTTCTACCCCGTCCTTTTCTGCCCGGCGCAATTCCTTTCCGTAATCTTATTAACCCAATCGATAGGCTTGTGCAACATCCCCGGGAAAACTTGACTTTCAAATATTTCATTATATCCTGAATTCATTACGTCATTCCCTTCACCCGTATCAATTGCGCTCAAGGTAAAAAAATGTCTTGAATCATTGGAGAATTTTTCTGATAATACGGGTACCTTTTTAAGTTTCGGATGCGGGGGTTAAAAAGATTAAAATCCATGAAAGTTCTCATTACGGACAATTTGGGTGGAGTCGGAATCGACCGGTTTCAGCAGGAACCCGGATGCGACGTGGATGTCAAGGTGGGGCTGCCACCGGAAGAGCTGATCCGGATTATAACCGCATATGATGCACTGGTTATCCGGAGTGCAACCAGAGTTACGGAAGAACTCCTTGCGGCAGCAGAAAACCTTAAGGTCATCGGAAGGGCCGGGATCGGCCTGGATAATGTGGATATTCCGGCAGCCACCCGCCGGGGTATCGTGGTGATGAACACTCCCGGAGGCAACGTCATCACCACCGCCGAACATACCATCGCCATGATGCTCGCCCTGTCCCGGAATATTCCGAAGGGTACCTCGTCCATGAAATCCGGCCGGTGGGAGAAAAAAACCCTTCAAGGCCGTGAAGTCTTCAACAAAGTGATGGGCGTGATCGGATTCGGCAAAGTCGGATCCATCGTCGCTGACCTGGCAAGGGGTCTTAAAATGCAGGTATTGGTGTATGATCCCTATGTTACGCCCGAGCGGATTGAGAAAGCCGGATTTCAAAGTGTTCCATTGGAAGGGCTGTATCGGCGATCCGACTACATCACCATTCATATTCCCAAGTTGAACAACACCGATGGGTTTGTCGATCAGGAAGCATTCCGTTTAATGAAAGACGGGGTGATGCTCATTAATTGCGCCCGGGGCGGAATCGTTGATGAAAGTGCCCTATGCGATGCCATCCATTCCGGAAAGGTTGCCGGAGCGGCACTGGATGTGTTTGATAACGAACCGCCGATTGATTCACCGCTTCTACAATTGGATCAGGTTATCTGTACGCCTCACATCGGAGCATCCACGGAAGAGGCTCAAGCCAATGTCGCCATTGCCGTGGCGAATCAGATCATCGATTATCTCAAAAACGGTACCATTGTGAATGCGGTGAATGTACCGTCGGTTACCGGGGAGATATTAAAGCGACTCGGTCCGTTTTTGTCTCTGGCGGAGCCGATGGGATGTTTGCAGGCGCAACTCATCAAAGGACCCATCAAAGAGGTGATAATCGAATACAGAGGTGATTTTCTCGGTCTCGATCTCTCTGCGGTTACCACATCGGTGTTAAAAGGTCTGCTCGATCCCATCGCAAAAGACGATATCAATTTCGTCAATGCTCCGGTGATTGCAAAGGAGATGGGGATTACCGTTACCGAAAAGGAAACACCCGATGCTCAGGAATATCTCAACCTCATTACCGTGGAAATTGCCACGACTCAAATGACATCCACGGTTTCAGGTACTATATTTGGAAAAAACCAGGCACGGGTGGTGCGGATCAATTCCTTTCGGCTTGAAATGATACCCAAGGGGCACCTTGCACTGATACATAATGTGGACGTGCCGGGTTCCATCGGTGAAATCGGAACCATGCTGGGAAATTACAATATTAATATCGGAAGAATGCAGGTGGGTCAGGAGGAAGAGGGGGATCGAAACATCATTTTCCTGGCAACGGATACTCCGATACCCGAATTTGTGGTAGAAGAGCTCAGGGCGCTCCGTACCGTAAAATCGGTTACGCCGCTTGAATTCTAGATACGCCATGCTCAGGGATAAGGTGTAGATAATACTGGGAAATAATTTAATAGTATAGGAATTTTCTTTTTTGGACGCTGATAAACGCAGATTTTTTGGATTAATAAAAAACAGATTATTATTTGCATATATCAGCGTAAATCTGCGTCCTATTTAATATAATCGAAACACCCTGAATATTGATAGGAGGCCTATTATGTCAGAAGAAACCAAAGATTTTGTCATAAAAGATCGTAGAATTTTCGGTCAGGAAGAAGCGAAAAAAGAAGAAAAAGAGGAGAAACAGGAGAAAGCGGAATCTTCCGAAGCTCAAAAACCGCCTCAGCAAGAGGAAGCAGCCCCGGAAACGGAGGAGGAGATCACCCCCTTGCCGGAGATCGACTTTCAGACGTTTGTCTTCTCTTTGAATGCTTCTGCTTTGGTTCAACTGGGCGTGATGGATGATCCTGCAACCGGCAGAAAGGAGAAAAACCTTCTGTTGGCCAAACAGACCATTGATATCCTGTCCATGCTTCAGGAAAAGACCACCGGGAACCTCTCTGGTGATGAAGACAACCTGCTGAAGAATATCCTCTATGATTTGAGGATCCGCTATGTCAAAGAAAAGAGGTAAAAACGAATCCAAATCTACCATAACAAGGAGTTGTCAAATGAACAAAGATAAATGCCGTTGCGGTTTACGGAAGAGATATAGAGCGTTTTTCCTGCTCGTGGGTTTCCTGTGCTTTATGTCCGTGCATGTGTTTGAGGCCGGCGGATCTGTTGAGGCGGCTACGGCACCGGTTCGAATGGTGCCGGAGAGTTTCAGCCAGCTCGCCGAAATGGTGGGGCCGGCCGTGGTCAACATTCGGACGGTGAAAACCATAAAAGGCGGTGGCCGTGTGTTTCGGCATTTCAGAAGCCCTTTTGACAAGGATGATCCCATGCGGGATTTTTTTGATAAGTTTTTCGGGCAGGATCAGCAGAGAGAGTTTAAACAGCGGAGCCTCGGATCCGGTTTCGTGATTGATAAAGCGGGATTCATCGTAACCAATAATCACGTGGTGGAGGGCGCGGATCAGATTACGGTGATCTTTGCCGATGAAAAAGAATATGATGCCGAGGTGATGGGTCGCGATCCCAATACGGACCTTGCGTTAATCAAGGTCAAAACGACTTCTCAACTCCCCGTCATCACCTTAGGAAATTCGGATAAGCTGAAGGTGGGGGAGTGGGTGGTGGCCATCGGAAGTCCCTTCGGGCTGGAACGAACAGTGACTGCCGGAATCGTCAGTGCCAAGGGGAGGGTCATCGGGTCCGGCCCCTATGACGACTTTATTCAAACCGATGCATCAATCAACCCGGGAAACAGCGGGGGACCCCTCATCAATATGAAGGGAGAAGTGGTTGGGATCAACACTGCTATTATTGCCAGTGGGCAGGGGATCGGATTTGCCATTCCCATCAATCTTGCCCGAGGGATTATCGAGCAGCTCAAGGACAGCGGCAAAGTCACCCGCGGCTGGCTGGGGATCGCTATCCAGGATCTCAGCAGCGAGCTGGCTGAATACTATGGTTTAAAGGATAGAAAAGGGGTTCTGGTGACCGAGGTCTTCCCGGGAGATCCGGCGGATCAGGCGGGAATCAAATCCCAGGACATCATTTTAGAGGTAGACGGAAAGCCTGTGGAGACCACAAGAGATCTCACCGGACTAGTGGCGAGATTGAAAGTGGGGGAAACCAACAATATCGTTGTTTTTAGAGACGGAAAAGAGAAAACGTTTCGCGTGCTAATCGCGGAAAGGGACGATGACAAGATCGCTTCCCGGCGAACGCCAAAGGAATCCGAAGATGAACTGGGTATTCGGGTAGAAAATATTACCCCTGAAATGAAACGCCAATTTAACATTTCAGAGGCTGTCGGTGTAATTGTGTCGGGTGTGACACCCGGAGGCAAGGGCGCGCAAGCCGGTATCATGGTGGGAGATATCATTAAAGAGGTAAACCGCACGAGCATTAAATCGGTGGACGATTATCGGGATACCGTCAATCAGGTGAAAGCGGGCGATGCCGTACAGATGTTTATAAAAAGGGTCAATGCCGGATTTTTGGTGATTAAGCTGATCAAATAGCACATACTCGGCTATAAGCAATGGCAGATACCACCATCACACTTTTGGCACCGGCGAAAGTAAACCTATTCCTGCAGGTAATCGGTAAGCGACCGGACAACTACCATAACTTGTTCTCGCTCATGTGTCCCATCAGCTTATATGATACCGTCACCCTGAAATTCAGACCAAACGACCCGTTCATATCCTTAGATTGCTCTGATCCCAATGTGCCCAATGACGATTCCAACCTGGCCCATAAAGCGGCTGTCGCTTTTATGAAGCAGCGGAAACATAAAATCGGGCTTGAGATATCCATTCATAAGCAGATTCCAGTTGCTGCCGGTTTGGGTGGCGGGAGTTCAGATGCTGCTGCGGTCCTGATGGGGTTAAACCGATATTTTGACAACCTCCTGACCCAAGATCAGCTCCTATCCTTGGGGCTGTCCCTCGGGGCGGATGTTCCCTTTTTCGTTTATCAAAAACCGGCCCTTGCCACAGGAGTGGGTGAAAAACTGGAACACTTTGGGCATCTAAAACCCTGCCATCTTTTACTCATCAATCCGGGATATGGGGTTTCAACCACCAAGATTTTCAAAAACCTTAATTTAAGATTGACAAAATGCAAAAAAATACATAAGAATTTCCCTTTTAATAAGAGAGGCTTTGATGCCGTCCAATATTTATGTAACGATCTGGAAACGGTAACGGCATCTCTTCATCCTGAAATTGGGAAAGCGAAAACAGCGCTTCTCAAAAACGGTGCCCTCGGTGCCCTCATGTCCGGAAGCGGCCCAACGGTTTTTGGCCTGTTTCCGGATGCCGAGGATTTGGGAGAAGCTCACAATAGAATCAAACAAGATTTTCCGGAGTGGAAATTGTATGCGGCTGAATTAGTGGTCTGAATAACCGGCCGAACGAAATCAGCGTTCACATACAACTTGGCAGTATAGGGATTTCTTTTTTTGGGGCGCGGATGAACGCAGATCTTTTAGATTTAGAAAAAAAAAGATTATTATCTGCGTGTATCTGCGCAAACCTGCCCGCCATCTTATATCTTTAGGGTTGGCAGGCGGGTCTGCGTCCGATTTGACGTGTACGAGAGATTTCGACTGGGGCGTCGACAAGCGGTAAGTCACAGGGTTTTGGTCCCTGCATTCGGAGGTTCGAATCCTCCCGCCCCAGCCAGATCTTTTTAATAAGCCCTCGGGCAAATGGAAAACGAAAAATAAAAGGAACGGATTGATTCATGGAAGGAAAAGATTATGCGATCTTCTCGGGAAACTCCAACCCGGCCCTGGCAGTGAAGATATGCGAATATCTTGATATTCCGCTCGGCGGGGCCGATGTAAAGACCTTCACCGACGGCGAAATCCAAATCGAGATTACCGACAACGTCCGTTCTAAAGATGTTTTTGTAATCCAATCCACCTGTGATCCGGTGAATCATAACCTGGTGGAGCTCCTTTTAATGATCGATGCCTTTAAACGATCATCGGCAAAACGGATCACAGCTGTTATTCCCTATTACGGGTATGCGCGACAGGACCGGAAAGTCGCCCCCAGAGTTCCCATCAGCGCAAAACTGGTGGCCGATCTCTTAACGGTTGCCGGCGCGCACCGGGTTATCACCATGGATCTCCACGCCGGTCAGATTCAAGGATTTTTTAATATTCCGGTGGATAATCTCTTTGCCGCCCCGGTACTTCTTGAATATATGCGCACCCATTTTAATAAAAACCTCGTGATTGTTTCTCCGGATGCGGGCGGTGTCGAACGGGCCAGGGCTTTTGCCAAACGACTGCAAGCCGATCTGGCAATTATCGATAAGCGGAGAGACGGACCCAATCGGGCAAAGGCCATGGCGGTGATTGGAGATGTGGCGGGTAAAGTGGCGGTAATTTTGGACGATATGGTAGATACGGCCGGAACGCTTGTTCAGGCTGCCGCCGCCATTCTTGAAAAAGGAGCGAAAAGCATCCACGCATGTTGTTCCCATCCGGTGTTGTCCGGTCCGGCCTTGGATCGTGTGATGGAATCGAAAATGGAAAGCCTTGTGGTGACCGATACCATTCCTTTGAGCCAAAAAGCCGCATCATGCGAGAAAATAGAGGTGCTGTCCATCGCGGAGTTGGTGGGAGAATCGATCATTCGTTGTCACCAGGGAGATTCGGTGACCTCTTTATTCGTATAGCACATATTTCAAATCAGATCATACAAGGAGGAATTTCTTTTGGACATATTAGATATTAAAGCCAATATTCGAAAGACAACAGGAAAAGGATCATCCCGGGTCTTGCGGCGGGATGGACGGATTCCCGCCATCCTCTATGGCGTGGGGAAGGATCCGGTGATGCTCTCTGTGGAAAAGCTGGAATTTGAAGCCATCATGCGCAATCTATCCACCGGTAACGCGCTGTTGAATCTTTCCATAAAAAATGGAAAAACAACCAAACAGACTGTGATGATCAAAGAGATGCAGGTCCATCCGGTTTCACTCGATTATCTGCACCTCGATTTTTATGAAGTGGCCATGGATCAGAAGATCCGGGTTGATGTTCCCGTCGTCACCGTGGGGCAACCCGTAGGAGTGGAGAATGGCGGTATCCTGCAGATCGTCCGCAGGGAGATTGAGGTTCTCTGTTTGCCGTTAAATATCCCGGATTCATTCGAAGTGGATGTCACCAATCTCGATATCGGGGATTCATTGCATGTGGCGGATCTTCGACTCGACGAAGGGGTGGAAATCTTGCCGGAGGCCAATATTACCATTGTTACCGTAGTCAGTTCAAAGATGGAACTTGAATCGGTTGATGAAGAAGTCGAAGAAGAGACAGAAGAAGGGGCTGAAGGAGAAGAGGACGAGGCTGATACCGGAACCGAAGAATAATCTGCTCCCGGTTTTTCATGACGCAAGGCGTTTGACGCTGAACGAAATATTTATGGGTCAACAGAGATTGCGGATGGTGGTCGGGTTGGGAAATCCAGGAGAAACATATTCCCGGAGCCGCCACAACACCGGATTTATGATTGTAGACGCGTTGGCTGAAGCATACACCATTCCGCTTAACAAAACCAAGTATGATACTGTTTTCGGGCGCGGACCGATTGAAGGCCTTGACGTGCTGCTGGCAAAGCCCATGGCATATATGAACCGAAGCGGTTTTCCGGTGCAGCGCCTTGCCCATTATTTTCGAATTTTACGGGAGGATTTATTGGTCGTTCATGACGATATAGACCTTGCCATAGGAAGATTGAAAATCAAAGAGAAAGGAGGAGATGCTGGACATAAGGGAATCAGATCTATGATGAATGCCTTTGGCGGTGGTGATTTCACACGACTTCGCGTCGGCATCGGACGCTCTGAATCCGACACGTCAGTTTCGGATCATGTCTTGGGTACGTTTCATACTGAAGAGAAGGAAATCATGGATATCATCATAAAAAGAGCCAAGGACGCGGTTGTTACGACACTCAGCAAAGGTATTGCAGAGGGAATGAATCGATTTAACAACACGACTATCACGACTTAAAGCTACGCAGAAGATGGAGGATAAGAATGGAAGCTATAACCAGTAATATACCACTGATTTGTGCAATCGTCGGTCTTGTAGGCGTCCTCTTTTCCATTGCACTGGCTGCAGTGGTCAAGGGTGCTCCAGCAGGAAACGAGAAAATGCAGGAAATTGCCGGCGCGATCAAGGAAGGCGCCATTGCGTATCTGAACCGTCAGCTGAAAAGCGTATCGATTGCCGGAATCATCATTTTTATTATTATCCTGGCGACCATGGGCATAAAAGCCGCCATCGGGTTTTTGATCGGTGCGGTAGCCTCATATATCGCGGGATACGTGGGAATGCGGGTTTCGGTGATCGCCAATGTCCGTACCGCGGAAGCCGCTAAAAAGGGTTTGTCCGCCGGGCTGGCCTTGGCCTTCAGAGGCGGCACGGTTACCGGGATGATCGTGGCCGGCCTGGCACTCACCTCAGTTGCCGGATTCTATATGTTCACCCATGATGTTGTCGCGCTGGTGGCCTTGGGATTCGGCGGAAGCCTGATTTCAATCTTTGCCCGGCTCGGCGGGGGCATCTTCACCAAGGGGGCGGATGTGGGCGCCGACCTAGTGGGTAAAGTAGAAGCCGGTATTCCGGAAGATGATCCGAGAAACCCGGCCGTTATTGCAGACAATGTGGGTGACAATGTGGGTGACTGTGCCGGTATGGCCGCAGACCTTTTTGAAACGTATGCGGTAACCGCTGTGGCCGCCATGCTGTTGGGCCATCTGCTTTTCCCGGAAAAACCCATGGCAACTGAATTTCCCCTGGTGCTCGGCGCCATCTCCATCATCGCGTCCATGATTGCCGCCTTTTTTGTTAGGCTGGGCAAAAGCGAATATATAATGGGTGCGCTCTATAAGGGGATGTTCGGTGCTGCGTTGATTTCCGCCGCCGTATTCTACTATGCCTGCAAGAAGCTCATGGTGGGTATCGGAAGCTATTCTCCAGAATCCATCTTTTACGCATCGCTTGTGGGGCTGGTGCTCACCGTGGTTATCGTTATCATTACCGAGTATTACACCGGTATTTATCAGCCGGTGAAATCCATCGCCGAAGCTTCCAATACCGGCCATGGAACAAACATCATCGCGGGGCTTGCCGTCAGCATGCAGGCGACCGCAGCGCCGGTTATTGCCATCTGTATCGCCATTCTTACGGCGCATGCCTTTGCCGGCCTCTACGGAATCGCCATGGCCGCCATGGCCATGCTGTCAATGACCGGTATGGTCATCGCTATTGATGCCTATGGACCGATTACCGATAACGCCGGCGGTATTGCCGAAATGGCGAATATGGATGAAAGCGTGCGGGCTGTGACGGATCCGCTGGATGCTGTTGGAAATACCACCAAGGCGGTGACCAAGGGCTATGCCATCGGTTCGGCTGGGCTTGCGGCACTGGTGCTCTTTGCCTGCTATGTTCAGGAATTCGTGATTCGGGGAGGACAGGAGTTCAAGTTTGATCTAAGCGACGTTAAGGTCATCGTAGGGCTCTTTATTGGTGGACTGCTCCCCTATCTGTTCGCATCCATTGCCATGAAGGCCGTGGGTAAAGCAGGTGGAGCAGTGGTTGAGGAAGTTCGTCGCCAGTTCCGTGAAATTCCCGGAATCATGGAGGGAACCGCCAAACCGGATTATGGGACCTGTGTGGACATCGTCACCAAGTTCGCCTTGAAGGAGATGCTGATTCCGGCCTTGCTGCCTGTTGTGGTGCCGATTATCGTCGGTCTCTTCCTGGGTAAAATCGCACTCGGCGGACTTCTCATCGGAAGTATCATAACCGGTCTTTTTTTGGCCATTTCCATGACCACCGGAGGCGCTGCCTGGGATAACGCCAAGAAATATATTGAAGACGGCCATCTGGGCGGAAAAGGCAGTGATGCCCATAAAGCTGCCGTTACCGGAGACACCGTCGGCGATCCGTATAAGGATACGGCTGGCCCGGCGATCAACCCGATGATCAAGATCCTCAACGTTGTCGCCCTGCTGATGGTACCGTTTTTACTCTAATCAGAGCTCCGGTTCCATACAAAATCGATAAAAGGGATTGCCACCTCGTGGCAATCCCTTTTTTTTATTGATTGTTGGAGCAATGAATGATATAAGTATCCTGTTTTTCCGTTTTTAGGGCTATTAGGTATCTTAAACCCTTTATATAAAAGGACAGGTAGAGGGAATGGAAGCAAAACAAGAGATTATAGAAGAAAAAGCTCGTACTTTTGAAGCAGGGGACCTTGCCGTATATCCTGCCCACGGTGTAGGACGAATTGAAGCTATCGAAAGCAAAACCTTCAACGGTGAACAGCATGATTTCTATATCATGAAGGTTTTGGAAAGCAGCATGGTGATCATGATTCCCACCAGTAATGTTGCTTCGGTGGGTCTCCGGGATATCATCGACAAAAAAGAAATCCCCAAAGTATATGATATCATGAAGGAGAAGCAGGAGGGAACCGGGGAAAACCAGACGTGGAACAGACGGTATCGGGAATACATGGATAAAATCAAGACCGGTTCGTTGTATGAAGTGGCCGAGGTTTTCCGGGATCTTTCGCTGTTAAAGTTGAACAAAGATCTTTCTTTCGGAGAACGAAAGCTTTACGATACCGCCCAACTGTTATTGGTTAAAGAATTGTCTACAGCAAAAGATACGGATGAGCAAACCATCATCTCTGAGATAGAATCGCTGTTTGCATCCGAATCATAAACCGCTTCTAACCCGGACAAGCCGGGTTAAATTGAATATTGAATATTTCCTATTGAATAGCTAAGGAATTTTTCCGTTTCGTTGAAGAATTTTTCAAATCAATCCGGTGGAGCGAAGCGACTTCCGCAAATTGTCAATTATCAATAGTCAATCATCAATATTCACAATTCAGGTTGAGAGCCCCGACCAGGGGAAACGGCTTGACTCCATGGTTGGGACCCACCTTCCCGAACTTTCCCGCTCCGTGGCCGCGATACTCATCCGCAGCGGAGCGGTGCGGGTCAACGAAGAACTCAGAAAACCCGGATACCGTGTGAAACCGGGTGATTTGATCCACGGCACTATCCCACCGCCGGAACCGGTTTCCTTCGTTCCGGAACCGATTCCCCTGGATATCCTTTATGAAGATTCGGACTTGATCGTCGTCAATAAGCCCCCCGGACTTGTGGTTCATCCGGCACCGGGGCACGCCGCCGGTACGCTGGTCAATGGGCTGCTCCACCATTGCCCCGGGCTTCAGGGGATCGGTACCAAACTCAGACCCGGAATCGTCCACAGGCTCGACAAGGACACATCCGGAACCTTAGTGGTGGCGAAAAGCGGAACGGTTCACCGGCACCTGTCCTATCAGTTCAAAACCCGGCATGTGGAAAAGAAATACCTGGCCCTTGTCTTGGGAGAGGTTGCATCCGATTCCGGTGTGGTGAAACTGCCCATCGGAAGACATCCGGTTGATCGAAAAAAGATGTCCACCATCAGCCATAGGGGGCGTTCGGCAGAGACCGTATGGCGGATTAGAGAACGGTTTCCCGGCATTTCCCTTCTGGAACTGGACCTTAAAACCGGGCGCACCCACCAGATTCGTGTTCATTGCGCCGCGATCCGGCACCCCGTCATCGGTGACCCGGTCTACAGTCGGCCTCGTGCAGGCGGCGTTACCAGAACTCCTGACCGTCAAATGCTGCATTCCTGGAGGCTCGGGTTTACTCACCCGGCTTCAGAGCAGTGGATGTGTTTTGAATCTCCCATACCGGAAGATATGAAAGACTTTATGGAAGCGCTTAGGAGTGAATAGGGAGCAAAGGGCATAGAGCATAGAGGAAACCCGAAACCCTTTGTGCGTTATACCTCAATGCTATTTAGGCGCTAAGATTTGGATTTTGCGTATTTTGTGACAAAAAAAATCGAATGATGA
>DUZK01000059.1 GCA_013349495.1 Deltaproteobacteria bacterium
ACTTTATTTGATTGAGAATCGGCGATCCATGGACGATCTGATTTCTGCGTCGTTTTCTGCGTGTTTTTGGTGTCAGGTGTCAGTGTTCAGGTGTCAGTTCGCCGGATTTTCCTTTCTGAAACCTGACACCCGAAACCTGAAACCTCATCTTTTGTCAAATGTGACATAGTAGAATTAACTTCCGGATTCAATACGATACAGCATCCAGGGCACAAGATACTGATCTAAAACATGGCGCCACCGATGGAAAATCCGAACTTGCTTTTATCTTCTCCATCTCTCGGATCGATGACAAAACCCTGCTCAAGCCGGAAAGGACCGATGGGAGAATTCCACCGGACCCCCCACCCCACACTCTGGCGAAGATCGCCGATTTCGATATCCTCATCATCCCTGTAGACATCACCGGTATCGAAAAAGACAACACCCTGGAGCCCGGCCTTTTTAATCAATGGGAATATGTATTCAAGGTTGAGCTGGACGAATTTCTCACCACCGATTTTTTTACCTTCGTCGTCAACCGCGCTCACATCTCGAAAGTCAAAACCGCGCAAAGAATTCAATCCCCCCAAATAAAACTTCTCGTAGTCCGGCAGGATCATGCCCTCGGTTTCACGGGTCCACCCGACCTTTCCATGAATATATGCGATGGTCCCCCAAAACAATGGGAAATACCATCCGGTATCGCCCACAAGTTTTATGTAACCGATATCTCCGCCCAAGCCGGCCCACTCCACATAGCCGCTGTGCTCGGATCCCTCACTGGGCATAAATATCTTATCTGTTGAATCGTATTGAAGTCTTCCGGCGATTGAACTTCTGATATTCGTGCCCTCAAGGTCCTTTATGGTATCCGACGCATCCGCGGTGATTTTCCGAATATCGGCATTTTCAAATTCATAAGTGGCGGTGGCTCTGGTGTAACTGAAAACCGGATAACCGAATCTCAACCCGAAACCGTAACTGTCCTTTTCATAGGTATCAAAATCCTTTGTCCAGTCATAAATGTTAGCCGTACCGGAAAGGGGCATGTCAAACAGCCACGGCTCGGTAAAACTTAAGGTAAATCGATTGGACACTTCCCCGATATCGGCTTTTAGAGCCAGCGTTTGTCCCCGTCCAAACAGATTCCGCTGGGTAACGGAACCGGAAACAAACGCGCCTTCGGACCCGCTGTAACCGCCGCCAAATGTAAATGCACCGGTCGGTTTCTCCTTTACGTCGATTTTTAAAATCATGGAATCATCGGTGCTTCCTTTTGTGGTATTGACTTTTACATCTTCAAAATAGTCCAATCGATGCAGACTCCGAACCCCCTGCTTCAATCGGCGGCCGCTGTAAATATCCTGTTCGTATACCTTCAATTGGCGTCGAATCACCTTGTCCCTGGTTCGGGTGTTGCCGGAAATAATGATTCTTTCAAAATGGACCCGTTTCCCCTTATCGGCTTCGAACACGATATCAACCACCAGCTTTTCTAAATCCTTATTAATCAGAGGTGCGACATTTGCGTAGGCGTATCCCTCATCCGCATAAACGTCGGTCAACGCCAATACATCGGATCGGAGGGTTTCACGATTGAAGTATTCTTCATCGTTAATCTTAAGTTTTCCGAGAAGTTCGGCTTTGCTTAAAACCAAATCTCCTTTTATATCTACGGTTCCGACTTTAAACCGCGGTCCTTCATCTATTTTAATGGTGATATAGATCCAGTTTTCTTTGAATTCAGTTTGGGGATCTCCCACCTTTGCCTGGATATACCCGTTGTTCTGGTAGTAGGCTGTCAGTTTGGCAACATCCTGGGTTAGATTCTCTTTGTTGAGTTCCCCTGAGGAAGTAAGCCAGGAAAAGAACCCCTTTTCCGAGGTTTTCATGATGCCCTTCAGTTTTTTATCCGTATATGCCTGGTTGCCGACAAATGCAATTTCCTTGATCTGAACCTTTCCACCTTCGTTGACGGTGAAATCCAAATCGGCTTGATTGTTCTTCTGCTCCTGGATTTCATAGGTTACCTCAACGTTGTGATAGTTCTTGTCCTTATATAATTCTTCAATGATCTTTACATTGTTCTGCAATTGAAAGATGTTGAGAATGGAGCCTGTCTTAATGGTAATTGCTTCTAGTATCTCTTCATCCTTAATAACCCTGTTCTTCTTGATTCGAATGTAACGAATCGTTGATTTCTCCTTAACTTTGAAGATGATAATCTTTCCTTCCGGGCTGTCTTCTGTTTCAATCCGTATATCTTCAAAATACCCCATGGCATAGATCGATTTCAGATCCTTTGTTAAATCTTTGGCAGCGAAAACCGACCCGGGTTCGGTTTTGATCCGCCTTCTGATGGCATCAGCCTCTATCCGTTGATTTCCGGAAATCGAAATCTTGGCCACCACCTCTTGTTTGAACAACTTCCTTTCAAGGTTTCGGGAAAGTTCTCTGACCTTTTTCACCAGGTTCTCCATTCCTTCGCCTTCAAGAAAAAAGACCAGAGGATCCCCTTCCCCGTATGATTCCAGCATCTTGGCGTCTAAGCTGAATTGCTTGCCGATTCGTGTCATACTGCCCCAAATCACATAATCGGCACCGAATTGGACACCCGTACGCCGAATTTCGGCGATTCCCTCCATCTTATCCCTCCACGCAAGATCCGATACAATAGGAGGATTGAGAATCACGGCTCCCTCGCTTTTCAATTGGTTGCTGATGAGCTTCGAAATTTCGGTTTTCAGATACGTGAGATCCTCAAGAGAATGAACATCGAAAGGCAATACCATCACTTGAGTATCCTGCGCGAGAATCGTCATGTTCGGCGTCACAAGCAGTATAACGGAAAGTGCCATTAGAATGCGTTTTGTCATGAGAAACTCCTCAACCGGTATCAATCAGGTTGCCGTCGACAATGGTTACACGCCGACTCATAAAAGCGGCAAGATCCATATTATGGGTTACCACGATTAAAGTCATCCGCAATTCTCTATTCAACTCAAGCAGCAGTTCATGTACTTTTTCGCTGTTCCGCTTATCCAGATTGCCGGTGGGTTCATCGGCGAGCAAAACCAAAGGCTTGAGTACCAATGCCCTTGCCAATGCCACCCGCTGCTGTTCTCCGCCGGACAGCTCCGACACTCGATGATTTAGTCTGTCTTTCAGACCCACCCGGGTGAGGATTTCTTCAGCGTCGGCATTTGCAAGGTCCTTCTTCTCGCCTCGGATCAGACCGGGCATCATCGTGTTTTCTATAGCAGAAAACTCAGGAAGAAGATAATGAAACTGAAAAACAAACCCCACGCTTTCATTTCGAAACCTCGCAAGCCTGCGATCATCATACAGAAAGACGTCTTCTCCTTGATAACAAAGGCTGCCGCTATCCGGTCGATCCAAAGCGCCAAGAATATTTAAAAGCGTCGATTTTCCGATTCCGGAAGCACCGACAACAGCCAGCGTATCTCCTCTATAAATATCAATTTCCACCCACTTCAATATTTCGATTAAAGAACCGGAACCACTATGATTGTAGCTCTTTGAAATTCCTCGAGCAGAAATTTGAGCCAATGACCGTTGATTTTCATCGAGTGTCATATTGCCGCACCATATCCGATCACATTTAGCCGTATCGAATGGCTTCCACCGGATTGAGCTTTGCTGCCTGCCGCGCAGGATACAGAGTCGATAGAAAACAAATCAATAGCGTGGCCGACACAATCAGGACTACATCCAATACCTCCAGGCGTACCGGCAACGTAGAGGTAAAGTAGTAAATGTCTCCTGTCAGTTCAACGATCTTGTAATGTTTCAACAACGTGCACAACACGGATCCGAAAATAACCCCCAACACTGTTCCCAGTGCTCCGATGACCATGCCTTTGTATATAAAAATTTTCCGCACACTTTTGTTTGTAGCGCCCATGGCTTTTAGGATAGCGATATCCCTGGTCTTTTCCATAACCATCATGATCAGGGAACTGGCAATATTGAAGGCGGCAACCAGCACAATGAGGGTTAAAATAACGAACATTACCGTTTTTTCCAGCTTCAGCGCGGTAAAAAGATTCTTGTTCATTTGCATCCAGTCTCTGGTCCAGTAAGGAAAACCCAAATGGGTTCTTATCTTATCCGAAATCTTTCCCGCTTTATAGGCATCCCTTACACGAACCTCGAGACCGGTAATTGCCCCCGGCATCCGCAATATTTTCTGCGCATCCCTGATATGGATATAGGCGAACGATCCGTCAAATTCATACATTCCGGACTCGAAAAACCCGGACACCTTAAATCGCTTCATGGCCGGAATGTGTCCAATGGGAGACATCATACCTCGTGGCGATATGAGATACACCGGATCTCCCACAGTGACTCCCAGACTGCCGGCAAGCTCCTTGCCCAGAATAATTTCCGGTTCAGAGGATGAAGCAGCTGTATTTTCTTGCGTTTCAGCAAGATGCTTAAACGCACTATCGTCTAAATTCGGAATTACCCGCCCCGCAGAATCCGGATCGATTCCCCGCAGCACCGCCCCGGAAACATTTGCTGCAGATCGAAGCATGATTTGGGTATAAATGAAAGGGGTCGCTGCCTCGACCCCTTCAACTGTTTCCACCTGGTCCAAGACCGTTTGATAATTCTCAAAGGGTCCGCCATGACGCATGATCAGCAGGTGTGATTGACCTTTAAGAATACGCGCCTTCAGATCAGATTCAAAACCGGTCATCACTGCGATCACCACCATTAGGGCCATTACCCCGACGGTAACGCCGGCGATGGAAAGAAAGGTTATCAGTGATATAAAGGTTTGTTTTTGTTTGGCCCTAAGATACCGGCCACCGATAAAGTGCTCAAACGACATGATAGACACATTTGGGAATCATCAATTATTAAACGTCTCGGAAATTCTACAACCTATTGATATTATTTTTTTTAACTGACGATCAATGTTGCAGTGCAACCAAACCCATCACTCCAGCGTTCCAATATTCCAGTATTCCAATTGGGGCGAAGCCCTTCAGTTCTCTTTCGGTTTCATGTGCGGAAAGAGAATCACCTCGCGTATGGATGCGGCATCGGTCAGCAGCATCACGAGCCGATCGATTCCGATGCCCTCTCCCGCCGTGGGAGGCATGCCGTATTCCAACGCCTCGATATAATCGTGATCCATCCGGTGGGCTTCTGAATCTCCGGCATCTCGCTCCTCCACCTGCTGGAGGAAACGGCCTTTTTGGTCTTCCGGATCGTTTAACTCTGAAAAACCGTTTGCGATCTCACGCCCCCCGATAAAGAGTTCAAACCGGTCTGTAAAATCAGGCTGAATGTCGCTTCTTCTCGAAAGCGGCGAAACTTCAACGGGATATCCGGTAATGAACGTCGGCTGAATAAGTTTCGGTTCCACCAGCACATCGAACAGTTTGGTGATCACCTTACCGAGACGACCGGTTTTGGTCAATTGAATTCCGTTTCGGGAGGCAAATTCAATCAACGCCTCCCGATCATTTAGGAGTTCGGATTCAACGCCGCCGATTTCTTCCAACGCATTCATTAAAGGGATTCTTCTCCACTGTTTATCCAAATCGATACTGTTTCCCTGATACGTTATCTTTCCCGTACCCAACACCTGGTAAGCGGCGAAAGAAAACATGGCTTCGGTCAGATCCATCAAATCCGTGTACGTGGCATAGGCCTGATAAAACTCAAGCATGGTGAATTCAGGATTATGCTGTGTCGAAATTCCTTCATTTCTGAAATTCCGATTAATCTCAAATACCCGCTCGAATCCGCCCACAACCAATCTTTTCAAGTAGAGTTCAGGAGCAATGCGCAGATAAAGGTCGATTCCCAACGCATTGTGATGGGTTTTAAATGGGGTGGCTTCTGCACCACCGGGAACCGGCTGCATCATGGGGGTTTCCACTTCAAGAAAATCACGGTCCAATAAAAAGGTTCGAACCGCTTGAATGATTCGGCTCCGTTTTTCGAAAATCTCCTTGATCTCAGGATTCATGGCCAGATCCAAATATCGCTGCCGGTAGCGTTTTTCAGGATCTTTGAGCCCATGAAATTTTTCCGGCAAAGGGCGAGTCGCTTTACAGACCAGTTTCAGTTCATCCGCCAGCAGCGTCCATTCTCCGGTCTTGGTTTGAAACACCGCACCCCGGAGCCCGACAAAATCTCCGATATCCAGCTGTTTAAAGAGATCATAGGTTTCTTCGCCGATCCGGTCCTTGCGTACGTATGCTTGAAGCTGCCCGGTCCTGTCTCTGAATCGAATAAAGGAAGCTTTTCCAAACTTGTTGATGGCCATCATCCGGCCGGCTGCCACGAATATAGGATCTTCTTGGGTAATGGTAATGCCGGGATCCTCAATGGCCGCTTTGATATCTTGAACAGAATGAAGGGCTTTAAAATCGTTTGGGAAAAGATTGATTCGATTTTCCTTTAATGCCGCAAGTTTCTGCTTCCGAATCTCGATGATCGTACTCGTTTTTTCCGTCATTTTTCAGCAAATTCACTTTCGTTGATTTATAATAAGCGTTTCAAACCCCCTAATTGCCATAACACAATAGAACGATGAAGGTGTGAAAACTCGATTCGATAGCCCTTTGCGAAAAAGGTCAAGCTGGATTTGGTATCTTATTGATATCCGGGTGTCAACCTTAAGTTGGGGATGGGATCTGCTTAAACCGCAGTGTAAATGTCGTCCCCTTGTCCTTTTCGCTTTCCACCTCAAGCATGCTGTTGTGGGATTCAACGATTCGATGCACAATCGAGAGTCCAAGTCCGGTCCCGTTCGGTTTGGTGGTGAAAAACGGATCAAAAATCGATTGAATCATATTATCCGGTATTCCACATCCGTTGTCTGATATCTGGACCCCGATGTATCGGTTTTTGAAAGGAACCATTCGGATATCGATGCGCCCCCGGCCATCAATGGATTCGGCAGCGTTTAGCAACAGATTCCATAACACCTGTCGAAGGTGTGCCATATCCATCTCTATCCAAACATTGGGAATGAGCGTTTTATTGATGGTGATACTTCCCAAACTGGAACTGTCTTTTTCAAACAGCTCCAGGGTTTCCATCAGTGCCCCTTTCAACTCGATCGGTACCCTCTTACCCATGGGTGGTCTTGCGAACAGAAGAAAATCGCTCACCAGCGAACTGAGTCTATCTGCTTCACGAAGCACGATCTGCATGAGTTTGTTATGGTCGGTGTTATCGGAAAGGTCCTCCCTCAACAATTGGATGGAGCCGGTAAGCGAAGCCAACGGATTCTTGATTTCATGGGCTAAGCCGGCCGCCATCTCACCGATGACCGCCATTTTTTCTACTCGTTTGACCTGAGCTTCCATGGCCAAAAGCTCTTTTTTGGTTTCGCGTTCCTGTTCGGATAATAGACTGCTCAAAAATGCCACAGCAAAACAGGCGACCATGGTAATTACTATTTTAAACAGCGCCTGGCTCCATGTGAAATATACGGATGCGATCCCTCCCTCAATCACAAACGGTGAAAGGATGCCGTAATACTCCAGATCCACCATAATTCCGTACTGAATGCTGCAGAGGGCTGCGACAATCATGCTGCCCCTTCGGAAAAGAAGCATGCTGGAATAGATGATCACCACGAGATAGAGGAAGGAAAAAATGCTGGAAAACCCACCGGTAACAAACAGGATCAGCGTCACGACAGCGGTATCGATAATGAGCTGAATATAGGCAAACAGGAGTTGCCGTTTCACCCGTCGAAGAATAAGAGAGTATATAAAGGACAGCAGATAGATGGCGGCCGTCAGAACATAAATAAAAACAAGCGGCCGCGCCAGAAAGGAAGGGCTTTCCCGAAGCTGAAAGATGATGGTTGAACCCAACAGAATGGTTGTAAACAGGAGCCGGAAGAACATGATCCACTTGAGTTTGTGGAGAAACTCATTCTCGGCGGTAACGGTCTTTTGATTCATCAGCCCCCAACCATGCCGGCCATCTTGAATATCGGAAGATACATGGATATCACGAGTCCTCCAATGGTGGTGCCCAAAAACACAAGCATAAAGGGTTCGATCATTGCTGTGAGGTTATCCACCGCCTGGTCCACTTCATCATCATAAAAGTCTGCTATTTTCACGAGCATGGTATCCAAAGCGCCGGTGGATTCTCCAACAGAAATCATCTGACACACCATGGCCGGAAAAACGCCGCTATCAGACAGAGGATCGGCCATGGTGCGACCTTCGGAAATCCCCGTCCGAACGGAATATATGGACTTCTCGATGGTTCGATTACCGGATGTCTTGGCAACGATCTCTAAAGCGTCAAGGATTGCAACTCCGCTGGATAGCATGGTTCCCATGGTCCGGGTAAATTTGGACACAGCCACCTTCCGAAGCAACATACCGAAAACGGGAAGCCGCAAGACCACATCATCGAAGATGGCTCGGCCTTTTTCCGTTCCATAAAATCGCTTGGAGGCGATTCCGATTCCAACCAGACCGACGATAATATAGAGGATGTTGCCTTTAACGAACTCACTCATGTTCACCACAATCTGTGTGGGAACGGGCAGTTCGCCGCCGAAATCGGCAAACATCTTTTGGAAAACGGGAATGACGAAAACGAGGATGACGCCTAAGACGATAACCGCAATGGCCAGGGTGATGATCGGATAGGTCATGGCACCCTTGACTTGGGCTTTCAGCTTTGCCGCTTTCTCCATATAGGCGGCCAAGCGTCTCAGGATGGTATCCAGAATACCCCCTGCCTCGCCGGCCGCAATCATATTCACAAACAAATTGTCAAAGTTCTTGGGATATTTATTCAGTGATTCAGCGAGCGTTGATCCCCCTTCAACTGACTCCTTGACATCCTTCAAGACTTTTTTGAACGTCTTATTTTCCTGCTGTGAAAAGAGTATATCGAGACATTGAACAATCGGAAGACCTGCATCGATCATGGTGGAAAATTGACGGGCGAAAAGAATCACGTCCTTTTCGGTCACCTTGGGCTGCATGAAGGAAACATTCTCAAAAAGGTCTTTCGGTTTCTGCTTGATCTTTGTTGGATTAATCCGCTGTCTACCGAGCTGGGTCCTGACCGCCTGCTCGTTCGGGGCTTCCATCTCTCCCTTTTGAACCTCGTTTCTTCTGTTAGTCCCTTCCCAAAGATAAACCGGCATGATCCCCCCCTGTAGAACTTAGTTCGCTTCGCTCACAATTGGAGTACTGGAATATTGGAGCGCTGGAATGATGGGTTTAAATGAATTCTATCGGTTTTTAGAAAAGATCTTTTCCGTTTTTATACCCGATATTCCATTATTCCATGTTGCGCTGCAATGTTGAGCGTCAGTTAAAAAATATAATATCAATAGATTGTAAAATTTTCGAGACGTTTAATTTGTATATCTTATGAATGGTCCAGGATGGCAACCATCATTAACACTTTAACTGTTATTTCGATAGATTAACAGATATCTCCTACCACAAACCTTGCCAAACAACAATAGGTACGGTGCTGAATCGGTGCCTTCAAATATCCGCCTGCATGGTCCCTTACTTTCATCCAAGCAGCATATGGAATGGGACAATTTTACCTTCAACTTGATAAAGGAGCGCATCTATGCCAAATTTCATCAAGCCGATATCCGAAATCGTTCCCTCCGGAACCGATTCTCTGCCGTGGGATTGGAAACCGGGAAAAATGTGGTATATTCGAGGCAGGAAAACGGACTGTCTATTCTGTGTGAAAGCGATCAACAATATGGCCGAACGTAAGAATTTAACCGTCATCACGACCCACACCAATGCGGACTTCGATGCACTGGCTTCCATGCTGGCCGCCCAGAAGTTATATCCCGACTCTCTTGTTGTTTTTCCCGGATCACAAGAAAAAAACCTCAGGAATTTCTTTATCAAGTCCATGGTCTATCTCTTCAACATGGCTGACATAAAGGATATGGACTTTTCGAGAATCGAAAAGTTGGTCCTGGTGGACACCCGTCAACCAAACCGAATCGGTAAATTCGGCAAACTGCTGAACCGATCGGGCGTGGAAATCCATATTTACGACCACCACCCGGATATGCCCAATGACATCAAAGGGGATTTTGAGAACATCCGCACAACCGGAGCCACTGTAACGCTGCTCACTGAAGTCCTATTGGAACGAAATATCGAAATAACACCGGATGAAGCCACCATTCTTTGCCTGGGAATATACGAGGACACCGGCTCTTTTACATTTCCGTCTACCACCGATAAGGATTTTATCGCCGCCGCACATCTCCTCTCAAAAGGCGCCAGCCTGAACATGGTGTCGAGCCTCATCGACAGGGAGATGAATCCGGCGCAAGTTCGCCTCTTGAATGAAATGATTCAAGCCGCAACCGAGCATAACATCAACGGCATCGATGTGGTGGTGACCAATGTTTCTTCGGACGATTATGTTCCGGATTTTGCCTTTCTGGTGCACAAAATGATGCGGATGGAAAATTTTAACGCCATCTTCGCCATTGCCCGGATGGTCAATAAGGTTTACATCATCGCCAGGAGCCGGATTTCGGAGGTGGATGTGGGATCTGTTCTGGCGCCCTTCGGAGGAGGCGGCCATACTTTTGCTGCAGCAGCAACCGTCAAAGGCCATACGCTGGTTCAGATCGAACACCAGCTCATGGAGATCCTTTATCGGACCATCCAATCCCGCCACCGGGCAAAGGATTTAATGTCAGCTCCCCCTATCATGACGGATGCAGCGGTTTCCCTGAAAGAAGCCGGCAGCCTTCTGACGCGATATAACATCAACGCGCTTTTGGTAAAAGAGGAAGAGAACGGAGCGGTGAAGCTGTTGGGTTTTATCACCCGCCAGATTATTGAGAAGGGACTATATCACAAACTGGATCATGTGCCGGTTCGGGAGTATATGACGACTGAAATCGGTTCGGTGGAACCCGAATCCGATCTTCAGGAAATTCAGGAAAAGATAATAGACAACAAACAACGAATTTTACCGGTGATTGATGGAGACACCGTGGTCGGTGTCATCACCCGAACCGATCTGTTGAATGTGCTGGTTCGGCAATCCCAACTGTTGACGGGTAAATCCGCAGAGCAACTGAGAGATCCGATCCATGCCAGGAAACGGATCATCGTTAAATTTTTAAAGGAACGGCTTTCAAAACGGTTTCTTGAAATATTCAGACAAATCGGTGAGGTGGCCGATGAAAACAGAACCGATGCATATGTGGCAGGCGGGTTTGTGAGAGACCTGTTTCTCTATCGGCCCAATGAAGATATCGATATTGTGATCGAAGGGGATGGTATCGCGTTTGCCAAAAAATATGCAAAACTCGTAGGAGCCCGTATCCACTCATATGCCAAGTTCGGAACAGCGGTTATCATCTTTCCGGACGGGTTTAAGATTGATGTGGCTTCGGCCCGAATGGAATACTACAAATTTCCTGCTGCATTGCCCACCGTTGAGATGAGTTCCGTTAAGCTCGATCTGTTTCGGAGAGATTTCACCATCAACACCCTGGCGGTTCAATTGAATAAGGATAAATTCGGAACCTTAATCGATTTTTTTGGTGCACAAAAAGATATCAAGGCAAAAGCCATCCGGGTGTTGCATAACCTCAGCTTTGTGGAAGATCCCACCCGTGTTTTTCGGGCCATCCGTTTTGAGCAGCGATTCAGATTTACCATCGGCAAACTGACCACCGGATTGATTGAAAACGCAGTGAAAATGGATTTCTTCAAGCAGCTCGGCGGCAGGCGGGTATTCAGTGAGCTTCGACAGATTTTTGAAGAGGAAAACCCCACAGCCGCCATCAGACGTTTGAATGATTATGGACTGTTGAAAGTGGTACACCCGTCCATCTCCCTGGATGAAGATTTGATTTGGCTGTTTGACTCGGTACGCAAGGTATTGTCCTGGTTTGATTTGCTTTTCTTGGAAGAATCCTATATGAAGTGGGCCGTTTATTTTCTGGCGCTCATCGGTCAGTCTGATATACCGGTATCTGAAGAAATCTGCTCTCGGCTGGAGCTTGCACCGAGGTATTCGCTTATCTTCTATAAAGAGCGGTTCGAGGCGGATCGAAAGCTCAGCGGGCTGGAACGGAGTCTACCGCATCAAAACAGTGAGCTTTACAAGCAGCTTCATGGTCTCCGGACCGAACTGTTGCTCTACCTGATGGCAAAAACCAGAAAACAGAGTGTGAAACGATCCATATCGCGGTATTTTACCCATCTGCGTTACATTACACCCACGGTGATGGGAAAGGATCTGATCAAAATGGGCATCCCTCCCGGTCCCATTTACCGCAAGCTCTTTGATTCGGTGCTGATGGCCAAGCTCAACGGTATTTTAAAAACCGAGGCTGATGAGATCAATTATGTCTGCAAATTAGCAAAAGACACGGTTCAGGATGAATGATAAGCTTAATTGAATAGGACGCAGATCTACGCAGATATGCACAGATAAAAATATTATTATTTATATATTCTAAAATCTTTATGATCCGCGTTCATCTGTGTTTATCCGCGTCCCAATAACTCGGTCGCACACGATTTGTTCGTTTAGGAGGATTTGAATGGCTCAGAAAAAACGGATCTTAAGCGGGATGCGCCCCACAGGCCCCCTTCATTTAGGGAACCTTTACGGCGCACTCGCCAATTGGGTAACCATGCAGGATGAATATGACTGTTTTTTCTTCATTGCCGACTGGCACGCACTCACCAGCGACTATGAGGATACGAACCATATCAATGGATATATCCGCACATTGATGATCGATTGGCTCAGTACCGGGCTTTCCCCGGAAAAATCGACTCTTTTCCTGCAGTCCCGCATTAAAGAACATGCCGAACTTTTTGTTATTTTATCTATGATCACACCGGTGCCGTGGTTGGAGCGCAACCCGACTTACAAAGACCAAATCACACAGTTGAGCAATAAAGATCTTTCAACCTTTGGATTCTTGGGATATCCGGTACTTCAGGCGGCCGATATTATCATTTATAAGGCTTTCGGCGTACCGGTAGGAATGGACCAGGTTCCCCATGTGGAGATTACCCGGGAAATTGCAAGACGATTCAATTATTTCTACGGTAATGTCTTTCCGGAGCCGGAAGCCATTTTAACCGAAACCCCCAAAATTTTGGGTATAGACCGTCGAAAAATGAGCAAGAGCTATAACAATGCCATATATCTTTCAGATCCGCCTGAGGAGATATCCGCCAAAGTATCCGGTATGATAACGGACCCCCAGCGCGCCCGACGCAGTGATCCCGGAAATCCGGATGTATGTAATGTGTTTGAATTCCACAAATTGTATACGGACCCTGAAACGGTTGAAACCATCAATCGAGACTGTCGATCGGCTCAAATCGGATGTGTGGAGTGCAAGAAGAAAATGGGGGGGAATTTGATAAAGGCATTGGCTCCCATCCGGGAAAAAAGAATCTACTATGAAGCGCATCCGGATTTAGTCGAAGACATTATCGTGGAGGGCAGCAATCGGGCCAGAAAAGTGGCCGGGGCGACCATGGAAGAAGTCAGAGGAGCCGTGAAAATCTGATTATGGAATCTGCACCAGAGAATACCATCCCCTATCAAGTACAGCTTGAAGATATTTTTGAAGGCCCTATGGATCTTCTGATTCATCTCATTAAAAAAAATGAGGTGAATATTTACGATATCCCGATTGCCCTGATCACCAGACAGTACTTGGGATATATTGACTGGATGAAATTCATGAATATCGATTTTGCCGGTGACTTTCTGGTCATGGCATCCACCTTGGCGCAGATTAAATCCAGGATGCTGCTGCCGATTCACGGTCCGGAAGAGGAGGATGAAGATCCCCGGATGGAAATCACGCGACCGCTTTTGGAATATCTTCAGATCAAAGATGCGGCAGAAGCGTTGTATAGAAGAAACCTGTTGGGAGAAACCACTTTTATCCGGCCTTCCAGCAAGGCGGACTACCCCATGGAACCGGGCGATCAGATGGTAAAAGTCGGATTGTTTGAGCTTATCGATGCCTTTAAGAGCATATTGGAAAACCTTTCCGAAGACCAGCAAATAGAATTTACACCCGATCGAATCTCGGTGACGGATCGGATTTCAGAACTCGTGGATCTATTGGAGGACAAAGGATCCATCACATTTGTCGAGCTGTTTTCTCCAAAACCGGATAAAAGTCAAATCATTATTACATTTCTTGCCGTTCTGGAGATGGTAAAGCTTCACTTGGTCCGGATCGTACAGCATGTTCAAACCGGGATAATCAGGTTATTTTACATATGACGGATAACATCAAAAATATTATCGAAAGCTTGTTGTTTGTCAGTGAGACGCCGCTGACCATAGACCGAATCAAATCGGTAATATCCACTGAAGATACAAAGGGGATCCGAACCGTTCTAGAACAACTGGCTGATGAGTATGAGAGCCGCGGCGGCGGCTTTTATCTGGGAGAGGTCGCCGGCGGGTTTCAAATCCGGACGCGGCCTGAATACACCGAATGGATCAAACGCTTGATCCAACCGAATCCGCAGCGCCTGAGCAAGGCTGCTTTGGAAACCCTGGCCATCATCGCCTATAAGCAGCCGGTCATCCGGAGTGATGTCGAACATGTACGGGGTGTCGACTCCGGAGGGGTGCTTCGTCTGTTGCTTGAGCGGAAATTCATCCGAATTCTGGGGCGGAAGGAGATCCCGGGGCGCCCGCTGATTTACGCAACCACCAAAGAATTCTTGCAGGTATTCGATTTGAAGGACTTAAAGGACCTCCCGACTTTGAAAGAAATCGATGCCTTTGGGAATCCTACCGCGGAAGATGTCATACCTCCTGGACCTGAGCGGACATCACCACTGGTAGAGGAAACCGTGGAGCAGGAAGAGGCACCCGAAGAAACCAACGGAAAAAATCCTTGACTTCATCCTCTTTAACCCAATATATAACTCTTTATTGTTTCAACCGGAGACCGAACAAGGAAAGCAATAGATAATCACGAGGAGCCCGTATGAACAGATCAGATCTGATAAATGAACTCAAGAACCAGACCCTTCTCAGCCGGAAAGATGCTGAGAAATTTGTTGAGACATTTTTTGACGCTATATCCGACACCTTGATGAAAAACGATCGGGTCGAAATCCGTGGGTTCGGCAGCTTCACTGTTAAAAAGTACAAACCGTACGTAGGCCGGAATCCGAAGACCGGGACCAAGATCAGCGTACCCCCCAAAAAACTGCCATTCTTCAAAGTGGGCAAGGAACTGAAGGAAATGGTGGACAATGAAAATTAACGGGCGGTTAACTCAGCGGGAGAGTGCTACCCTCACACGGTAGAAGCCACTGGTTCAATCCCAGTACCGCCCACCACATATTTGATAAATCAAAGGGTTTTGGAAAATTCCAAAATCCTTTTTTGTTTATCTCTCAGATCTTAAAGCGAGTGATCCGATATTACCGACGGATTTCAATCGTCAGTTAAAAAGTCTTGAATTTGAATTGGATGTCGATGGATATCATGGGGAAATTAACGTGAAAGCTTTCAATTTGGATCTGGGTCGTTTTATATTTGTTATGGAGTTCCATGAGCTTTTTCAAAATGGTGTTTGCCGCTTTTTCCATCCGTGAAGTCATAGACAAATATTCCTCTAATGACTTCACGGCATCAGGATCTTTTGCGATTTCAGCATCGTAGAATCTGACAAGATAACCGCCGAGGCGTTCTTCGGAAAATACACCCATGTGATAGGTGCCTACCCGCCCGGGTTTCTCGATACCGATAAAAACACCTTCTTCTCCTTGAATCTTAAGGACATGAACCAGGGCCGGGCCATTTAAAGTTGATACTTCTACAGCCGATTTTTGGAGCACATTATAGATCTTGGCCTTGCTCGGAGTTACCATTCGTATTTCCGTGTCCGGAAAAAGGGTCCAAGATTCGAGCACCCTGAACGACACAATTTCTGATTGATACTTTGTCCGGGCGATTTCAACCATGAGGTGAATCTCGGCCAGATCCATAGCCAGGTTATCCAAAAGCCGATCCCTTATATCGGTTTTGCTCGGCTGGACGGCTTGGGTACACCCCCAAAGAATAATTAGGATCATCGGAAGACATAGCATTTTTAACTTCATTTAAAGGACTCCCATAAAGTATGTGTTCACAGGTTCAGAGTTCAACGTTCCGGGTTGAAAAACCTTAAACACAACGTATCAAAGGGATACCTATTTATTGTGGTTATAATCCCGTTCCACCCATTGGGTTATGCCGGATATTCCGGATACCGATCAATATCGTGAGCGGTTTCAACTGTTTGTAACCCTTTAACCATGAACCCTGAACCTGGAACCGATCAGTTTAGATTAATATATACCCGGCAATGATAAATTATTCAATAACCGATCAATGCCTTTTAATCATGGGCGATGATCTATATGTAATTTTTGGCATTTGATTTGCATGATAATTTATGTATAAGAAGGGCAATTGGGCCGGGCTCGTCAAATACGAAAAATGGGGATAATTTAATTGAAAAAGCGTTGTGAATGGGCCGGAAGCGATCCCCTCTATATAGAATACCACGATAATGAGTGGGGAACTCCGGTGCGTGATGATCATAAGTTGTTTGAATTCTTGCTTCTCGAATCCGCACAAGCCGGATTAAGCTGGATTACCATATTGAAAAAGCGCCAA
>DUZK01000060.1 GCA_013349495.1 Deltaproteobacteria bacterium
AAAACTGACCGTTCGGGGATATTTATAGGTCATATACGATTCCAGTTGGGGATCTTTCACCGTGACCAATGCATGGGTTTCGGCCGGCGTTTTACGCACCGGTCCGTGGCCCAGGAGCTTTTCCCGGAATCCTTCAATGATTCCGACTGCAAAATCCGTTTTACGATACCGGTTCAATTTTCTTTTGCGGTTGTAACGATTCCACTGGTTTTCCACGTATCGATTCACAAAATCATGAACATAGGATGCCATGGAAAGATTGTGCCGGGTGCCGCTGATTTCTAGCACCCTCCCCATTTTAACCTTATCCATTACATATGCCGACACCCATATGCCCTGAACGAAATAGAAATCCTGGAGCAATCGGGCCAAATGGTAGATTTCCCTCGGATTCCGCAAGGCGGGCTTCCCGATGAACCGGCTATGAAAATTCCGGTTCTCCTCCAGTTGCAGGATATCGATATTGTATTTCTTGATAAGCTCATGGGCCTTTACCATGGCGGACTCGGCCTCGTATTTGTTTCGACTTTGCGCCAGGGCCAGCAGTTTTTTGATACGGATGAGAAGCCGGTCGTTGGGATCTGTATTTTCATCGTCGAGCCGTTCTCTCAGCAATTTATACTGCCCGGACGCTTTCGGATTGGCACGCAACAGGTGACAGGCTTTGAGAAAGTTTTTTCCATGGGGTGGTTTGTCGTTTGCGTGCAGGACCTGCTCGGCTAACTGGTGGGCCATTTCATGCAGGAGCACCTCGCGGACCGTGTCCCAAGCATAATTCAGGACCAGGTTGCGGCTCAGGCAGATTTCTTCCCGCTCGCCGGACCAGTACCCCCAGGTCTTTTTAAGATCTTTGAGGCAAAACATCGGTTTTTTCATTGCCCCGCGACACTGCGGTTCCAGCACCCACTGGGCGGCCTCCCACTCACAGGCCAGTCCGTGAAGGATCCGGTGCTCCAGCTGCTCTTGAATCCGATGTTTCGTATCCGCCATGCGGCATCCGGTATATCCGTGATGCATCTAAAAGTAAATCGCTTTCTTGAATATAAACTGGAGTGATGGAATATATTTATGATCAACTTTTGGTGAGTGTCCGGTATGCCTCTTCGATTTCCTTGAATCGCTGTTCGGCCAGCTTTTTAAACTCTTCTCCGAGATGATGAACCTTGTCCGGATGGTATTTATTGGCGAGCTGCCGATAGGCACTCTTGATCTCGTCTTCTGTGGCGTTTCTTTCGATACCGAGTACCTGATACGGATCATTAGAGGAGGGATCGGCATCGAACGGCTGCCGGGCGCCGGAACCGGTACTTTGCGATCCGCCGTACCCTTTGTTGAAATACTGGTAATTCCGGCTGTAAAAACGACGGTTTTGAAAGGGAGATTTTTTAACGGAATAGAAAAACCGCCACAGGAGGAAAAGGATAACCAGATCGTCCAGCCAGCCCCAGCCGAAGGCAAAATCCGGCAAGATATCGTATGGGGACAAGACATAGAGTATCGCCAATATGGTAAACAGAATCTTCATTTTTCAGCCATAAACTAACAAGCTCCGGCACAATATTCAACAGGCTTCCATTCAAGAGTCGGAAAGGGTAGGGTAAACCCGGCATCAACACCATGCAGGGTGTCGATCAGGGCATTGAACATCCCGAGTGAATGTTCAAGCAGAAGAGGGCTGTGCAGTCAGCATGTAATCATGGGCCCGAAAAATTTACAAATAGATCTCCGGGTTTACGATATTAATCGGCTTCCCTCCCGCCAATACCCGAAGGATTTCATCTGCTGCCATGGTGGCCATTCGGGACATGGCTTCGTCCGTGTTTGCGGCGATATGGGGTGTGACCAGCACTTTTTCGTGGTTAAGAAGCGGATGATCGGCGCTGGGGGGCTCCATTATCGTCACATCCAGTGCCGCCCCTTCAATCCATCCCTCATCTAATGCTCGAAGAAGCGCCGTCTCATTGACGATGCCGCCGCGAGCGGTGTTGAAAAGGAACGCGGATTTCTTCATCTTTTTGAGTTCGACCTCCGAAATGATATCTTTCGTCAGCGGTGTCAACGGGCAATGAACGGTTACAAAATCAGATGCTGTTAACAGCTCATCCAAATTGTCAACGCGATGCGCACCGACCGTATTTGAATATGCATCGGTGACAAAGGGATCATAGGCTAAAACCGTCATGTGAAACGCCTGCCGACACATACGAACCACTTCACTTCCGATTCGACCGATTCCTATAATCCCGACGGTTTTGCCCCGGATATCGATGCCCGTGAAATCTTTCATTTCACGGTAGGTTCCGTCTTTCAGCGCCGCATTGGATTCGGAAAGTTTTTTGGTGACAGCCAGTATAAAACCAACCGTATACTCTGCCACCGATGAGGAATTTGCATAGGGCGTGAAAGCAACAGGGATCTTTCGTTTGGTGGCGGCTGTGATATCGATGTTGTCATAGCCGACGCCGTGTTTTGCGATAATTTCAAGATTTGGTGCGTTTTCGATAACCGCCTCATCGAAAATGGACAGCCCGACCATAATGCCGGCTGCATCTTTTACCGCATCCGGCAAAGGCTGGTCTTTATAGTAGCGAACCACTTCAATGTTCGGCACGTTTTCAAAAGCTTTCAGACCATCAGCGTGGATCGGCGGCACATCGATTATTACTTTCTTTTTTGCCATTCCTTATACCTCATTCAATGTTTGGACTATTACGATATTTCATTCCAAAATCCATTTTGATTAACGCCCCACTCTTATTAGAGTTTATACTGTAAATCAATATTTTTGAGGTGCGAAACATGAATATATTGTCTATAAAAGCCGGCGACTTTTCAAATAGTACCAAGAAATGAGGCGAGAGCTTTTTCATTTGCAACCATGGTTTAAAATATTGACACCCCGATTGTTCTGTATCATATATGATATATGATGTTGTCGGGCCGGTGTCAATTGGTTTCAAATCCGATTGATCAATACGGAATTAATCTATGGGAATAGAATTCAAAACCAAAACCGAAGTCGTTCACGCGAGAATCAGAGAAGAGATCATGGCTGGCAAAATGAAACCCGGTCAGCGTCTTGTTATATCCGAACTGGCTAAAAATTTCGGGCTCAGTGAAATTCCCGTCCGTGAAGCCATTCGACGGCTTGAGAGCGAGGGGATCGTTCAGTTCACCCCGCATGTGGGTGCTGTGGTCAGTAAAATCAATGAAAAGGAATTTCTGGAAATCTATATCATCCGGATAGAACTGGAAGCGCTGGCCACACGATTGGCCGCACCGCATATCAAAGAAAAAGATATCGATTTCCTGTGTAACCTGATCCAAAAAGCAGAGACCGCTATTAAGCGGGGTAAAAACGAGAAATTGGGTCCGTTGAACAAGGATTTCCATTTAAAGATTTATCAGGCCGCACCATATCCTAACCTGTTCGGGATGATTGTAAACTTATGGGAAAAATTCGAACTCACCCAGAGTGTGTTTGCATACGTTCCAAAACGGGCGATTCCATCATGGAATGAACACAAAAGCATCGTCGATGCGTTGAAGGATAATGATGCCGAACGGGCCAGTGCATTAGTCCGGGCGCAAAAGATGAAGACCATGAGTGCATTGGAGAAGTACCTGAAAGATAACGGTCAGCGGAACAGTGAGTAGACCTAACTTGATAGTATAGGATTTTATTATTGGACGCTGATAAACGCAGATTTTTTGGATTAATAGAATACAGATTATTATCTGCGTGGATCAGCGTAAATCTGCGTCCTATTTAGTTTTTTGAGGCCATGAAAGTGATAACCAAACGATTGATACTTTGCGGTTTCGGCAATGTGGGAAGAGCCTTTGCGAATTTGATTCATGAACGGCGGAACGATTTGAAAAAGCGCTATGGCTTGAGCCTGGAATTGGTCGCCATAGCGGATATCGACGGTGCAGTTCACTGCAATAATGAACCGATTCCCATAGACACGATAATGGCTCACGTGGAGAAGGGCGGCACCGTTGAAACCATGGAAAAAATCGGACGTCCGGGCATGTCCGGAATCGACGCCTTGACCCGGATTGAGGCGGATGTTCTCATCGAAGCGACACCGACGAATTTAAGGGACGGCGAACCGGGGCGAAGCCACATCATGACTGCTTTGGATAAAGGCTTGAATATTGTGACCGCAAACAAGGGGCCTCTCGTACTCTATTACAAGGAGATCCTGGATCTGGCAAAAACAAAGGGCTGCCGGATTTCCATGAGTGCGGCAACGGCAGCAGCGCTGCCGACGTTGGATGTGGGGCGCTTGTGTCTGGCCGGTGCCGACATACTTTCCATCGAAGGAATTTTAAACGGCACAACCAATTACATTTTAACCCGTATGCGGGAAGAGAAGTGCACCTATGACACGGCGCTGAAGGAAGCTCAGGAAATGGGCATCGCGGAAACGGATCCGACCCTTGATGTGGAAGGATACGATACCCGCAACAAGCTGGTGCTCATTACAAATTCCTTGATGGATCAAACCTTCGGCCTGGGGGATGTGGAAGTCAAGGGAATCACCGGTGTGAGGCTGGATGATATTGATGAGGCGTCGAAAAAAGGCAAAGTTTTAAAACTTGTGGGGACCGCATCCATATCGGACGGTCAAATCTCTTTGAAAGTCGAACCGAAAGCCCTGGAAATGGAGCATCCCCTGGCTACCGTAAATTATTCGGAAAAGGGAATCAGTTATCTGACCGACACCATGGGACAGGTAACGGTGACCGGAGGAAAGAGCTCACCCGTGGGAGCGGCGGCGGCGCTATTAAAGGATTTGATTCATTTAACTTTGATGGCTTCGTAAAAAGTCCAATTTCTGCGTTGCGCTTCATCTCGCTGTCACTGCGACGTACTGGAAGTACGCCTCGTGACACGAGATTCGCACGTCTTGATCTTGGCGCTTTTTACTTTGCCATCGGTTTATAGATTTTTACGATTTCATCAACTTTATATAAGTGAAAAGGAGAAGATAATGAAAGTTGCAGATCGCATGGAATCCATCCCGTTTTCCGGGATCAGAAAGGTTTTTGAGGAAGTCATCCGCAGGGAAAAGGCGGGGGAGAAGATTATCCATCTCAATATCGGGAGACCGGATTTCGACACTCCTAAAAACATCAAGGAGGCAGCAAAAAAAGCGCTTGATGAAGGGAAGGTCCATTATGCATCCAATTACGGGATAACGGAGCTGAGAGACGCCATCGCCAAAAAGACGGAACAGGAAAACAACGTTGTATATGATCCGGCCAGTGAAATCGTTGTCACTGTCGGGGCAAACGAAGGGGTTTTGCTGGCCATGATGGGACTCCTGAATCCCGGAGACGAGGTGTTGATACCGGATCCGGTTTGGCTTCACTATTTTTACTGTGCGCAGATGGCAGGGGCTGTTCCCATATCGGTTCCCACCCGGGAAGAAAACGAGTTTGTGCCGAGTATAGAAGATTTTAAAACCCTGCTGACCGAAAAAACAAAGATGATTGTGCTGACCTCGCCGAACAATCCCACGGGTGCCGTGGCCAGTGCCGAAGCGCTCGATGCACTGTCCCGACTGGCCAAAGAAAAAGACCTGTTTGTGATCTCCGATGAAATTTACGAATCCATGGTCTATGACGGCAATCGACACATCAGCATTGCCAGCCTGCCCGGCATGAAGGAGCGGACTATCATCGTAAACGGATTTTCCAAGAAGTATTCCATGACCGGCTGGCGCTTGGGTTGGATCTGTTCGGATAGGGCGTTGATGTCGGCCATGATCCGGATTCATCAGTACACCACCGTCTGCGTCACCACATTTGCCCAGTACGGAGCGGCTGAAGCATTGACCGGACCGCAGGATGAAATCAACCGGATGATTACGGAGTTCGATCGCCGAAGAGGCCTCGTATACGACTCGTTAAAAGAGATGCCCGGTATCAAGGTGCTCAGACCCAAGGGTGCGTTTTATATTTTCCCGAACATCACCGGCACGGGTAAAACATCGGAAGAAATCACCGGCTATCTGCTGGATGAGGCGAAAATCGCCGTTGTTCCGGGAAGCGTCTTCGGAAATTACGGAGAGGGGTATATCCGGATATCTTACGCCAATTCATATGAAAATCTCGAGATTGCCATGTCGAATATGAATGATGCGCTACGGCGGTTATAACCAGTCTATATTTGGTGCTACCTAAGAAGTCTAAAATACCAGGTAATCAGTTCGGTGCCGAAAAAGACATGGGAAATGGCGCCGATGGAGAGGAATGGACCGAAAGGGACGGCAAGTTTAAGATCTTTTTTCTGGTGAAACATCACCAGGATGCCGGAAACCGCCCCGATCATAGATGCTAAAAAAATCGTAAACAATACCCCTTTCCAGCCGATCAGCGCACCGATTAATGCAAGTAATTTGATATCTCCGCCCCCCATTCCTTCTTTTTTCATCAGCAAGGTGTATGTTACGGCGACCAGATAGAGGCTGCCGCCGCCGATTAAGATACCCAATACCGATTCCAGCCATGAAATTTGAGGCAGAAACAGAGAGGCCAGAAAAGCGATGGGAATGCCCGGGAGCGTGATGACATCCGGTATAATCTGATGGTCAAGGTCAATGTATGTGATCAACAGCAGAACCGTCGTGAATCCATACCAGATCAATCCTTCAATGGAGATGCCGTATTTTTTAAAGAACAGAAAGGCAAATGCCCCGCTCAGGATTTCGACCACGGGGTACCTTGCCGATATCCGACCACCGCAATAGCGACATTTCCCTCTCAACATAAGAAAACTGATGACCGGCAGATTGTCATAGAATCGTATGGGCGCTTCACATTTCGGACACCTGGACCCGGGTGAAACAATCGATTGTTTAAGCGGAATTCTATAAATACAGACATTTATAAAACTTCCGATGCACAAGCCGAATATAACCACCACCATTTCCGTTAAATAAGGTGCCATTTAAGAATCCATCTTTCAGACGGCATTTAAGAGAGCTTCATATAAAAATAGTCCGGTTGATATTGTCAACAATAAAACCTGTCTTATTTTATACGTTTACGCTAAATATTCAAAAGCCGAAACAGAAAAATTTGAATTCCTGATTCGGTCAATCATATGATATTGCTCAGGTGAGATTATGGCTGAAACCGATAAAGACGATCTGATCGCCATTCTTGACGATGATGAAGGCGATCTTGAAGAAATTCCTGCCACGCTTCCGCTCATGCCGGTTCGGGATGTTGTCATATTCACGGATATGCTTCTCCCGTTGTTTATCGGTCGTGAAAGATCGGTTCGTGCGATAGAAGAGTCTGTGGAGAAAGACCGGTTGGTGTTTCTGGCAACCCAGAAAGATCCGGCAGTTGAGGACCCGAAGCCTGAAGAAATCTATGGCGTCGGTACCATCGCTCGAATTTTAAGAATGCTGAAGCTTCCCGACGGCAGAGTCAAGGCGTTGGTTCAGGGGGTCGTGAAAGCAAAAATCATCCGATACAGCCGAAAGCGATCCTTTTATCGGGTGAAGATAGAGACCATTGTTGAACCGACGATTGATGAAATCGGTCTTGAGACTGAAGCGCTCATGCGCAACGTCAGGGAATATGCCGAGAAAATCCTTGAACTCCGCGGTGAATTGACGAGTGATGTGGGAAATATCCTCGAGGGAGTCGAGGACCCCGGAAAACTGGCGGACCTGGTCGCCTCCAGTCTGAAGCTCAAGACCGCCGAATCACAGACCCTTCTTGAGTTGGTGGATCCGGTGGAGCGGCTTAGAAAAGTGAATGATCTGCTTTCCCGCGAAGTGGAGCTTTCGACCATGCAGGCGAAGATTCAATCCAATGTTCGGGATGAGATATACAAAAATCAGCGGGACTATTTCTTAAGGGAGCAGGTTAGAGCCATTCACAGGGAACTGGGGGAGCAGGATGAAAAAGCTGCCGAAGTCGCGGATTACAGGAAGAGAATCAAACGGGCCAAAATGCCCCATGATGCTCTCGATGAGGCTGATCGCCAGCTGAAGCGACTGGAACAGATGCATCCGGAATCTGCCGAAGCTTCCATAGTTCGGACCTATCTGGATTGGATGGCTGATTTGCCGTGGAGCAAAGCCACAAAAGACATGTTGGATATCAAAGATGCCAAAAAGATACTCGATGCGGACCACCACGCTTTGGATAAAGTCAAGGAGCGGATACTGGAGTATTTGAGCGTCAGAAAGCTCAATACCAAAATGAAGGGGCCGATCCTCTGCTTCGTGGGCCCTCCGGGGGTGGGCAAGACTTCTTTGGGGAGAGCCATTGCCAATGCATTGCGGCGTAAGTTTGTTCGGATTTCTCTGGGTGGAATTCGAGACGAAGCGGAAATACGCGGACATCGCCGGACCTATATCGGGGCTTTGCCGGGTCGGATTATCCAGGGGCTCAAACAATGCGGCTCAAACAACCCGGTTTTCATGATGGACGAAATCGATAAACTGGGGTCCGATTTCAGAGGTGACCCATCGTCGGCACTTCTGGAGGCTCTGGACCCGGAACAGAACTCGGCTTTCAGCGACCATTACCTCAATATCGCATTCGATCTTTCCAAGGTTATGTTTATCCTTACCGCCAACATCACCGATACGATTCCGGCTGCTTTGCTGGACAGAATGGAACTTATTTCCCTTTCCGGATATATGGAAGAAGAAAAAGGTGTTATTGCCCGAAGACACCTTTTACCCCGCCAGCTTAAGGAAAACGGTCTCAAGCCCAGGCAGTTGTCCATCAGCAACGGAGCCCTCCGTCAGATCATTGCCGAATACACCTCCGAGGCCGGAGTGAGAAACCTTGAAAGAGAACTTGGTTCCCTTTGCCGGAAAGGGGCAAGAAAACTTGCAGAGGGTGAAAAAGGACCATTTTACATTACAAAGAGAAACATACCCAAGTATCTGGGAGTACCGAAATATATTCCTGAAATGGATCAGGAAAACAGCCAGATCGGATTATCCACCGGCCTGGCCTGGACTCAGGTGGGTGGTGAAGTGTTATACGTGGAGGCCAGCCTGCTGAACGGAAAAGGCGAACTGATCCTGACCGGGCAGTTGGGAGAGGTAATGCAGGAGTCGGCCAGGGCGGCACTGAGCTATGCACGTGCCAATTTTCAAACATTGGGGATTAAAGACAATGTGTTTGAGAGCAGCGACGTGCATATTCACGTGCCGGCAGGAGCGATTCCGAAAGACGGGCCGTCTGCGGGCACCGCCATGGCTGCCGCGCTGATTTCCGCACTGGTTAGGAGACGGGTAAATAAATATGTGGCCATGACCGGAGAGATTACGCTGAGAGGCAGGGTCCTGCCGGTGGGCGGATTGAAGGAAAAAGCCCTGGGGGCGTTGAGGGCGGGGATAAAGACGATTATCTATCCTCAAAAGAACAAAAAGGACATATCGGAGATCCCGGTGAATATTAAGCGTAAGATCAAGTTCATTCCGGTGGCGCACATGGATGAGGTGCTAAAGATCGCTTTAGAAGACTAGCTCTACGTCTCGGAAATTCTACAACCTATTGATATTATGGTTTTTAACTGATGCTCAACATTGCAGTGCAACATGGAATAGTGGAATGATGGAATAATGGAATATTGGGTAAAAAAGCGGAAAATATCTTTTTTATATAATCGATAGAATTCATTTAAACCCATCATTCCAGCGTTCCATCATTCTAGTATTCCAATTGTAAGCAAAGCGAACTAAGTTCAGAATATATTGGGGAACGGGCAACGGTAAACCGAACAGATGCGTATACTTGCTGTTGATACGGCTACAAGAAGCTGCAGCGTCGCTGTTATTGATGGACAGACACTTTTGGCGGAAGCGATCGTAACAACCGGTGAAACCCATTCCAGACATCTGATGAATCTGATCGATCAGGTGCTGCAGATCTCACGAGTTTCCTTGAAAGATATAGATGGGTTTGCGGTTACCAGGGGCCCGGGAAGTTTTACCGGCCTACGAATCGGTATCAGTACCATTAAGGGATTTGCAGCTTCATCCGGAAAGCCGATGGTCGGTGTATCGACCCTTGATGCCCTTGCCAATCAGGCGGACGTGACGCCTTATCTCATATGTACGGTTATCGATGCTCGGAAAGAGGAGGTTTACTTTGGACGGTACCGCCGGGTCGGCGGGGTTTTGATAAAAGAGACCGAAGAGGAAGTTTTGTCCATTGTCAACGCAATACAGAGTATTCATGAACCGAGCTACTTTATCGGTGACGGTTCTCTCATATACAAGCCGACGATTCTTGAAATGCTCGGTGAGGACCGGGTGGTGTTTGCGCCCCGTTTCCATCACACGATCCGGGGTGTCACGGTAGCGAATTTAGGCGTGCAACGAATTGAAAAAAATAATGTCGATGATGTTTCCACATTCAGACCCCGTTATATCCGCAAGTCGGATGCGGAGTTGAACCTTGCCAAGCGTCACTTTTTATAGACATTTTCCGGGGCAATGCAGCCGAGACGACATCGTTGACATCCATTGGGCATTATGATATTAGCTCAGCTTTGTTATCTAATGATTACATTTGTTTAAAGAATAAGTATAAACAATATTAATGAACAAATACACTTGGCCTGACCCGCCACGTCACGTTGCATTTCCGGTGGCAAGTGCCGGATATCCGCTAATCATCACCGCTGCATTTACGACCGTTGTATTTGCGTTGTTGGGATACGCAGTGCCGACGATTATCGGCCTTGCGGCAACATTCTTTATCTGCTTTTTTTTTCGGGACCCGGATCGTGTCGTACCGAATGAGCCGACAGCGGTGATATCTCCGGCCGATGGAAAGATTATCGTTGCAGCGCCTGTAAAGAATTGCCCTTTCTACGAAGGGGATTGCGTAAAGATCAGCATTTTCATGTCGGTCTTCAACGTACATATCAACCGGATACCCCATGATGGGAGTATCCGGGAGGTCCGGTATACGCCCGGTGCATTCATTGCCGCAAATCATCACCAGGCATCCATGAAGAACGAGCATAATGCGGTTTTTTTACAAACCGGAGACGATAAAAAAATTTACTTTGTTCAGATCGCAGGGCTTATTGCCCGCAGGATAATTTGTAAAATACAAGCAGGGGATCGGGTAACCCGCGGGCAACGGTTCGGGTTAATTTGTTTCGGTTCACGGGTGGATGTGTATGTTCCACCCGAAACCACACTGAATGTTGCTTTTGGCGATCGGGTTAAAGCAGGGACCTCAATTTTAGGGTATTTATCATGAGAACAGCTTACAGAGCCAAAAAAGATGGTATACCGCGGGGAATCTATATTCTTCCCAACCTGTTTACCACAATGAACATCTTCTGCGGATTCTATGCCGTTATCGCTGCTGTGAACGGTGCTTCCAATGCCGCCGCCATTGCGATACTTGTGGCGGTCATTTTTGATGCGCTGGACGGCAAAATCGCCAGGGCGACCCATACCACAAGCCGATTCGGCGTAGAATACGATTCCCTAGCCGATTTGATTTCATTCGGTCTGGCTCCGGGACTGATGGCCTATCTGTGGGTTTTAGAACCGCTGGGACGTCTCGGCTGGCTCGCGGCTTTTCTGTTCATGGTTTGTGGGGCGCTCCGGCTGGCTCGATTCAATACCCAGGTTGATTCCGTAAAGAGCGACTATTTTGTCGGTCTTCCCATACCTGCAGCAGCCGGTATGCTGGCGGCCACCGTGTTGTTGCACCACCGCCTCGGGATCGGCAGCAGTGCTAATAAAATATTGATACTCATGCTGATTTATATTCTGTCTTTCCTGATGGTGAGCTCCATTAAATTTCATAGTTTTAAGAAGCCGGAATTATTTAAAAAGATGAACTTCAATGTGCTTGTGGCAGCCGTACTTATTATGATCTTTATCGCTGCCCAGCCGGCAATCGCTTTGTTTTCGATAGGCTTAGCCTATATCATATCCGGTCCTTTCGGCTTTCTGCGAAGGTATAAGGCTTTGAAGAAAAAGAAGGCAGAGTCGCGCAAAAAAGACGAACATCGATCGAATCAGGTTTAGCATACATTTCAAACCATACTCCCGCTATCAAATATACAAGAGGTTTTATAAATCACCTTTTACCAAAAGGAAGGGAAACAATGCCTGATAAAACATTTAATGTCGCTGTTGCCGGAGCCACAGGAGCTGTGGGAAATCAGATGATCACCTGCCTGGAGGAACGGAATTTTCCGGTGAAATCGATAAAGTTTCTGGCCTCCCATCGATCAGCCGGGCGCAAACTCCGATTTAAAGGCGATACGGTTGTGGTTGAAGAGATGACGGAAGACTCCTTTAAGGGAGTCGATATCGCTCTTTTTTCCGCCGGAGGATCCACCAGCAAGCAATTTGCCCCTATTGCAGCAGAAAGCGGTTGTGTTGTGGTGGATAATTCAAGCCAATGGCGGATGGATCCGGAGGTGCCGTTGGTGGTGCCCGAAGTGAATCCGCACGCCATCGCTCAATACACGAAAAAGGGGATCATTGCGAATCCCAACTGTTCCACCATCCAAATGGTGGTTCCGCTGAAACCGATCCATCAAAAATTTGAAATCAAGCGGGTTGTGGTTTCCACATATCAGGCGGTCTCGGGTACGGGAAAAAAGGCCATTGACGAGCTGTTCGATCAAACCCGGGCCATACTTAATTTCCAAGAGAGTAAAAATAAGGTGTACCCCCATCGAATCGCGTTCAATTGTCTGCCGCACATCGATGTGTTTTTGGATAACGGCTACTCCAAAGAAGAAGTCAAGATGGTGAATGAGACGAGAAAAATTCTTGAAGACGACAGCATCGGTATTACCGCCACGACGGTTCGGGTTCCCGTGTTTTACGGCCATTCGGAATCGGTTAATATAGAAACCAATAAGCCTATATCTGCGGCGGAGGTTAGAGCGCTGTTGGAGAAAGAACCGGGCGTCGTGGTTGTTGATGATCTGGAGAAGAACCTCTATCCCCTTGCCATCGACGCCGCCGGCAGGGATGAAATTTTTGTCGGCCGCATCAGGCAAGACGAATCCATTCCGAACGGGATCAACATGTGGATCGTGGCCGACAATATCCGAAAGGGCGCTGCTACCAATGCCGTTCAAATCGCGGAGGTTTTAGCCAAGGAATACTTATGATACAAGCGGCATCGGATGTGCTCGGAACTGTGCCTCCGGTGCACTTTGAGAGATCATAAGATCGATAAGAAAGGACAATAGGAAAAGAAATTGGAAAGGATACCGTTTACCAGAGAAGGTTATGAGGCGCTAAAAAAGGAACTGGAACATTTAAAAACAGTGGAACGGCCTCAAAATATAAAAGCGATCGAAGTGGCCCGGGCCCACGGAGATCTGTCTGAGAATGCGGAATTTCATGCCGCTAAAGAACGGCAGGCTTACATCGAATGCCGTGTCAACGAACTGGGATATAAGATCAATAATGCCGATATTATTGATATTCGCAAGCTTCCCAAAGGTGCGGTAGTTTTTGGCGCCAGGATACTGCTGGAAAATCTGGATACCGGCGAAACCATTGAATATCAGCTGGTGGGCCCGGATGAGTCGAACATCGATGCCGGTCGTATTTCGGTATCCTCTCCCTTGGGCAAGGCCGTACTCGGAAAGAAGCCGGGAGACGAGATCGTCATCCAGGCCCCCGGGGGAAAACGGGAATACGAACTGATTGAGATCGTCTGACAGGATACAATTCGGATCCTGGCGGCACAATATTGATAAAGAATAAAGAGAAATAACTTAGGGGCTTCGCCCAAACTGGAATACTGGAAGTTTGGAATGTTGGAATGATGGGTTTGAATGAATTCAATCGATTTAATAATAAGATTCTTTTCCATTTCTATACCCAATATTCCATTATTCCATCATTCCACTATTCCTTTCATACGGGGACGTATAATCAATTTTAATAATATGGAGGTTTTATCGTGGCAAGAATTACAATTGAAGATTGCCTGAAACGCGTTGACAACCGATTTAAACTCGTAAATGCTGCTGCACGGCGCGTCAGGCAGATTCGAGAAGGCTCCGAATATTTGGTGGTATCTCCGAAGAACGAGGACATTGTGGTCGCCCTTCGGGAAATTGCCGCCGGCAGAGTGCTGGTGCAACAGGAAGCAGCAGAGCCGGATGAAGTGGAAGCAGTGGAAAAGGAAAACGATACAAGCGATTAAATTTCACTATTGCCCAAATATACCGATACATATAAATCCCTGAATCGTGCGGTGGGGAAAGCCCTGCACAAATACAGCATGATATCGGACGGCGATCGGATTGCTGTGGGGCTGTCCGGGGGTAAAGACAGCCTGACGCTGCTGGCTGTCCTTACCGAACGGAAAACCCGCGTACCGGTCGACTATGAGCTGGCTGCCATTCATATTGATCCCGGATTTCCCGGAAGTTTTAAAGAACCCCTTGAAGCCTATTGCACAAAAAGGGGATACCAACTCAAGGTTGAGGAGACCGACTACGGAACCCTTGCACACAGCCCGGAAAACCGTGAGAATCCCTGTTTTCTGTGCTCTCGATTGAGAAGAAAACGGCTCTTTGAATTGGCCGACCAGTTGAATTGCAATAAGCTGGCTCTTGGGCATAACAAGGACGATATCATCGAAACGCTGTTTATCAATATGTGTTATTCCGGTGAAATCAGCACCATGGTTCCGGCGCAATCCATGTTCCAGGGAAGATTTACCGTCATCCGCCCGCTGGCATATGCGGACGAGGATACGATCAGACGGTTTGCTTCGGAGTCGAAATTTCCCGAGTTTATCAATCCTTGCCCCACCTCGCAGACGTCCAAACGAAAAGAAATCAAAACCATGCTCCATCAGCTCTATTGCAGCAACCGGAAAATTAAGGGAAATATATTCAGAGCCTTAAGCCATTACAAACCGGAGTATCTGTTGAAACCATGAAGGATATTCAGAATCAGAGAGATTATCGAAACATTCCCATCGACAAAGTCGGTATAAAGAACCTCCGGTACCCCATTACCGTGCTTGACCGGAAAAACGGCTTCCAGCATACGGTGGCTTCCATTAATATGTATGTGGATTTGCCCCATAAATATAAGGGCACGCATATGAGTCGATTCGTGGAGATCCTCCATATTTTGCAGCCGGAAGTGTCTTTTAAGCGACTTGCCGAGGTGCTTGAAGAAATGAAAAAGCACCTCAATGCGGAGTCCGCACACATTGAGGTGACGTTCCCTTATTTTATCGACAAAGCAGCGCCGGAAAGCGGAGCCCGGGGTTTGATGGACTATACGTGCAGGATCATCGGTTTCAGTGATCCAGAAGGCAGGCTCGATCTGGTTTCTGAGGTGATTGTTCCCATCTCATCGGTTTGTCCCTGTTCCAAGGAAATCAGTTCAGAGGGCGCTCACAACCAGCGGGGCGAGGTCCGGCTCCAAACCCGTTTCAGAAAATTCATCTGGATGGAAGACATGATTGAACTGGTGGAGGAGCATGCTTCATGTGACGTTTTTTCAGTCTTAAAACGGGCCGATGAGAAGTATGTTACGGAAAAAGCTTTTTCAAATCCCAAGTTTGTGGAAGATATTGTAAGGGATATCTCAAAACGGTTAAAGGAAGACAAAAATATTACCTGGTTTTCCGTCAGTGCCGAAAATTTCGAGTCGATTCACAACCACAGCGCTTACGCAAGCATTACCGATAGCTGACGGGGTCGATTGTTATATCTCACTTGTGTTTTCGGTCTGTTGAACCGGAACCGCCCATTCGGAGATTATCGTTTCCCACAATTCATCCTCAACCTCCTCATGGATGATTACATCCCCTTCGGCATTTCTTCTGACTCTCGTAATGCCGGGATAGAGGTTTTCCATTTCTTCGATGACCAGGGACTGATGCGTCGTTATTTCATTCAGTCGTCGGACTTCTTCCTTAAGTTCCTTGTTCCGAAGGGCCAGGCGGACCGTAACGACCAAGTCCAGTATGTTGCAGGGTTTGGTAAAGAAACGATAGATTTCCGCTTCATTAATGGAGTTGATGGCTGTTTCGAGATTCGCATGGCCGGTTAAGATGATCCGGGTGGTATTCGGATATTTTTTGCGAACCTGGGCAAGAAATTCCGTTCCCGTGATCCCCGGCATTTGCTCATCTGAAATCACCAGATCGATCTGTTTCATTGACATGATATCGAGCGCTTCGGCTGCCGATTCGGCACATATCACCTCGTAAGGCTCTTTTGAAAATGCATCCTGCAACACTTCCAGAACCGAGCTTTCATCATCCACGATCAAAATTTTGGGTATCATGGATTTCCTCCTAATATTCTGATATTAATTGTGAAAATAGCATCAGTCGATATTTTCGGATTGGTCGGATATTTTCTGCGCTATGATTAATATCGGCTGATATCCTCTATTTATTTAGATCATTTTATTAATATGA
>DUZK01000061.1 GCA_013349495.1 Deltaproteobacteria bacterium
AGGGTATCAAAGCGGAACACAAAACAATTTAGATGATGGTGGGAAACGTAGTTTCCCCCCACACCCCCCTTCCGCATGTTTACCCCGCCGCAAGCGAACGGGGTATTGAAAACGCAATAAACCGATGACGGGGTTTCGATTGTGACACGGGCGTCAAATAGTGGTGAGATTGGATATCTTCCGGGAAAAATTAGAGGGAACCCATATTTTCTTTGTATTCATTCAGCTTATTTCGCAGCGTGCGGACACTGATACCGAGAATTTTGGCGGCATGGGTGCGGTTTCCGTTGTTCTGGTCCAAGGTTCGAAAAATGATTTTTTTTTCAACCTCTTTCAACGGTCCGGTCAACATATCGGAGGTGAAGGCATCGGTGTGCTCCGGGGTTTCAGGCACGTCCTGCAACGATTCTTCCAATAAAAGATCGGTATCACTTATCACATCCCCTTCTGCCAGCAGTACCGAGCGTTCCATAATATTTTCAAGCTCTCGGACATTTCCTGGAAAGGAAAATCCCAGCAGTTTTTCAAGCGCGCCTCTTGTCAAGCTTTTGACATTTCTCCCGTCAATGGCATTGTACTTTTCAATAAAATGCTGAGCCAGCATGGGAATATCGTCTTTTCGCTGCCGTAGAGACGGAATTCTAATCGGGATGACATTCAGCCGATAAAACAGGTCTTCCCGGAAGAATCCCTTTTCAATGGTCTCTCGTATGTTCTGGTTGGTGGTGGCAATCACCCGCGTGTCCACAGATACGGGACTGAGACTTCCTACCCGGTCCACTTCCTGCTCCTGGAGAACCCGAAGCAGCTTTGACTGGAGATGAAATGCCATTTCGGTGATTTCATCCAGTAGAATCGTACCCTGATGGGCAAGCTCGAATTTACCGGGCTTTTTAGCCACCGCACCGGTAAAGGCGCCCTTTTCATGCCCGAACATTTCGCTTTCAAGCAGGGATTCCGGAAGGGCCCCGCAGTTTACGGCAACAAAGGGTCCATTCCGGCGGCCGCTGTGATAGTGGACAAACCGGGCAAAAAGCTCTTTGCCCGTACCGCTTTCCCCTTGAATGAGTACCGATGCTTTGCTATCTGCTATCTGCTTGGCCAGTTCCAGAATGCGAAGCATGGACCGGTCTTTGGTGACGATTTGTATTTCCTTCTCATTTTTCCGGTTTCCGTTTGCAGGGCTGCCGTTGCCTTCAAAAGCACGCAGGATCGTCATTTTCAATTGCTCGAAATCGACAGGCTTCAGGATGAAGTCAAAAGCACCGTTTTTCATCATCTCCACGGCATCTTCCACCGTTGCTTGATTTGAAAGGAACAGCAATCGTGGACCGTCATGTCCGGACTGGGCCGTCTCCAGGAGCTCCCTGCCGTTTACTCCGGGAGCTTCGAAGCTGGTAATGACCAGGCGATACGGATCCGATTTTATCTTTTCAGCGGCAACGGTACCATCATGAGCAGTGGTCACATGAAATCCCAATTCTTCAACTGACCGGCTGAGCAAGGATCGTTCTTTATGGTTATCTTCCACTATCAGTATGTTGCGATTCGACATCATGCCCTTTATCCGTTAAGGGAGGCTTCCGGTCCCAATTTGTTATCGATTTGAATGCCGCGCAGTTTTTCCTGGGCCAGGCGCGTCCAGAATGGATCACCGAGATTGATGATCTCCTGATAAACCTCTCCGGCCCGATCCATTGCCCTGCCCTTTTCATAGGCTTCAGCCAGCATAAACCGAAGATCCGCGTTCTCTTTATTTTCGGAAAACTTAACGGACATGGCAAGAGCGTCCGCTGCCTTAAGATAGGCTTTCCGTTGTAAATAGGTTTCCCCCAAATCCCGATAAGCCTGGGAAATCCGGACCGGCGGTTGATCAGGCAATGCAGCCATCATATCGATGGCCTTGACATACCGGTTCGTTGCGGTCTCCAAATCTCCGATCGCTCTTCTTGCCTCTGCCTCACTCAAGAGTATGGTAGACTGAAGTGTCTTTTCCTTGCTCTTTTGCAACGCGGTTTCGAGTTCCTTGATCGCTTTTTTATATGTCTTTTTTTCAAGATAGATCTGACCGATATGGGCATATGCCATTCCGATATCCGCATGCTTGGGGTAGGTCTGGGTGTATGCATTTAAAATCTTCAATGCAGAATCGGACTGGCCCGATTCATGAAGGGATATCCCCAGATTCGAATACAGCTCCGGGGGACGCTTGTCCTTTGCGTAAAGCTGATAGGCTTTTTCTAGGAGCTCGGCCGCATCCTTATAAATATATCCCTTTAGATAGGCCATTCCCACGGTCTTATAGAGATCCGGTGTATTGATGCGATTGATGATATGTTTATCCTTTTCGTACCATGCCAATACACCGGTGGAATTATCGACTTCCAGCAATTTTTGAAACAGGGCCCCATACGCGTCCGTCATGACCTGAACCGCTTCCTCCTTGAGCGTTCCCGGATACTTGGCAAGAAAGTCTTTGATGGTTTCGATGCTTTTCTCATGTTCCCCTTCTTTGGTCTGAAGCCCTGCAAGTTTTAACATGGCCAATCGGGCCACGAGATGGTCCGGATGTTCGTTGATGATCATTCGGTATAAGCTTTCTTTTTCTGCCCGGCGCTTCAAATACTCCGCAATTCTCACGCTGCTGATAACAAAACCGTCGGATTGGGGATAGTTTTTGATGACATGCTCATGGACCTTCTGCGCTTTTTCCGGCTGATTGTCGTCACGATAGGTATCTCCGATACGGCTCAGGATGACAGAAATAGATGGGGTATCCGGAAAGAAATTGACCGCTCTTAGCAAAGCGTCCCGTGCTTTGGCATATTTACCGGTCTGATAATAACCGTTACCGAGATAAATCAACAGATCAGGGGATTCATAAACCTTTGTGGGATCCGTTTTCATAAGGCTGATAAGGACCCGCTGTGATTCCGGAAAATTATTGGCTTCATATAACGCCTTACCCAGTTCTATCCTTGCATCTGAAACAAAAGGACTTTGGGAATGGTTGGCCAGCCATCGCTCCAACATCGAAACGGCCAGATTGATCTTTTCTTTTTTGATGTATACCCGGGACAGTTCGAGCATCACCTCAGGCACCCCGGAAAAATTCGGATAAGTGTCTAATATGACCTTCAGATACCCATTGGCTTCTTTGTAGTTTTTCAATTTCCGATGAAGTTTGCCCAAGGCAGTAATGCCGTATGGCGCGTATTTGGATTTGGGATAATAGCTGACCACTTCCTGAAAGCGTTCAACCGCTTTCAGTTGCTGATCATCAACGGTATAATCCAGTTTCTTATAGAATGCATAGGCTCTCAAATAATAGGCGGCTTCTAAACATTTTTTGGGGGATTCTGATTTGGATACGATATAGGCATTCAGTCCATCAAACATCTTCTGCCAGGATTCCTGGCGACTTAAATCCATGGCCTGGTCAATGGCTGCATGACTGATGCAAGGATCGGTTTCCATGTCAATGATCATCTGATCCAGGCTGTCCAATCGAGCCGGTTTCCATTTATTTAATCGAGACAGCGTAATATTGAACGGGAGTCCGGAATAGGTCGGTTCGGCAATTTCCTGTGAATGAGGTGTACCGACTTTCTTTTTGGCCGCAGGGGGTTGATCTTGAACCGGTTTTTTTGCTCTCTGTATTTCCTTTGACGAACTGTTTTCCGGTATGCATTGAACCGAGAGTGTATTTTGAGATTGAATCCACCTCGAGGACAACCCTTTAATATCAACCCGGGTAAGAACCGATACCACCACCACACGATCCGAGAGACGATCGATCCTGATCCTTTTGATCCAGTCCTCATTAAAACGAGCCTTGGAGAGGCCGCTTGAAAGCCTTGCGTTTTTAAAGGCAATGACCACCTCTTTTTTATCCACCTGGAAAACCCGGTAGGGCGTTTCCCCGTTTAATTTAATGGTAACGGTTTCAGGCGTTTCGCTCAGACGGATCGATTCAATCAAGCGGACCCAATCGGAGCCTGCAGGTCGGGGAAGAAGGATGACAGCCCATACGATAAAAAGCGACACCAGGCGTTTAAATGATTTATACGTTAACATCATGATGGTCGGTTTAGCCTTTTAAAAACTCCATTCGCCCTCATCTGTTATGACGATCATGTGTCTTTGGGGGACGAAACTTGAGTTATCATGTTTTACCACAGCAAACTGCGTGCCAGTCGATTCTTGGTTGCCGATATTGACGATTTCAAGCGGCATTATGGTCAACAGTGCACAAAAAATGCCACATGGACTTTGTAAACCTTCGATGAAAATAGGCGTATGGATTAATGCAGGTCGGAATCTACACAAATCTCTTTCACTGGAAGTTCGGTTGTGGGATCGGGTATCCGGTTTAGTTGACGCAATAAGAATGAGATGAAAAATTTGTCAATAATTTGACATTTATGAAGATAAAAGAGATCCGGATTCTCCCTTTTGCTGTTCGGAAACAGTCATTGATTCCAACTTCATTTTCTTAATCTTTTCGACCAATGTTGTTCGGTTCATTTTCAGCAGATCGGCAGCTTTGGCTTTTACCCAGTTGGTCTGATTCAAGGCATGGAGAATCAAATCCTTTTGATACTGTTCAATGGCTTCGTTAAATCCGATTCCGGAATCAAAAGAAACCTGGGTGACGCTCCGCTCCCTGGGGATATCTCCGCGGATTTTCTCAGGAAGATCCGAAGCCTGAATGACATCTTCTTCAACCAGCACGCTCATTCGCTCAATGAGGTTTTCAAGTTCTCGGATGTTGCCCGGCCAGTTATATTTCAGCATCAGATCCATGGCCTCGTCGGAAAAGGACTTCATCCGTTTCCGATCCTGTCGCCTCCTGCCGCCCATACGTTTCAGAAAGCAATCCTTTAGAAGCGAAATATCCGATTTCCTTTCCCGTAGCGCTGGTACATGAATGGGGATGACATTCAAACGGTAGAATAGATCCTCCCGAAACTTACCTTCTTCGATGGAGTTGTGGAGGTTTTTATTGGTTGCTGCAATGATGCGCACATCGACCTTAACAGACTTGGTGCTTCCCACTCGCTCAAAGTTATGCTCCTGAAGCACCCGCAAGAGCTTTACCTGGAGATCCGGACTCATGTCACCGATTTCATCTAAGAAGATGGTTCCTCCATCGGCCATTTCAAATCGTCCGATACGGGTTCGATGGGCTCCGGTAAAGGCTCCCTTTTCATGACCGAACAGTTCACTTTCCAAAAGCTCTCCGGGAATCGCGCCACAGTTGATAATCACCAACGGCTTGGAATGGCGGTCACTGTTGTAGTGAATGGCTCTGGCGATGAGTTCCTTGCCGGTTCCGCTCTCTCCGGTAACCAAAACCGTACTGTCCGTTGCTGAAACCTTTTCGATAGACCGAAACACGTTCATCATGGCGGGGCTGTCCCCGATGATTTCGCTGAATTTTTTGGTTTGGGACAAATCCGATTTTCTCCGCAGGAGGCCGGCATAGGCCTGCTCATCCACGGCGCTTTCAACCGTTGTGATGATCTCTTTCGGGTCATCTGATTTGGAAAAATAGTGAAATGCCCCCCGTTTGATGGCGTCGACGGAATCTCTGACGGAAGCTTTTTTAGAGATGATAATACAACGGGTCTCTGGATGTTGGAGCACAACGCTTTCCAATAATTGTTTCCCTTGGGAGGAGAAATCGGTCAACACCGCATTGAAGGCTTCTTTGCTCAATCGCTTTTCGGCATCTGAGACGGAGCTTATGACCTCGCTGGAATAACCGTGACGTTCCAACATTTCAGCGTAATAATCCGTTATTTTCGCGTCTTCCATGGCAACAAGTATTTTGGACATGCTCACCTACATTCCTATTTTTTTCTAACCATGGGCCGTGATAACGACCTAGTGCTATCTGCTATCCGTATATCTTCTGGAGTTTGTCGGATATCTGTTCAGCGGTGAAAGGTTTAACCACATAGTTGGAAACACCGGCTTGAACAGCATCCAAAACATTCTGCTTCTGGGTCTCTGCCGTAACCATAAGGAAGGGAACATCTTTATATTCGTCACTGGCCCGAACCGTTTTCAAAAGTTCCAGACCGGTCATTTTCGGCATATTCCAGTCCGATACGATCAGGTCGATCTTGTTCTTTTTCAAAGCGTCAAGCGCAGTGGTTCCATCATCCGCTTCAATAATATTCTCAAAACCGAGCTGCCTCAAGATATTTTTCACGATTCTGCGCATGGTCGCAAAATCATCAACAACCAAAACTGTAATCGAAAGATCCATGTTGCCCATCCTTCCTGAGCCTAACATTCGGTTATTGGATTCTGTCTCATTACTCAGCTTTCCAAACAAATCTCTATGGTAAAGCTGCCGCCTTCGGTGTGAAATGGAATTGCGATAATGGGTCCCTCGGTGATATGCGTGATTTGGTGGTTGGTGCCGGTAACGACAGACGGAATTGCCGCCTCAAACACTTTACCCTCTTCTTCCAGGTTGCGCCTTGCCTGCCCGGATATCATGTTGGTTAATTCACCCCCAGCATCCGCAACTTCGCTATTCAGGTTGGTGACTTCTTCACCGAACATTTTGGAGACGATTTTTAATATGCTCCCTGAATCAAAAGTCACCGAAATGGTTCCGTTTGTCTCGCCGGTGATACCGATGAGACCGGATACGTCTCCCTTTGCAATGTTGTCCTTCTTCAAATAGGGTTTGCCGGCTTCGGCTTCGGCCTGTGCCATGGTTTCAAGGACCTTAATTGTTGCGTTGATAAAGGGATTGATTAAAGCGACATCCATTTTTCTCCCTCCACTTCAAACTTCAGTATAATATTCTTTCATGAAATTTAAAAAATAACCTCTCAATACACCTCATCTGGATTATCGGCATTGTACTTTACAATGTTTTTCAAATGCGTATAACTGTCCAAATCCATTGAACGAAAAGAAATTGCAACACCTGTTGCATTTGACCGAACCACACGGCCGTCTATTGGAAGGGTCAGCGGATCGCTCATTCCGGAAAGCACGATCTTTACCCGGCATTCCGTATGTAGCGGAATGGACTGCTCGGTTTTCACAAAAATTCCACTCACACTCAAATCCTTTGAACTTCCGGTGACATGGAATTCTCTCGTGCCCGCTTGAATAATGATCTCTGTTTTAAAATCGACACGAATCTTTTTGCGTCTATCGTCAGCGTCTATTGACTGCATATTCCGGTTATTATCCCCCCGGGTTGCCCGGGGATATATTAGTCGTACTCTTTGGTATCGCGAATCGTTCTTCGCTGTTGACGAAATGTATAAGCAATCAGCCGTTCTTGCGCTTCATCACTCATGTTCAAGAATTTAATCCCGATCTCATACAACCCGCCGTTGTCTCCCCGCCGGGGGTCAACCCGAATCACTTCTCCCTGGACATTGAATGCGCCCAAAGGAAAATCCGGTATGAACAGTGATATGTCGAGCAGCAGGCCGACTTCCACCGGAGTGGAAACAACCAGGCTGACTCCTGAGCCGCTGATATTGACGGTCTCTTGGACCTCGATGGTGTTCTGGTCCGGTTTTTCACCGCCCAGCAAATCGATGACCGTGTCCAGCTTTTCATTGATTTGAAACATAAACTCCATTAGATAAGATATGACGGTGTCCGGGGCGCCGATCCGGTCGGAATCCTCAGATGACCCACCCGGCAGGGGTAAGGAGGAAAGCGCAGATTTCAGATTGTGTTTCCGATCCAAATCCTCTTTATCCAGAGGCCTTACCCTCGCATCGATGTTCAGCGGAGCCCTGACAAATTCTCTTTTTTCTTCTTTTGCTTGATCCGACATATAAAAACCATCATTCTGAAATGACAAATAGAATGTTGTTCTGTATTCTGCCTAAAAAGCCCATCAATTTATAACACTTAGGGTATTCCGTGTAAACCCTGATCCGTTAAAACAATTAGCCCCACGGACAAATCGAAAGCTAAGGGTTTATGCATGGGTCTGCTCCGTTCCCATGGATAATTTCCCCTCTTCATAAAGCTTGAGAAAGACTTCCACGATATCCGGATCGAATTGTGTTCCTGAACCCTGCCGTATGATATGTATGATCCTCTCCTTCGGCATCTCGGAACGGTAAGGTCGATCCGATGCCATGGCGTCATACGCATCGCAGACAGCGAGAATACGGGCCAATAGGGGTATTTCTTCCTTTTTCAACTCATCCGGATACCCTTGGCCGTCATACCGTTCATGGTGGCCGCGGATAATTTGCTGTTCTCGACCCCACAGCCCCAGCTGCTCGACGATTTCAGACCCGATGACCGGATGCTGCTTGATGATCTCAAATTCTTCCTGTGACAGCTTGCCCGGTTTCAACAGGATGTCGTCCCGGATGCCGATTTTTCCGATATCATGCAGTCTGCCTGCAACATTTAAGATATCCAATTCTTCTGTTGAACATCCGAATGCCTTTCCGATCATCAGGGCCACGCCGGTTACCCGATTGGAATGCTGTTGCGTATACTCATCCCGTGCCTGGAGTGCCTTGACGAATGCAAACAGGGTCGCAAACAGATTTTCGTAGATATTTTCATAAAGGGCCAGGTTCTCAACGGTTCGGGCGGCATTCTGGGTCATAAAAGACAGGTAGTATAAATCTTTTTCAGTAAACCGGGCATCCATATTACGATTAATGGCCGTCAATACCCCGAATGTCTTTTCACGGATTTTTAGCGGAACCGCCATCAAGGACCGTATTTCCAGAGACAAACCTCTTGCTCCGTTGTTTTGGGAGATCAGCAGGGGGATTTCATCCGTCACCGTCTCCATAATCAGGGTCTCAATGGAGCGATTCCCTGCGGAAGCAGTATCCAGAGGAGACGGACCGCCGTGGGCGGCGGCAACTTCAAAGGGGCGTTGAACGGCCTCATTAATTACATAGAACCGAGTATCGTCAGCTCCGGTAATTTCTAAAGCCAGGTCTACGGCCCGTTTAAAAACACTCATACTCGTGCTGATTGCCGTGAAATCGCTCATGATCTTGTTAAGGGTATTGAGTTCATCCACCTTGCCCAACAGCTGGGTATTCAGCTTCTCAAGACGCTCTTTGCTCTCAACTTCCTTTTTGAGGAGTATATTTTCCACAAACAGCTGCCGTTCGCGAAAAACCCGCTTCAGGCAAAGTTCCATCTGATTAAGGCTCACCGGCTTAATTAGAAAATCCACCACACCGTTTTTTAAGGTCTTTATGGTGTTTTCCATGGAAGGATATCCGGTCATTACCACCACGGGAATGGAATTGTCTTTCATGCGAATATGCTCGGCAAGTTCCAACCCATCCATTTCCGGCATATTGATATCCGTAAAACAGCAGTCGATCCGCTCAGAATCCAATACACTGGCAGCCTCACGTCCGTTTTTTGCGGTTACCACCCCATAACCTCTTTGCCGGAAATACTCGCATGCAATGGATAAAATATTCTCCTCGTCATCCACAAACAGAATTTTCTTTTCGTTATCGATTGTTGATCGCACCGTCGTATTTACCCTGCTTTTTCAATGATTCGAAACGTTCATTCCTTCATCAACATCACGAGAATTTATGCAAATTTTATACCAAAAAAACCGTGCTTTTCCGAACAGGCGCCCTCTAATCGTCTGCCGGATACCGGTTTCCATGTCAATTATCAATGACCGGTTTGAATATCAAGACGGCTCTGAGGATTGTGGCTGGATTGCCCCCACTGTGCGGGATGCGGACGGATCAAACGGATTGGTGCGCATGGCATGGAAAAATATTCGAGATCCTATGCCGCCTTTTTCAATGCCGACAAGACCGCATCGTAATCGGGCTCCTGAGAGAGTTCTTTAACCAACTGGATATAACGGATAACGCCTTCACGGTCGATGATAAATACGGCCCGGGCCAGCAAACGAAGCTCTTTGATGAGCACTCCGAATTCCTTGCCGAATGCTGCATCCCGATGATCAGACAGGGTGATCACATGATCAACCCCGGCAGCTCCGCACCACCGCTTTTGCGCAAAGGGCAGATCCATACTCACGGTCAGGATCTTGACATCCCGGCCCAATGATTCGGCCTCCTGGTTGAATCTCCGGGTTTCCATATCGCAAACCGGTGTGTCCAGGGACGGTACCGACGATACCACACAAATCTGACCGCGATAGTCAGAGAGATTTACGGGTTGAAGTTCGTTGTTGAGCAGCACCGCATCCGGCGCCTTATCCCCTGCCTGAAGTGCGCTTCCCATCAGGGTCAGCGGATTGCCTTTCATGGTCACCTGTTCTGTTCGTTCTTCCATAATGTGCCTCCTTTCTGAGTTTGGACTGCACAAATAATTTTATCCAACGGGCTTTTTTGTAAACATAATACCAGTTAAAGGGATTGTCCAAATAATGTTTTCCCCCCATATACGGCCTTCGGTCCGAGGTGTTCTTCGATCCGCATGAGGCGATTATATTTGGTGACCATCTCCCCCCGGATGGGAGCGCCGATTTTAATCAGCTTCGCCCCCACAGCCACTGCAAGATCGGCAACCATGGGATCATCCGTTTCGCCGGAACGGCATGATGCAAATACGGTATAACGATTTGCCCTTGCGATTTCCACGGTCTTGAAAGCTTCGGATATTGTGCCGGCCTGATTAATTTTAAAGAGCACGGCATTTGCAGCCCCGAGTTTTGCCCCTTGTTCAAGGCGGTGTGCATTGGTGGCAAAGAGATCGTCACCCACCACAAGGCAATCGAGCTCTCGGGTCATTAAGGCAAAACCGTTAAAATCATTCTCCTCAAGGCCGTCTTCAATGAAAACCAGCGGGTAGTTTTGGGTTAGGCGCTTGTAATATGAAATGAGTTCTTCAGGTGAATACGCTCCGGTTCCAAGCTGATATGTCGCTTTTGTACCATCGTAAAAGAGATCGGCGGCCACATCGATCCCTAATCCGATTTTACCGTCGTATCCTGCCCCATCAATGGCTTCCATCAACAGATCGAAAACCGATTCGGTGGATGTCAATGGCGGGGCCAGGGCTGTAATCTGCGCAATAAGCCCAAACTGTTCCGTCAGTTTTGCATGCACTAAATGGAAGACTTCCACGGCTGCAGCAACCGCTTCCCTTGCTGTGTCAAATCCATATGGAACAATCAGGTAGTCTTCGAAATCGAGTGCATTTCCGGCGGTCTTTGACCCTGAAATCATATTGGCGCAGATCACAGGCAGTTCAAACCGATTCCCGTCACACAGGTATTGAAAAGGTTCGATGCCCAAAACGGCCGATGCCGTTCGTGCTACCGAAAGGGATACGGCGGTGATGGCGTTTCCGCCCATATTCGATTTGTTCGGCGTTCCATCAATCTCAAGCAGTACCTGATCGATTCCCTTCTGGTCGGTGACGTCATGTCCAATGAGTTTGGGAGCGATAATCGATTCAATATTCTGAACCGCTTTTAAAACGCCTTTTCCCATGAGACGTCGCCCGCCATCTCGCAGCTCAACCGCCTCATGGGAAGAGACCGATACCCCGCTGGGACACGCGGCAATACCCCGGAACCCGTTTTCGGTAATCGTTTCGACTTGAACCGCCGGAATTCCTCTTCCGTTGATGATCTCACGGGCTTTAACGGTACCGATGGTTGCATTCGGCATGACTACCTTCCTTTATCTATAATCAATACACGCAGGTTCACCACATTGGTGCCGGTTGGACCGGTAACTACGGCATCCCCCAATGCCTTTAATGCGGTGGTACTATCATGACGTTTGAGCACATCAAAGAGATCGATGTCGAGTTCCTTGGCCCGATGAACGGTTTTGCCGTCTGCCATTCCACCGGCAATTTCAGTGGGCCCGTCGCTTCCTTCAGAGTCGATGGAAACCAGCGTAATCCCGTCATATCCGGAAATACTTCTGGCAAACCCCAGTACCAGTTCCTGATTCGGCCCACCCTCTCCGGTATGGCCGCCAATGGCGACCGTAGTTTCTCCGGCACTGGCCAGCATACAGGGGGGGCGAAAGGGACGTCCGTAAATCTGAATTTCTTTTGCAATACCGGCAAGGACGGCGCCCACCTCTTTAGACTCGCCTTCTATTTTGGTGGAAAGCACAACCGCTTTGTACCCCAGAGTTTTGGCCGTATCCACCGCAGCCAGACAGGCGCTGCGTTGATTACCGGTGTCGAACATGTAGGTTTCGAACCCTTCGAAGCTTTTAAGGGTTTCCAACCTGTGATCCGACATACCCTCTAATAGGTGATTGCGAACACTTTGAGGAACTTCATTCCAAATATCATAATTTTTCAGAACCGATACGGCATCGGAAAATGTGGATGGGTCCGGAAGCGCCGGATCGGGCCACGGCAATCCCTCAGGGGCGGTATCCTGAGTCAGGGTGATGACCGTCGCGGGCTGCATCAACTCGATCAGTCCCCCGCCTTTAATCCGGGACAGGTGTTTTCGAACCGCATTTAACTCATTGATGGGAGCTCCGGTTTTCAGCAGCAGTCGATTGGTTCTAATCTTATCGTCCAGGGAAATACCGTTTACCGGGAGCACCATCAACGCAGAGCACCCGCCGGTGATACATGCAAAGACCAAATCTCCGGTTCGAACTTTGGAACCGATGCTTTCAATTCTCTGCCCCCCCATTAGGCTCGCTTCATTGGGTACCGGATGTCCGGCCCTTATGACCGTAATGTGATCGAGTTTTTCTTCCACATCTTCTTTAACAAGGACCAATCCTTCACGAATCCGCGATCCAAGATGCTCATCAAGATACTTCGCCATGGGATAGCTGCCTTTGCCGGCTCCCACCACGTAAATATCCCCGATACGGTTAAGATCGAAGGTCTTGTCCCCCACTTTGAGAAGTTTTCCCCGCTTTCTGACGATACGCTTTGCCCCTTCATACGTATCGGCAGCGGAAAGTGCGGAAGAGAGGCAAAGCAGCGCATGTTCCCGGGTCTGTCCGTCACCGTGGCCCACAAGCTCATGGTAATTTTTAAACCGTTCCATATGCATGGTTTTTCATTTCAAATTTGAAGGTGTCGGTTTTTTGTCTATTCATCAATCGGCAGGTTTCCCCCGAAAAGGACTTCAAACAGGTATGTCTCCTCCAGTATCCGCCCCTCACCGGTGATGCACTTAACGGCTTGATCTTTAACATACTCACCGTACGCTTCCATGGATATGACCTTCTTCTTCACGATCCGAAACGAATCATGTGATTTATCAGGGATGGGAACGAAGCTCTCTCGAAAGCCTTCCACAAGAAAAAAGATGATTTCCGTTTCATAAATGGCAACCAGCACATCGGAATCCTTTGATCCGTATCGGCCATGGAGTTTCTGTTTATGATAGATATTTAGAGGAGTGTCAGCCAACTCGAGTTTCAGGAACAGACCGTTATCCGCATCAATCCCCTGCCGGAATTCTCTTTTGATCTCCTCCATGGTTCGTTTTCCCACTTGCTGGGCAAACAAAATATCTTTAAACACCCAGGGAGTGTGATCCGGGTAGAGCGGGGAGTCGCTCCGGAAGCCTTCGGGTACTGGCAGGAGTCCGTTTTCTTCGTAGAAATCAAAGGTGCGATCCGGGTTTCTGCCTAAAAATATGCTCTCGTTTTTAAGCAGCTTTAATATCTCTTTTTTGGTAAGCACAATCCAATCCCCGCAAAACAATCAAAATTCGTCCGGGAAACCGTAACCGTCATCGTTTCATGAGGATTCAGCAGATGTCGGCAGTTTGACCCTGAACGTTGTTCCATGGGGTCCGGTACTGGATACGGCGATCTCTCCCTTGTGATCTTTAATGATACCGTAGCTGATGGAAAGGCCCAATCCGGTCCCCTTACCCACATCCTTGGTGGTAAAAAACGGGTCGAAAATTTTATCTGCAATCTCTTTCGGGATTCCGCTGCCGGTGTCGGAAACCAGCAACTCCACAAGATTATGTGCGTCCGGATCACGATGGGCTTCGATCGTTAGTTTGCCTTTAATCGGTTCGCTCTCATCCGAAATTTCTTTCTTTTCTCTACCTGCCTTCTGTTCTATTGCGTCCTTGGCATTGGTAATCAGATTCAATAAAACCTGTTCCAGCTGATTGGGATCGCCCCAGACCTTCGGCAGATCCTCGCTCACCTTCTTTTCTACCTGGATTTCACCCAACCGCAGCTGCTCTTCGATCATCAAAAAGCAATCTTCAATGGTCGTTCCCAGATCCAGCGGAATAAACTCGGTACCGGATTGCCGGGAAAAAATCCGCAGGTGGCTGATGATTTTCATCAACCGCTTGGTATTTCTAAGGATCATCTCGAGTTCGTCGTAATCTTCATCCTCCGGCCTGCGTTTTTTAAACAGCATCTGGGCATGTCCCCGAATTACCATCAGCGGCTGGTTTAACTCGTGAGCAACGCCGGCGGCAAGCTCGCCGATGGAGGAGAGCTTTGCCGATTGAACCAGTTGGGCCTGTGTCTGTTTCAGCTCTTCCAGGGCATTGTTGAGGGCGGCCTCGGCACTCAACCGCTGGTCAATCTCATTGCTCAATCTCCCGTTGGCGTCCTCGAGTGCAACGGTGCGTTCCTGAAGCCTTTCCAGGTGTTCGCGGAGTTTTGAATAGAGCCGTATGTTTTCCAGGGCGAATCCGATTTCACCGATCATGATGGATATGATCTGTTCGTCGCTCAAATCGAAGATACCGTTTTCCCCTTTCCGCGACAGGTTCAGCACGGCGATCAGCTCGTCTTTGACAAATATCGGCATGCTTAGAAAGGAAGGGGACCCGTATTTGGGGTCATTGGGTCGTTGGGTCCGGGAGTCGGCTTCAATGTCCTTCACCAGCAGCGGTTGATGGTGGTCCACGACATGCTGTGAGATCGATCCGTCAATGTTGAGAAAGGAATATTTCTCAGGCCCGCCCCTCAGCCCTTTGGTTGCCACCACTTGAAATCTTTTATCATTCGGCGCCACCTTGAAAATGGATCCGATCTGTGCACTGGTAACAGCCATTGATTTTTCGAGCAGTGCGCTCAACAGTTCGTCAAAATCAAGGGTTTTGCTCGCGATTTCAATGAGTTCTTTCAGCGCCAGAAGCTCAAACACCTTATGGCCCAGGTCGGAGGTGGTATTCTCGAGTTTGCCCATCAAGGCTTCAAAGGTTTCGGTTAAATACTGGACCTCATCTACACCTCGTTTGGCTGGAACCGCTTCACCATCCTCCGCCACAACCTTTTTCATGAGCCGGACCATGGTAAGGATTTTTTCAAATAACTGGCGGAGAATCATTAGTCCGGCGAGAATCAGGACCAGGATGAATGCCACCATCATCATTTGAATGAAATCAAGGGCAATTTCATGCCTGTAAAAAATGTATGTGAAGATAAGGAAGGGAATGATAAAAACCAGAGCCGTGACAATCAGCAGTGTGTTCCGTAATCCTGAACCTTCTTTTTTCATATGATTCCTATTTGTCATGATGAATCTATCCTTTGGCGCCCTGATCGCCTTTCACCGGGTTTCCGGCACTTCCACGCCAGACACCTTGCCAGACACTTTTGCAATTATTCTGCCAGGTTCACCCGCGTTTGGATGATCTGCTTGGATTTAAAACCATAAAGTCAGCCAAAATGCAATTCATAAGTGGCCGGGGCTTGTACTTTCCTTCTTCTGAGACCATCCGAATCCCCTTGCTCTTTCAGTATGATTTTAAAGGGGAGCGAATCAAAACTTTCGGTTTTGATTGTTGCATGACCAGGCTGTCATGATATATGTCCTATCGTTAGACTCGGCGGTCCATACGAACCCTGCAGCCGTCTATGCCGAATCCTCTGGAGGCGGTTAAGATCATGCGTTACGGACGGATCGGATACGATGCATGGGGCAACATCATGCCAAAACGGCCTAGCATGCCTCAAAATGGGACGGTTCGTAGCTGAAGAGCGGGGAAACCGAATTGAAGTCAATTAAATAGGACGCAGATCTACGCAGATATGCACAGATAAAAAAATCAATATTTTATAATCATTATAATCTGTGTTAATCTGTGTTTACTTGCCCGCCGTATTTGCTTGGCGGGTCCGTGTCCCATAAAGGAAATTTCCCATACTGTTAAATTAGCAAAAATGACGATAGTCCCTTAATAATTCTTTTTATGCATTTTATGACAAAATACCAATATACAAGCACCCCGCCAGAAAGACGGCGGACAAGCAAATTCCAAATAAATTCAAAATTCAAAATTTCAATGACCGAAACTTAGTGATATGACAGATCAATACCAAATCTTTGTTTTGAATTTGTGTTTTTGGTTATTGGATATTGTTTGTTAT
>DUZK01000062.1 GCA_013349495.1 Deltaproteobacteria bacterium
GAGTGATCTGACAGATCAATACAAATCTTTGTTTTGAATTTGTGTTTTTGGTTATTGGATATTGTTTGTTATTTGGGATTTGTTATTTGTTTTTTCCGGCTTGTCCGCCTCTCTTTGGCGGGTTTATCCGGGTTAGGATTTTTTAAATAATGAATCCACTTTGTTCCATCATTATTCCGGCTTATAATGAAGCAGAATGGTTGCCGGAAACTTTAAAGTGCCTCGGCAAAGCGATCGATGATTTCGGGCAGCCGGCAGAGGTTATTGTGGTGGACAATAATTCAACCGATGAAACAGCCGAAATTGCACGCAGCCATGGCGCTCAGGTGGTATTTGAACCCGTGAATCAAATATCCCGGGCTCGAAATACAGGCGCCAGAACGGCTTCGGGCAATTATTTCGTATTTCTGGATGCGGATACCCTTCTTCCCGAGAATCTGTTTCGTGCGGCTATAAATCGCCTCAACGGCGGTGGATGCTGCGGTGGCGGCGCCAGGGTGGCCCTATATGAAGCGGTTCCCTCATTTGTCAGAACGGGTTTGAGTTTCTGGAATTATTGGTCTGCTACTGCCGGGATTGCCGCAGGCTGTTTTATTTTCTGTTTGAAAAGGGGATTTGAATCGGTTGGCGGATTCAGTGAGCAGGTATATGCAGGCGAAGAGTACTGGCTGTCCCGCAGGCTTAAGTTCTGGGGAAAAAGAAACGGAATGACCTTTGAGATCATAGATGAACCGCCAATCATCACATCTTCACGCAAACTCCGCTGGTTCTCTCCGCTTCAGATGATTTCCATCCTCTTGGTGGGAGCCTTCCCGTTATCTGCGAGATCGCGTTCGTTGTGCGCTTTCTGGTACAAGAGACCGAAAATATAAAATCACTATCTCTACCACTCACTGGCAAGTCTTCGTTCCACCTTGTCCCAGTTGACATTGAGGCTTTTTACCGCATCGAGCCCCATGTTCAGATGGGTTTCCATATAGTTTGAGAAAATCTCACCCTGCTTCTTTTTATCTTTAATTCCTCTTCTTTGAAGCGGCATGTCTGATACCAGCATAATCGTCCCGATGGGCACCTCATAATGGTATGCAACGGAAAAGATGGTGGCGAGCTCCATTTCTATGGCAAGTATCCGTTGCTGCCTTAAATAATCCACAAATTTTTCATCAAACTCCCAGAGCCTCCTGTCCATGGTATAGACAATGCCGCATCTCGGAATATATCCTTCTTTTCGAACGGCTCCGATGCAATAGAGATTCACCGCAGAGGTCGGAATGGCAGGAAATTCCGGAGGGAGGTAGTGCCTGCTGGTTCCCTCCCCTCGAATCGCAGCCGAGGGTACGATAAAATCACCCTCCTCCAGGGTATCGTCGATACCGCCGCACATGCCGAGCATGACGACTGTTTTAAGTTTTTCCAGGTAAGCCAGGCAATTCACCACGAGAGCGGCCTGGGGAGACCCGATGCCGAAGTCGATCATGGTGCAGTTTAAATTTTTGGCATTTACGATCCGGAAGTTGCCTTCATGATATTCTCCGCCGGTTTTTTCTTGGAAGGCATGGATATACTGCTTGAAATTTGTGATTAATACATGTTCGCAGAAATCATCGAGGCTGCAATTGGTGTATCTTTCAAGTGTGTGCTTAATGTATTCATGCTCTCTAAGTGCCATTGTCCTCTCCAGCGCATCTAATTTTTTCCGGGATCACCACTGGATACCAGCCTTTTTTCGGGATTTAGGCTCGTTTTGTTATCTGTCTGATTATTCGGCCTTCAATTACAAGCATCCATCCATAACAAGCAGAAATTGTGCCAGTGTATTCTGCTCTGTAACTACAAGGTTTTACATGAAATTTATTCCATTCCACGGTTCGTGCATGAATCGAAATTTTAAGATTCTATCCCGGATTATGTATCGGCTGTCAATACGTTGACGCATGTTGAACATGAAAAAATAAAACCTGGTTATGCAGTTTTCTCAAGTAACAATGATCATTTCTATTTGACAGGCTATCATGAATGTTGACTTGAGATTAGTGGATAACCGGATAAATCATATTGACTATCGTTTCTCGATTTGGCAACCAATATTTTCCGGGTTATAACGATCTCAGAAAAGGAGGGTACTGAATGAAAGCAGAAATGACACCTCGAGAACGAGTGATGACCGCTTTAAGCCTTCAGGAGCCTGACAGGGTTCCCATTGATCTGGGTCAGGCTGCAGGAGACGCCATTACCGTAACCGCATACCTGAATCTGATCAAGTATCTCGGTTTCCCAGAAAGGCCGATTAACATACTGACCAAATTAGCTCAAACCGCCATTGTGGATGAAGATGTTCTACACCGTCTTCGAGTCGATTTTCGCCGGGTCGATCTGGGGCCTCCGGACAACTGGAAGGACGAGCCCATCGGCGAGGACAGCTACCGTGATGAATGGGGGGTTGTTCGAACACGCCCGAAAGAGGGGTATTACTACGATTTGACCGGATCGCCCTTGTCCGAAGACGATTCCATGGCAACCATCGAAAACCATAAATGGCCGGACCCGGAAGACCCGGGAAGATATCGAGGATTGCGGGAAAAGGCCGGGAAGCTTCATGAAGAAACCGACTATGCGATTGTGCTTCAGGTCAATTGCGCCTTTTTTCTCAGATGTGCCGAACTCCGCGGCTGGGAGAACTTTTACATGGATCTTGCGGCCAATCCGAGATTTGCTTGCGCGCTGATGGAGCGGTACTTGGATATCCGGCTCCGCATGGCCGAAAAGGCCATGGAGGAGGTCGGTGAGAACATCGATATCGTTATGGTGAGCAGCGATGATCTCGGCATGATCGACCGAACCATTGTATCACCCCAGATGTATCGCGAATTGATTAAACCCTTACAGAGAAGGACTTTCGAATTCTTTAAAAGCCGGACGCCGGCCAAACGGTTTTATCACTGTGACGGCGCCGTTTATCCGCTGATTGAGGATTTCATCGAAATTGGAGTGGAGGCCTTGAACCCTGTTCAGGTTTCCGCCGCAGGAATGGGAGATACAAAGCGGCTTAAAGCCGAGTTCGGAGAGCGGCTGGCGTTTTGGGGGGCCATCGACACGCGTGATGTTTTACCTCACGGTTCTCCGGAAGATGTCAGGAAAGAGGTTCGGGGTCGGATCAAGGATCTTGGCCCTGGCGGCGGATACGTGGTCTGCTCGGTTCACAATATTCAACCCGAGGTACCGCCGGAAAACGTTGTGGCCATGTTTGACGCAGCACATGAACTGGGCCGTTATCCCGTTTAATCCTCTCCAAACCGCTGTCATGGTCTGGAGAGGGTTGCCTGGATTAATCCTTCTTCGGCAGGGAGGTGATGGTCCCGTCCCAGGTATCCACCTCGCCCACTTCATCCGTATCTTCCGGAAACCAGGTGTTGGTGACGCACTTGGTTTCCGTATAAAAAGCGAAACCGTCACGGCCCATCACATGCAGGTCGCCGAAAAAGGACTGCTTGTGGCCGGTAAATCCGAAGATTCCCAGGGGAACCGGGATTCCCACATTGATTCCCACCATGCCGGCGTCGGTTCGCTTTGAAAATTCCCGGGCATAATAGCCGTTTTGGGTGTAGATCACCGAACCATTAGCAAATCGGCTGTTGTTCATAAGGGTGATGCCCTCTTCAAAGTTGTCCACACGTTTGACGGCCAGCACCGGGCCGAAGATCTCTTCGCGCCCCACCGACATGGCTTCGGTAACATGATCAAGGATAGTGGGTCCAACGAAAAAGCCTTTTTCGCAGCCTTCAGGGACTTGTGGATTGCGACCGTCCAATACCAACTCCGCTCCCTCGTCGATGCCGGTTTGAATCCAGTTGACCACAAACTCCATGTGACCCTGATTCACCACCGGTCCCATGTCGGTTGTCTTCTCATAGGCCGGCCCCAGCTTCATTTCCGACCCGAATTTTTTGAGATACCCGACCAGTTCATCGGCGATGGCGTTTTCCACCACAACTGTGGGCAGTGCCATGCATCGCTCGCCGGCACAACCGCAGAAGGCGTTGATGATACCTCGGGCTGTCCGTTCCATTTTACAATCACTCAGAACCAGGGCATGGTTTTTCGCCTCGCAAAGGGCCTGAACGCGCTTGCCGTTGGCGGCAGCGGTTGCATAAATATGTTTGCCCACGTTGGTGGAGCCCACGAAGGTGATTCCATTAACATCCGGATGACTCAACAATAGTTCGGCCTCATTGCGCCCGGCTGTGATTACGTTGATGACGCCGTCCGGAATGCCGGCCTCCTGCCAAAGCTCCATAAGACGCATGGAGGTCTGGGGCACGAAGCTGGCGGCTTTTAGCACCATGCAGTTGCCGGTGGCTATGCAGATGGGGGTCATCCAGCCGTGGGGAATCATGGCCGGGAAGTTCCAGGGGGCAATTCCGGCGAATACTCCTACCGGATGATGATACAATACGGTATCATAACCGCCGGAAACGTTCATCAATGACTCCCCCTTCATGATCTGGGGGGCGCCGCATGCAAATTCCACCACCTCATTGACCTTCAGAACGTCTCCCATGGCCTCTTCCCACTTTTTCCCCTGTTCTCGGGCCAGTATGAAGGTCAATTCATCAAGGTGCTTATCCACCAGGTGTTTCATGTTGTAAAGGACTTGAACCCGTTTGCTCACCGGTGTATCGGACCAGCCGGGAAAAGCGGCTCTGGCCGCCTGAACCGCGGCTTCCATTTCTTCCGATGTGCACTGGGGGGCATAGGCGATCACCTCGCCGGTGGATGGATTGTAGCAAGGCATATATTTATCGGTTTTAGACTCCAGCCATTGTCCACCGATACAGTACTTCAATTTATAGGGTTTTTCCCGGCTAATGGGATCGGATTCCACCTGATCGTCTTCAAAATAATAATTTCCCTTAAGCATATCCAACATATTGTTAAGCTCCTTTCTTCTGATCGGATGTAATTGTTTTATTTTAATATAATCGTATATTATCCGGTGCGGCCAAAACACCGGATCTATCGTCGCAGGCATTATCTATACCCCAATGGGCGAGCTGTTTCAAGTTCATTCAGGTTCCACCAAAAGACTTCCTCTTTGATACCCCGCAGCTTGCTGCGGGGAGCTTCATTGCCAAAAATCCGGAACACCAAATTCCGATTGTCTCTATGAATCGGAATCCATGCTTCTGATCAGATTCAGTCCCAAATCACAAAAAAATAACAATTCAAAGGACTTACCAACTTGGCAGCGACTTTGCTTATAAGAATAAGAAATAGATCAAGACATCAGCATCGAAAGAATCGAAAGAAAGGAGATTTAAAATGGGATCGATTAGGAAGCTCAACTACAGTGTATTCGTCGGTATCATCAGCTGCCTGATAATATTATTTTCAGTGGCTGTGCTGGAGGCAGGTAATAAAACTAAATCAGCCAACACCAAGCAAAAACAGAGCACTAAAAATTTGACGAAAAAACAGGAGAAAAAGCCGGTTCCGAGCCCGAAAATCAAAGCGGTCCAGGCTGCACTCATCAAGGCCGGTTTCAAATTGCAGGCGGATGGGTTAATGGGGCCGAAAACCCGGGCCGCCCTCAAGAAGTATCAAAAGACCCAGGGTCTGAAGGTCACCGGAAAACCGGATAAAGACACGCTAACCAAGTTGGGAGTATTAATTTCCCCATAGGAGAATTGATAGCGGCGGCAAGGATTACGACCTTCTTGAATTTTTAAATTTTTCCTTACGAATGCCGAGTCGCTTCATTTTGTTGAACAAACCCCTCGGATGAATGCCGGCCATTTGGGCAGCCGGTTTGACGCGTCCGTTTGTTTTCTTCAACACCATTTCAAGATACAATTTCTCCACCTGATTCATGACGCTTCTCTGTACTTCCGGCAGCGTTTTGTTTATCCATGTACCGGGCTCGAAGTTTCCGTAGGGAGGTATTTGCTCCTGCTCTTCGTGAAACGCATCCGGGAGGTCTCTGAGAGTGATTATATCATTCCTGCAAAGCAGCATGGCCCGCTCGATCACATTCATCAGTTCCCGCACGTTTCCCGGCCATGCATAGTTGTAAAGCGCTTGAAGCGCATCTTCCGACAACCGGGTGATTTCCCGGCCGATCTTGTGCCGATAATAACTGACAAAGCGTCTGGCCAGGCCCGGGATATCTTCCCTGCGTTTACTCAGGGGAGGAATGGTTAACACCAACACACTTAGCCTGTAAAATAGATCCTTGCGGAAATTTTTGCGGGTAATTTCCTTTTCCAGATTTCGATTCGAGGCGGTGATGACCCGAACGTCAACCCAAATTGTGTCTTCTCCGCCGACCGGCCGAACTTCATAATCTTGAAGAACATGGAGCAATTTAGCCTGCAAATGGAGAGGCATCTCGCCGATTTCATCCAAAAATATCGTGCCGCCGTGTGCCAGTTCAAACGCCCCCCGGCGATACCGGGTGGCCCCCGTAAAAGCACCTTGCTCGTGCCCGAAAAGCTCGCTTTCGAGAAGCTGCTCCGGAACAGCCGCAGTATTCAGCATAATAAACGGACCGGCGGATCGTTGACTCTCGGCGTGGATAGCCTTTGCAAGATGCTCTTTTCCGACCCCGGTTTCACCCAGGAGCAGTATGGGCGCATCACTCAAAATGACTTGCTGAACTTCATCTATAAACATACGCATGACTTCGCTTTCGATGACGAAGTCGCTTATTTTGGGAGTCAACAGACCCTTTCTGCCGAGCCATTCCTTCTGGATGAACTGTTTTCGGGATTCCAGTGTTGTTTCCAAAGCCTCGGCCAAGCTCTTTTTTGAAATAGCCGTCGATAGAACGACATCCGCTCCGGCCGCCGTCAACCGGGCTGTCTTTTCCGATGAATCACTGTCGTGTAGAATAACGGTTGTGGGATTTTCGGGTAAATGATTCAGAAAAGAGATGCCGCTGTCGGTGGGCCGCTGAATGAGATCTTCACTGATAACGATTACATCCCCGCAGCTGCGCAAGACTTGTTCCCAGGCATCTCCCAAATGCCCATAGCGCTCCACGCGAACATCGAATGGCGATAATTTTCGATCAAGATACGTTTCCAGTTTTTCATCATTGATTGCCAGTACGAGTCTTATCAGCATAACAGCTCCCAAAACGGTATAATAGTACTGATTTTGTTATATCTGGTTATGCACTTGGCTCAAGTTGACACTACCCGTTGTGCCTTTAAGTCATTCACTACCACATCCGATGGTGGGGTACTGGAGCGAACTGCATAAGCAGATTGTGATATTTTAACGACCTGCTCATATATCCGGTATTATGTTTCCATTCGTAACACTGGAGCGGAACATTTTGGATGAATCGGTGGTCGAAATGAGGACTGAATCCCCAAACGGGCACCGGAGCCTGTCCCGTCTAACCGGTATGAAGGCGGAATATTTCACCCGCGCTCCTCATATACGGTATAAATATACATATATATAAAATTAATAGTATGCAAGTACCTTTTTTTGTATTTCCTTCATTTTTCCAATCTTCCTCTTTATAAATTTTAATTAATTATTACAGTGTATTATAGGATTGTTTGCATTACTGGCACAAATGATGCTTTCTATGAATTCCTAAAAAAGCAAGAAAACGGATTAAATGATTAACCGTCAAATTTATCTTGCCCTTATATGGGGTGAATCAGAAAGGAGAAAAGCAAAGTGGAAAGAGCAAGCTTAAAAAAACAAAATACGGAAATGGATGAAGAGGTACCGGGTATCAACGGTTTAAGATTAATGCGGGAGGCAACCGCCCAAAAAGTGTGGGGCATGGCCTCTGCAATCGACATTTACGATTGTGATCCTCGAAAGATTCGGGATGCAGGTGAAATCCGACGATTCGTCGTCGAACTGTGCGACTTGATACAAATGAAACGATTTGGTGAAACCCAGGTGATTCATTTCGGAGAAGACGAACGTGTTGCAGGATATTCCATGGTTCAGTTGATCGAAACATCGTTAATATCCGCACACTTTGCAAATCAATCAAACAGCGTATATTTGGATGTTTTCAGCTGTAAGCCGTACAATCCCGAAGAAATCAAGGTTTTTGCCGAAGGTTATTTCGGCGGCTCCCAGAGCATTCTCCATGTTACCATGAGACGCTAATCGGGCGGGGCAGGATGATAAAAATAAGAATTTGCAGCGACCTCGAAGAGTGTCGGCATTTGTGGCAGCAATACTGGCCGGTTGAAAGCCTGTTTGACCTGTGGCCGGTGCGGGCTTGTTTTCAAGAAGCATTCAATCATACCCCTTTTTTTCTTGTGGCGGAACGGAATGGAAATATCCAGGGGTTGATCGCATTGAGTCGGATCGAAGATGAACAGTATTTCGGCCACTTTCCCGGAGAGACGTGGCAGGGCAAAACATGGCTGGAACAAAACAAGATTGTCGCCGCGGATACGCACGTTTATCAAGCGCTGGTGCAACGACTCCCGGAATTCACCATTATCCGATATCTAACCGAGGATTCTCTGTTGCCGGGTGAAGAGGCGCCTGTCGTCGATGAACTCGGATACCTCTTTTTTCCGGGGCGCTACGATTACTCTTTTAACAGGTATCAGGAGCAGTTTTCGGGCAAATCCCGCAAAAAGCTCGGCCGTGAGCTTGATAAACTGAAAGCATTTGGACTCGCCTACAGGCACGATTGCCTGGAAGATATAGATCATTTGTTTAAAATGAATCTGAACGCATTCCATGAACGATCCTATTTCTGGGATCCGCGGTTCTTAAAATCGTTTGAAAACCTTGTGATCTGGCTGCATGAAAACCGGCTTCTCAGAGTGAAAACGGTGATTCTTGGCGGCAAGGTGGCAGCCGTGGACATCGGATCGGTTTTCGGTTCCGCTTATACCGTTTTGGCCGGGGGCGCCCATTCCGACTTTGCCGGTGTGGCCAAACTGATTAATTTCCATCATATGGAATGGGCGAGTCGGCAGCGATTGGAGGTGATCGATTTTCTTTGCGGCGAGTTTGGATGGAAAAAACGATTCCATTTGACTCCCCGGCCGCTTTACCAGCTGGGCAAACCCGTTGCCGATGTTTTGCTTAGCAGCATACCGAAAAGCCACACGGTTCCGGCCCATGTCTGAACCACGCACTGTGGTTGTCGGAACTACGGCCGATTATATCGATACCATCAGAAACCGGTATCCGGGACAGGCATTGTTTATGACCGCCCCGGCCGAACGATCAGCCGCAAAAGAGCCGAAACCCCAAGCACGGGAAGAAATCCTTTCAGACCTGAGCGAATTCGAAAGAGCGGTAGCCGCCCTTGAGTCCCACTGCCTGCAATGGAAAATAATTCCCAAGGGCGTTGTCTGCTTTGATTGCGAATCTTTGGAGCTTGCCGCTCATATCGCCGGGAAATTGGATCTGCCGTTCCCATCCCGGCAGTCCGTGGCAAACTGCCGGAATAAATTTTTAAGCAAGCAGATATGGCGACGCAACGGAATTCCCTGCCCGCAGGCGGAGATTATCCGCAATCAAAAAGAAGCGCTTGAAGCGATGACGCGATTTCAAAGACCCGTGATCATAAAACCGTTGACGGGATCGGGAAGCGAATTGGTTTTCAAGTGTACCGGCCCGAAGGAAGTGGAAGCGGCCTTTGACATGGTTCAGACTCGATTGGCCGATCACCCGAACCAACGGATGTACCGGAATTCGAATCACGGCGAATCAAGCTTAGACAGCCGCAAAGCGTTCTTGATGGAGGCGTTTGTGGAGGGGGATGAGTTCAGTTGTGATTTTATTATCGACGGTGACGATTTTATGCTCGTTCGTACGGCGGCGAAGATTCCGGTGAGCGATCAATCGGTCGGAATCGCACTGGCCTACGTCGTTCCCGGTGAAATCCCCGATACTCTGCAGCAGGCCCAGCTCAGTCGGCAGTTCCGCCGGGCGGCTAATGTTCTGGGTATAAAACGATCCCTCTGCATGGTGGATTTTATCATACACCGAAACTCCGCGTTTCTTCTTGAGCTGACTCCCCGACCCGGCGGTGATTGCCTGCCTCAGCTGATCCGGGCGAGCAGCGGCCTGGACATGCTGGGCCTGGCTTTGGATTTTTCCACCGGAAAACCGATAACGATACCCCATGAATCCCACTGGGAAAAACTGGTGGGGATGCGTATTCTGGCCGAGTCGACCGGCGTCGTTCGGCATATCGACGAGAGCGGGTTGAAATCGCACCGTTCGGTGCGGGCATGGGGTTTGAAAGCGGGTCCCGGCCATCGTGTGAAAGCCCCGCCGGATGACTACGATTCCCGGGTTCTGGGTCACGTGGTTTTTGAGCCGCATTCAACCCAGCCGCTTTTATCCCAGTGCATGGCGATCCGGTCCAAAATTGACATCCAAATGGAAAAGACCCTTGCAGATCACCGGAACCCACATAAATAAAATCAAGGATGCTGTTCGGCAACCGCTGCCCGAATTGAACCAAACCGTGCTGGCCGATTATGTCAATACCTTTCAGAAACAGGCGGCTTCATATATATCCATTTGCCGGCAACACGGTTCTCCGCTATACATATTTGATCAAGCCGCTTTGCTCCACCGCGCGCAGCAATTCACGTCTGCGTTCAAGGAATATTTTGCGGAATTTCAAGCCTATTTCGCAGTGAAAAGCAACAATCATCCCTCAGTAGCCGCAACATTGGTGGATTTCGGATTGGGTCTCGATGTTTCGAGTGGGCTCGAGTTGGAAGCGGCGCTTCGCAGCGGTTGCCGGGATATCCTCTTCAGCGGTCCCGGAAAAACAGAGCATGAGCTCCGCATGGCGGTAAAGCATCATCGTTCCGTTACGGTATTGATGGACAGTTTCGGGGAACTCGCCGGCCTTGAAAAAGCCGCCCGGAAAGAGAAATCTCGTGTCCGAAGCGGTGTGCGTCTATGCACCAACGAAAAAGGGCTGTGGCGCAAATTCGGGATCCCGCTTTCAGACCTCGGGGCATTTATGTCAGAAGCAGACCAATGTCCGCATGTAGATGTCACGGGTCTGCAATTTCATACGAGCTGGAACCTCAATCCCAAGAACCAGACAGCGTTTTTGGCCCGACTCTCAGAGAACCTGAGAAGCCTTTCAGCCGAGCATCTATCGGCAATAAAATTTGTCGATATCGGCGGCGGTTATTGGCCTTCCCGTGGGGAATGGCTCCAACCTTACGGAACGCCTTCGGGCCGTGTGCTTCAGTCCTCGGGTATTGAAATTTCAAACCCCATGGCCCATTACGGCATCGACGCCGTCTCCATTGAAACCTTTGCCGAACGAATCGCCGCTGCGATGGAAACCCATATTTTCCCGCTGGTTTCCTGCAATGTGAAGGCTGAGCCTGGAAGGTGGCTGTGCGATGACGCCATGCACATTCTGGTGACGGTCATAGATAAGAAAGCGGAAGACCTGGTAATAACCGACGGTGGAATCCATCTGATCGGATGGGAACGGTTCGAAACGGATTATGCTCCGGTTATCAATCTCACCCGTCCTTCGAGAGCCGAACGGCAGTGCCTCATCATGGGATCGCTCTGTACGCCCCATGATATCTGGGGGTACGGTTATTTCGGGAACGGTATCGAGCCCGGAGACGTTCTGTTGATTCCGGGACAGGGGGCCTACACCTACAGCCTGCGTCAACATTTTATCAAACCCCTGGCCAAAATTGTGAACCTGATCAATGGCAAGGTGGAACAAAATGACACTGCGGTCGATTGATGAATAACCGTGTTCCATTCCGGCAATCGGTTGGCATAACCATCGGTACCTTTATTGTAATATTTGCATTGACGTATATATCCATGCCATCCGATGTCGATGGTGAATATAGGCCTGGCGATGACCGCCTGTCTCTGGATCTCAGGGAGACGGCTTTGGGCGATGTCTTGCATTTGATCGAAAAAAAAACCGGTTATAAGTTCATCATAGAAGATCGGTGGAAAGATGTGCCGGTATCAATATCGATAAAAAATAAGCCCTTGCATGAAGTGCTGAGACGAATCCTGAACAAGTTCAACAGTGCTGTTATTTACAGCCCGGACGGCAAACTAAGGATCTTTATTTATGACATCTCGGCATCGAATGAGACGACTTCCGATAACGCGATACCAGAACCGGCTTCGAATATGCCAGCCTCTCAACTTCCGCTCCCATCCAACGATCAAGAACAGCAAGCCGCTTCAGAGATTACGGAACAGAAAGATAGCCGACAACCTGATAATGAGACCGCAAAACAACCCGCAAGAAAGATTCCAAAACCAAAGGAACCAGCAACTGAAGACGATAAAGAAAAATCGGAAGAAGAGGAATCCTCTGACAAAAAACCTGAAAAGACCGATCAATGAGGATCGACGGTTCCATGTTCAGTATCCACCCAATGCAAACGAGCATCCTGAATCTGCCTTCTCTCCGCTTCTATTCTTTTATGTGGACGATCCCCTCCTGGATGAGGGTATCGATTTCGGCTTCGTTCATCCCTATCGCCTTTAAGATCTCATGGGTACCCTCTCCCGGTTTCGGCGGATCGTGCCGCATGTCGAATTCGTAATCGCCCATGCGAAGCGGGATTTTGGGAAGCTTGCCGCGTTTTCCGCCGGGCAGTGGCGTATCGACCAGCCCGCCGCTTTCATTCAGATGAGGGTCATCGAAAAGCTCATCCGGCCGGCGAACCGGGGCGAAGGGAATCACCGATTTTTCGCACCCGTCAACGACCGCTTCAGATGGTATTTTCCTGAACACTTCGCTCAGTTTGGGAATGAGCCATTTTCGTTCGGCGCATCGGGAATTATTGGTTTTCAGGCGTTCGTCCGCAAAGAGATCCTCCATGCCGAAAACCTCACAAAACCTCTGCCAGTGGGCATCGCTGGTTATTCCGATAAATATGGTCTCACCGTCTTCGGTTTCAAAGAGATCGTAAACACCCCACGGCATTTCACCTTCGGGCATGGGCTGTGCCGGTTCTCCGGTGATCGCGGTCATGGCCATGTGCTGGCCCACCAGGTAGGCGGTGGCCTCATAAAGGGTTGCCCGCACCAGCTGGCCTTTGCCCGTCCGTTGTCGTTCATAAAGCGCAGCAATGATGCCCAGCGCCCCGAACGTCCCCCCCATGATATCGATAACCGAAGCGCCGGCCCGAAGCGGCCTTCCGGCCGGTCCGGTCATATAAGCCAGTCCGCCCATCATTTGAACCAGATTGTCCAGGCTGGGACGGTGTTCGTAAGGGCCGGGCATGAATCCTTTCAATGAGCAGTAAATCAGTCTCGGATTGATGGCCGAGCAGGCTTCATAGCTGAAACCGAGCCGGTCCACGGCCCCCGGTCCGAAATTGTCGTACATCACGTCGGCCGAAGCGATCAGTTTTTTGAGCAGCTCTTTACCCTGTTCGCTTTTGAGGTCGATGACGAGACTTCTCTTGTTCCGGTTGAAATAAGAATGAAAACCGGACCCCATGCCGGGCAGGTTTCGCGTGTAGTCCCCTTCCGGCGCCCGTTCCACATGGATGACGTCGGCACCCATATCGGCCAGAATCTGACCGCAGGACGGACCGAGAATGGCGTGTCCCAATTCCAAAGCTTTAATTCCGCTCAAGGGTAGATGGCTTTCCTTATCCGGCATTTTAGCGCTCCTTTTTCATATATAGAATCTATAGGAAACTAACTGGATTGAATCTCATTTATTGGACTCGGACCCACAGCGCCAGCGCTATCGCGGCGTGTGAACGCCGACTATTTTAATATGATCCTCGATATCAGTCATCGAGAATCCAGTATCCAGTATCAAGTATCGATCACAAATTATCCGCGAAAATCCGCGTCCAATTTAACTGGTTGTCTTAAGACCGCTTTTTCCAAACGTCAGTGAGTGCCGCAGACCTTTGCCGCTCGCTCAGGTTCCCGAGGTCCGGATTTCATGACCTGGCCCGGCAGCTTCTGCCCCAGTATTTTCTCCATCAAGAGAGCGGCTTCGATGACGGCTTCAAGATCGACACCGGTCTCTATACCCATGTCTTCGAGCATATAGACCACATCGGCCGTGGGCAGGTTTCCGGCCGCATCCGGCACATTGGGGCAACCGCCGATGCCGCCTAAGGCGGTATCGAAGATATCCGCTCCGGCCATCAATGCCGCGTACAGGTTGGCCATGGCCGTTCCCCGGTTGTTGTGGAAGTGAAGTCCCAGCTTTGTATCGGTAAACTGCTGTTTGAAAGATTCCACAAGCCGGGTTACCCGTGGCGGGGTGGCCATGCCGGTGGTATCGGCAAACATGATCGATTCTGCGCCGTTTTCGATATACGCCCGGGCGATCTTGATCACGTCTTCCGGGGGTACATCTCCCTGAAACGGACATCCGAAGGCAACCCCGATCCCTCCGATCACCGGAATCGATTTTTTTCCGGCAAGAGAAAAAATGTCATCCAGCGCAGACAGGGATTCCGACACGGTCCGGCGGACGTTTGCCTGATTGTGCACGTCCGTGGCTGAGATGACGACACAGAGTTTATCGGCCCCCGCTTCGATCGCCAGTTGGGCGCCTTTGGGATTGGGAACCAAAGCAGCATAAATGCATCCCTGACCATGTTGGACTGTTTTCATCAATTCTGCGGCATCCCGCATCTGGGGGACAGCTTTCGGGTTTACAAAAGAGGTGATTTCGATCTCGCCGACCCCGGCCGCTCTTATGGCTTCAATGATTTCGATTTTCTTATCAGTGGGAACGAATTCCGGCCAGGACTGAAATCCGTCCCGGGGGGCGACATCACGGATCACCACATGTTTTGGCATACTCATTTCGATCTCCTAAATCGGGCCCGCACAAAAGCGGTGAACCTAAAAAATGATAATTGTAGATTGAATATTGAATATTTGTAGTGTCGTTTTGCTTCGTCAATTTTCATTAGAAAATATTCAATCAATTATTGAAAACAACAATTACAAAGCGGTAATCCCAGCGGCGCCAACCAACCATCCCCCTTCGCTATGAAGAAAGCCGCTTCCGCGTGTATTCCACAAGCCCGCCGCAGGAAATCAACTCCAGGACAAATTCCGGATACGGGGCGGCATGGAAGACCATGCTTTTGGTTATGTTATTGATCCTGCCGGATACGACATCCACTTCCAGTACATCTCCGTCTTCGGTATCCGTCACGGCTTCCGGACAAACCATCAAAGGGAGTGCAATATTGATGGCGTTTCGGAAAAAGATACGGGCAAATGTTTCGGCGATGACACAGGCGATTCCGGCCCCTTTTATCGACCAGGGCGCAGCTTCCCGGGAGGATCCGCACCCGAAATTCCGGGCGGCCACGATAATATCTCCCGGTTCGATGCGCTGAACAAAATCCGGATCGATGTTTTCCATACAATGCCTGCCGAGCTCCACCGGATCCACCAGGTTGAGCCGGGAAACCGGAACAATGGCGTCGGTATCGATATTGTCTTCGAAGCGATGAACCCGACCTTTTATCATGATGCGGCCACCTCCTTCGGATGGGTAATGCAGCCTGTGACAGCACTGGCCGCAACTACGGCAGGATTTGCCAAAAAGATTTCAGCCTGCGGAGAACCCATTCGCCCGATAAAGTTCCGATTGGTGGACGAGATCGCCTTTTCACCGGCTGCGACTACCCCCATATGCCCTCCCGGGCAGGGCCCGCAGGTCGGCGTTGATACGGACGCTCCGGCTTGAACGAAGGTCTCAACGAGACCTTCACGCACGGCTTCCATGTAAATTTTCTGGGTGGCGGGTACCACGACGCATCGGACATGGGGATGAATCTTTTTCCCTTCCAGGATTCGAGCCGCCTCTCTGAGGTCTCCCAGCCGGCCGTTGGTGCAGGAACCGATGACGGCTTGATCGATCATTATGTTTCCGACTTCCGACACCGGCCGGGCGTTGGCCGGCGAATGCGGCATTGCAACCTGGGGTTCGAGGTTTGATACATCGAAATCATAGGTTTTTTCGTAGACGGCATCCGGGTCGGACTTATAAACCGTAAAGGCTCTTTTTGCCCGGGCCTCCACAAATTGAAGGGTTTGCTCATCCACATTGAAAAGACCGGCTTTGCCCCCGGCTTCGATGGCCATGTTGGCCATGGTAAACCGGCCGTCAAGAGACAGCCGGTCGATCACTTCCCCGCCGAATTCCATGGCGGCATATGATGCTCCGTCAACGCCGATCTCGCCGATGGTATGGAGAATCAAGTCTTTGCCTCCCACCCATTCTTTCAGACGGCCGTGATAGTTGAATTTTATTGAGGGAGGGACCACCATCCAGGTATCTCCGGTAGCCA
>DUZK01000063.1 GCA_013349495.1 Deltaproteobacteria bacterium
AAATTCGACAAAATATTGTCGATTGTTAAATGAGCTTCTGTATTTCTACAAAAAACTGGAAATTGGATACGCGCGCATTAAATTTATCTAAAATTGGTAGCATACCTTTCCCAAGTTTCAAGTATCAAGTTTCGAGTAGCGCTAATTGAAGGAAAACGGCCGCCCCAACGGGGCCACTCCTTCCGAACAAAGTCTCGGATGAAGTGCAGAACTTACGACCCTGTTTTCTTTATGACGGCATTGATCCCATTCATCGTTTTTTCTATGGCACCCCGGTTGGCTGTCAGCAACGCATGGGCTTTCATTCCGGTTTCCAAAGCTTTCCCTTTTTCTTCCAGAAAGGTGACGGCAGCTTGATAAAAACTTTCGGCATCATGCACACGGAGTCCTCCGCCGGCTTCCAGCAACATCTTTGATATTTGTCTGAAATCACTCATATCCGGACCGAACAGAACCGGCTTGCCAAAAGCCGCCGGTTCCAGCGGGTTATGCCCGCCGGCATTCACCAGGCTTCCGCCCACAAACGCAAAGTCTGCCAGTGCATACAGTTTCTTCAGGAGTCCGATGACATCAACCACAACGATATCCATCTCCTTTCTGCTGCCGGGGTCTGGAAGATCCTTCATCAATACCGCGATCAACCCGGCTGCGTCGAACTCGGCACAGATGGAGTCGGCACGCTCCGGGTCTCGCGGAACGATAATCATCAAAAGCTCTGGATATCTTTTCTTAAGCCGGGTAAAGGCGTCTAAAAGGATCGATTCTTCACCGTCATGGGTACTGCCGGAAACGATCACCTTCCGCCCTTCCTCGATGTGCAGCTGCTGTTTCAGTTGCGTCAAGTCGATATCCGTCACGGGTTCCAAACTCTGATCAAATTTGATGTTGCCTGTGACCGTAACTTTATCGGGAGAAATCCCCAGAAGTCGGAACCGATCGGCATCCGTCCGGGTTTGGGCACATATACTCGAAAATAAACCGAACACCCGTTTCATGACAAATGAGAACATCCCATACCCGGCAAAGGACTGATCGGATAACCGCGCGTTGACCAATAGGACCGGAACACTGCGTCGTTTCATCTCGAACAGAAAATTGGGCCATATATCCGTCTCGACGATGATAACCAGTGCGGGGTCGATGCGGTTTCCCACGCGTCTCACGGAAAACAACAGATCATAGGGGAAGTAAAAAATACGATTCACGTAAGCGCTCAAAAGGTTCTTTGATATATCGTAACCGGTCTGAGTGGTGGCACTGAACACGATCGGGTTATTCTTTGATTCAAATAGTTTTGAGACCAGAGGAACCGCGGATATGACTTCTCCTACGGAAAGGGCGTGAATCCAAATCGGTTTGAGAGATATTGAATCGTCCATAGATCCAGAAATAACACCCGGCAGAGAAGAAAGGCCCAATCGGTTGAGAAACGGATTTCTCCATTTTCTGGTAAACAGTATAACCGGAACGATGAAAGGGAGTCCGAGGATAACCCCGGCGTGTAATAATATGTTATATATGAGGATCATCAACGCATCCTTTAAAACCCTTTGAATCCAAGGCGAGTACGGGCGCACCGGCGGTTTGCGGATAAATGATCATTCAGCATTCATCAGCGTATACAGGCCGAAGCAGAGGAAGGTAAAATTGGCAACCCACACCGCGATCCAAGCGGGCAACACCTCACCGTATCCCAGAGATACACAGAAGCTATTAAATATCCAGTAGAAGAATACGATGCCGAGCCCATAGGCGACGATCAATGGAATACCCTCGCTCAGCTTTCCGCGAACAGAAATCCCGATACCCAGCATGCACAAAATGATACAGACAAACGGGAACGCGATTTTTGCCTGGAGGTCGACCCGATAAACGGTTGCATCATACCCCTCGGCCTCGACCTTTCGGATATAACTCAGGAGTTCCTTGAAACTCATTTCCACAGACTTCTTCATCGCCCTTTTCATATCTTCCGGAGAAAAATCGAGCGGTTCCACCTGCTTCTCATGAAACGTCACCTTATAACTGCGCGTATCGGTGTCGAGTGTCTGTACCATGCTGTTTACCAAAACCCATTTTTCTTTCTCAAATTGGGCAGTTTTCGCATCAACCCTTTTGACCAAGTTGAAATCCTTATCAAAATAATTGATGGATATGCCGTGAAGCAATCGATTTGTCGCATCATAATATTTAATGTGGGTTATTTTTCGATCCCCTTTGATCCAGACATTCTTTTCCCGGGTTGTATACAGCCGCTCTTTTCTGACCTCGCTGAGCCAAATTTTATTCGCCATGCTTGTGGTGAATGGGACCACCACCTCTGATAGAAAGAAAAGCAAGATGGTAAAAAGGACGCCGATGGAAAGCAGCGGCATTAAAAGATGATAGATACTGATCCCGCTGCTCCTTAACGCAATGATTTCATTGCTCTTACTCATTAAACAAAAAACGATCAATATGGATAAAAACAGGCCCACCGGAACGATCTGAGCGATGATAAAAGGAATATTATAGAGAAAAAAGGAGAGGACCCTGCTGAATGGAAGTCCTGCCTCCATAAAATCATCGATCTTTTCAAAAAAATCGACGGCCACATAGATGGAAATGACCACCACGAGGATCAGGCCGAAGTTTTTGAATATCTCCCGATTGACGTAGTTATATATAATCGACATGGGATATCTCTGCTCTATTTTGGTCCGGATTCATCGATTCGGGATCGAATCCGATGGTATATTTTTAAAATCAGCTCAAGCTTTGTGGGGCGTTCTCTGGCCGTTCTTATGAGCATATAGATTCCGATACCGCCCATCACCACATTGGGAACCCACATGCCGATGAGAGGCGGATAAATCCCGGCCTCTCCGAAAACCCACCCGGCAGACAGAAGGATATAATACATTATGAAAAAGACGAGTCCGAGCCCGATGCCAAAGAGTCGATTCGTGGTTTTGGACTGAATGCCTAATGGCAGCGCAAGAATTCCAAGGGCAAAACATGCACTGGGTATGGAAAATTTCTTATGAAATTCCATCAGAGCGAGAAAAAATTTATCATCTTTCTTTTTTCGAGTTTTCACATACTCGCGAAGCTCAGAAAGAGTCATCTCTTCCTCGTCTTTGGGACCCTCCGCTCGATGTTGGGCGACTTTCTGTTTCAGGTTCAGACTCATTTCATATGAATCGAAATGGATGGTATTTGCAGCTCGGTGTTCCAGGTCCACTTGGTTGATGGTCCCGTTGAATAGTTTTAAACGAAAGATAAAATTTTCCGAGTCGGACACGAGTTTTGCCTTCGGGGCAATAACCGTATTGATTATTTTTTCTGATCGCTGATCTTCGATAAACACATCGATCAGCGTTTTGGTTCGAATGTCCACTTTGTTAACGTAGATGGTGATTCCGTCAAACCGGTCATTGAATGTCCTTTCCTTGAGTCCAATATCCAGGTTCGAAGCCACGACTTTGATGGCAAGATCTTTAAATGCCAACCTTCCTTTGGGTAATCCGTAAAGTGACATAAATGCGGTCACAACGGCTGCGGACAGGCAGAAAAGAAGGACCGGCGGAACGAGTCCGTAAAGGCTGATCCCGCCCGATTTCATGGCCACGATTTCATTATCCCTGGAAAGTCTCAAAAACGTCAGCAGAACGGCCATCATCACGGACAAGGGAATGATGAATTGGAGGAAAAACGGCAGGGTATAAAAAAGCAGCAAAATAACAGACCAGGGGCTGATTTGATAATTCACCACGAGATTGGTTATCTCAAGGATTTGGGTCATGAGAAAAATAAAAGAAAAGAAAACCAGATTCACAAGAAACGGAGGAATCAGCTCTACAAAGACATAGCGATTGATGATGGTATTTATTTTCATCCCGATATAAACGAAATTCCTGATAATACAGCCAATTTAAAGGACTATCCTATTGAGATTAGACCTTTTAGTCAATAGCCGCCGCCATCCGAAATCGACTTGGCTTTGAAAATACCGATCAATATTTCAAATTGCCGATTCTGTAATAATCCGATATGGTATCTGCTTCTATCGGTTGTTATCGTCGGAAACGCGGTTATACACAAAGCCCAGGTTGCTTGCAGGAATAGGCTTTGGAGGTGATCCGATTCGTGCGCGTATGACTGTCTGAGTGTATTAGGGAGCGTTACACCGAACAGCATGAAGGAATGGCTTGGGTCCTAACTATTTTACTTCCCAAGATGTTTTGTTGATCTCGAAGCCCTGTTCGGTGATACGCACCCTTATGCACGAGTTTCATACGTCCGCGAATCGGATTATCTTCAAAGCCGCAGGTGCTCGACTTGAGCTTTCTGCATAACCGCAAAAGATTATAATCGGTGCCTATGAGAGAGCAATCAGATCGTTTTTATATTAAGGCCGCATGGGCTTTGATTATCGGGTTTAGTATATTTCGGATCTTCTATGCAGGTCTTTTTAATCTGGTTCCTGATGAGACCAACTACTGGCAATGGAGCCGGCATCTCGCCTTCGGATATCATGACCAGGCGCCCCTTATCGCCTGGGCGATTAGACTGACAACAATGCTGTTCGGCCATACGGAAATCGGAGTGCGCCTTCCATCCGTGCTCGCGGCTTTCATCGCGTCCGTCTATCTGATGACCATCGCCAAACGATGGTTTGGGGCTCATGCGGCATGGATTACGGCTATGGTAAGTCAAGGAACGCTCATCGTCAATGTCGGTGCATTACTGGCTACGCCGGATGGCCTTCAGGCTGCCGCATGGGCAGCCGCCGGTTATCATGTGGCCTGTGCCTATGAAAGAGATTCCTGGGGCCAATGGATCCTATCCGGCTTATGGTTCGGATTCGGCCTGCTTAGCAAATACACCATGATTATTTTTCCTCCGGGTGTTTTTCTATACGGATTGCTCAACCCGATTCATAGACACCGCCTGAAAAGCCCCCGTCCCTATGTTGGCTTATTGGTCGGTTTGCTGTTGTTTTGCCCGGTAATCATTTGGAATGAGCAAAACAACTGGAACTCAGTGCGCCATGTGGCTTACCTTGGAGGGGCGAACCAAGCATTTGCAATCCACCTAAAATACATCGGAGAATTCATCGGATCTCAGGCGGCCCTTTTATCTCCTCTGGCATTCATCCTTGTGCTGCTTGCATGGCACGAGGCTTTTAGAAGGATCGTGCAAAAAGATAATTGGATATATGGATATCTCTTCTTTACTTCTTTTCCCATGTTCGCCGGATTCGCTGTTTTGAGCCTGCACACAAGGGTATATGGGAACTGGCCGGCTGCAGGATATCTAACAACAGCAGTTCTTATTGCCGCCCTGTTCACAAGGGCTTCGCGGATTTCAGCGGCAAACCGGGTGCTCCGTGCGGGAAGGTCCCTGTGGCCCTGGGCGGTGGGCACATCCTACCTGTTTTCAGCCCTGCTTCTCATTCAAGTGGTTTGGCCTGTTTTCCCCGTGCCCATCCATCTGGATCGTACGGCAACAGAGATACTCGGCTGGAAAGAGTTAGGAGTTGCGGCCCATCAGATAAAAAATACGATGTCGAATCCGGAAAAGACTTTTCTGTTCGGGTTAAGGTATCAAACCGCCAGCGAATTGGCCTTTTACACCCCTGATCAGTCTCAAACCGTGTCCATTAACAAGTGGAAGCGGCCGAATGTCTATGATTACTGGTGGAATGACAAAGATTTGATGGGATGGGATGCCGTCGGCGCCACCTATCACCCAAATAGCCATAAAATTATGTTAAATCAGATATTTGAACGGGTTGATCCTCCCGAACCACTTAAAATCTTCCGCAGACGCGTTTTTTCCCCGGATCACGCCGAGAAGGAGTATGTGAAAACCCTTTACCTTTATCGGGCCTATGGATTCAAAGGGGGGCTTCGATGGGTGCCGCCGAATTCATCCGATATCCGTGCGAATTGAGGATGAGTTCAGGGTCACCGATGCAGGCGTCTGATTCGAAACAATTCTTTAAAAATAAACAGCATCTTACCCAGATTGTCGTAAACGATTCTCGAATTTTCCACATGATGCCACTGAACAGGGAATTCTGTCACCTGCATATGCCGCCGTTTGGCCAGGTAAAGGATTTCAGGATCAAAAATAACGCTGTGGAGTTTCTGGTCCTGGAATACGGTTTTTGCCGAAGCGGCTTTGAATAATTTGAACCCGCATTGGGTATCTTTAAATGAAATTCCGAGGTAACGATTTTGAATAAATGTGTATATCTTTGCGGACATTTCACGAAAAATGTTTTGGTGGGCGATAACTTTCGAATCGGATAACACACGGGAGCCGATGGCGATATCCGCCCCTTCTTGAATGAGCGCAGCACCATGTTCAACGTAATTGATGGGAACCGAGTAATCGGCATCCATAAACATCAGTATATCACCGCGGCCCCGCATCATCCCGTATCTAACGGCATAACCCTTTCCCCGATTCGGTTGATACTCCAATACATGCAGTGACACCCGCCCTTTCCGGGAAAAGTCCTTATCCACAACGGTTTTGGTGTTATCGGTACTGCCGTCGCTGACAACGATAATTTCACTCTCGTAATGCTGCCGATTCAAATATGAAATGGTATTTTCGATCGTCGGGACGATACGATCTTCTTCGTTATATGCAGGGATGATAACCGAAAGCAGCATGAATACGGATAACCTCGGTCATTCAAGGTCGTCGGGCAAATTTGAGTTCAAGAAAGCGGATGACCCGGTCGGTGGGCCAGGTAAGGATAAGGCCGCACAGGGTGCCCGCCATGGCCCCCACAAGCACATCAAACGGAAAATGGACCCCGAGATATACCCTGGAATATCCCACGATACAGGCAATCAGGTAAAAAAAGGGCCACAACTTACGAAGATAGAAACTTAGGAAAAGGGCTGCAGCAAATATGTTCGTAGCATGGGAAGAGGGTAGAGACAGGGATTGCCCCCGGATCGTTTCCTTCAATTCAGGAGTGATATGCCACCGCTCGGAAATCGGTTTTTGCCTCTCCATCCGTTCATATTTGTGAACATTGGACAAAGCGTGGTAGGGCCTCGGCCGGCCGAACACCGGTTTCAAAAGGTCGGAACTGACCCATTCAGAAAAACAGATAAGCAAAATAATAAACACCGCCAGGGTCCGGTAGCGGATGTTCCGCCGGAGGACCAATACGACCCAGCCCGCGGCTATGAGAAAATAAAAGTTTTTAATATTCGACATAAACGGCATGAAGACATCAAAGACAGCATTTTGACCGGTCCGGTTAATGAGATAAAATAGGGAGATATCGATATTTTCCAACATGGTCATCATGCAAATAAGTTCGCCGTGTTCCGCCCGTTTCCGTTGAGAAATTGCATCTGATACAATTTGCAATATTCCCCCTCGCAGGACAAGAGTTCCTCATGGCTCCCCTCTTCAACGATCTTTCCATCTACGACGACGATGATTCGATCGGCATAGCTGATGGTGGACAACCGATGAGCGATGACAAACGTGGTGCGTCCCTGCATAAGGTTTTCCAAAGCCTTCTGCACCAGGAGTTCAGATTCGGCGTCAAGAGACGAGGTGGCTTCATCCAGAATCAGAATAGGGGCATCCTTCAACAAAGCGCGGGCGATACATATCCTCTGCTTTTCTCCCCCGGAAAGGCGATTCCCCAATTCTCCGATATTCGTATCAAACCCATTTGGAAAGTTTGTGATAAAATCGTATGCATAGGCGGCTCTTGCGGCTTGCTGAATCTCCGCTTCCGATGCATTGCGTTTCCCGTATGCAATGTTGTTCCGCACGGTATCGTTAAATAAAATCGGATCCTGGGTAACGATGGCGATCTGTTTTCTAAGAGATTTGATGGAAACGTTTCTGATATCCGTACCATCGATAAGAATTGCGCCCTCTATCACGTCATAAAATCGAGGAATTAAATTCACGAGGGTGGTTTTTCCACCCCCGCTCATCCCCACGATGGCCAGAATCTCACCGGGCTCCACATCGACACTGATATCCTTTAGCACCATTGTCGAACCATATGAGAAGGATACGTTTTGAAACGTCACCTGATGGGGTTTTAAAGGTATGTTAAACGGATCGGGAATTTCGACAATATCCGATTTCCGCTCTATGATATCAAACACGCGGTCGGCGGCGGCCAAACCTTCCTGGAAGGTGGCATTAATGCGGCTCAGTTTTTTTATCGGATCGTATAACATGAGAACCGCTCCGATGAAAGCAAAAAAGCTGCCGGGGGTGGCAGTGCCTGAAATCACCCGATACCCCCCGTATCCGATGGTAAAAGCCACACCCACTCCGCCTAAAAACTCCATAATCGGTGAAGTCAGTGATTTGGCGATTACCGTCTTCATTTCAAACTTCAGCAGATTTTCCGTTCTTTCAAAAAATCGACCCTTTTCGTAACTTTCCATACCAAAAGCTTTTACGATTTTCTGTCCGGCAATGGTCTCATGGAGAAACGAACTGAGATCGGCCATGGCCTCCTGAGATCCTGTCGAAACGCGACGCACCCGCCGCCCGAATTCCACCACAGGATAAAAAGCAAGCGGCAACACGATGAAGGCTCCCAAAGCCAACTTCCAGTCCAGGTAGAGGATGACGCAAGTCAGCCCGGTAATGGTCAAACTATCGCGCATCAGCCCGGTTACCGCAGTGGATACCATATTCCGGATAATATTCACGTCATTGGTAATTCTGGACATGAGGGTGCCGGTTCTCTCTTCATAAAAAAATGAAAAGGGAAGATCCTGGATATGGACATACAGGCTGTCTCTAAGCTTCTTAATGATGCGCTGGCCCACATAGTTCATAAAGAATTCCTGACCGTAATACCCCAACCCCCTTAATAAAAATAAGGCCACCACCACAATGGGAATGAGTTTCAGCTTCAATAAGTCCTGTTTTACAAACACTTCATCAATGGCCGGTTTCATCAGCCATGCGGTGCCTGAAGTAGCGGCGGCTACAGCCCCGGAACAGATCATACCGAAGAGCAGGCGAAGTTTGTTCTCCTTGATCAGTTTAAAAAGCTGATGATGACGTTCTTTTATAAATTTGACCGGTGGAACATTAATCATATCGTTTTACCCAACCGGATAAACCGGGAAATTTACAATACCCGGTATTCCGGTTATTATTTTTTAAAGCTCAATACATCAGATTGAAACAAATCACAATCAACAACTAGGGTAAGGTTTCAGGTTTCGGGTGTCAGGGAGTACTGGTACTTGAAAACTCGAACACTGAAACCTGACACCTGAACACTGAAAAACACAACCATGATCATCTCAATTTCAGAGGCTAACACCCATGTTGACTGGAGTTAAGCGGATGATCAGATACTTTAATCGATCCGGTGCCCGAAGTGGCTGTCAGCCTCCCGGGTGATTCGACACAATTCCTCTTCTAAACGCGCCGTATAATGCGCCTCTTGTTCCTTGTCGGCATTTTCCGGCACATATACAGGACGACCGTAAATCATACGGCAGGTTGTGAATGGATATGGAAGGATGAAACGGTCCCAGCTGTTGAACACCTTGATTCGTTTGGCACTGTAAGTTACGGGAACGATGGGAATGCCCGCTTTTCTTGCCATCATCACCACACCGGGTTGCACCTTAAACCGAGGACCCTGGGGACCATCCGGAATCACCACTCCCGGACGTCCGTCTCTCAGATACTGAATCAACCGGGTCAATGCCCGGCGGCCGCCTCTGGTGGTGGAACCGCGGATCGGCCGATGGCCTTGTTTTTCGATAATCCGCGCCACGTATTCGCCATCGTTGGATGCGCTCACCAGGATGGTTGCCCCCCAATTCTTGTACATATAGGAGATCAACAATATACGCGAATGCCAAAATGCGGCGATAATTCTTTTTGTTTCTACCAGATCCCGGATCTCCTCGAATCCATGGGTTTCAATCCGAATGGTCAGAAAAAGCAAATCGACCGCTGCTTTCCCGATAATCCCTATCAATCTCCACTTAATTTCTGTTAAGATCCCCTTCAATCCGAACTCCATGTCCTAATGGTCCATCATTTTCAAAGCAATATCCGCCGTGCGCTCTGCAGCTCCGGGACCACCGAGTCTTTCCTTGATTTCGAGCAACTCCCTCTTTAATGCCTTCATACCGGCCTCGTCTTGAACCATATGGTAAACAGTGTCGGCTATTTTCTGGGAAGTGGCGTCTTCCTGTATCAATTCAGGCGCCAATCCCTTTCCGGCAATCAGATTGACGAGACCGATAAAATTGACCCCTTTTATCATGGCTCTGCCCAACCATGCCGTAACGGGAGAAACTTTGTACATGATAACCATGGGTACGCCGCAGAGTGCCGCTTCCAAAGTAACGGTACCCGAGCAGACCACGGCGAATCCACACTGACGGAAAACATTTTCAACACCATCTGAAATCAGTTGGTAATCAATACCGGCGGCATGTTTCCGAAGCTTATCATCAAACACATCTCTATTCACCGAAGGGGCCAAGGATATGGCAAAACGAACGCCTTGCAATCGCCGGTTCAGAATTTGAGCTGCACCCAGCATCTCCGGTAAGTGGCGCTCGATCTCTCGATCCCTTGAGCCCGGCAACAAACCGATGGTTCGGCTGTTTTCCGTTTCATCAGCTGGAGGGGAATCGATTAAACATTCATAGGTATCTAACAGCGGATGTCCCACATAACTGACGGGTATGCCATGCTGCTTGAAAAAATCCTCCTCAAAAGGAAGGATAACCGCCATATGGTCAATCCGCCTGCGGATCTTTTTGACCCGGCCCTGACGCCACGCCCAAACCTGAGGGCTGATATAATAGAGTATTTTAACCCCGTACCTTTTGGCAATGGCTGAAAAAGGAAGGTTAAACCCGGGAAAATCGATCAGAATGAGCAAGTCGGGATGTAAGGATTGAATGATGCTTTTCGCCCGACGAATACCGCCCAAGAAATGATGGAGTTTGGAAAAGATTTCAGTGACGCCGATTACGGAAAGAGCGGATGTATCCAAAAGCAATCGCACACCGGCGGCTTTGAGTGCTTGGCCGCCGATGCCGCAAAAAAAGAGGTCGCCGTTCTTTTCCCGCATGGCCTGAACAAGCTTTGCTCCGTGATGGTCGCCGGAGGTATCCCCGGCAATTATCATTACGCATTTCTGTTCACCCTTAATATTCATAACGCTAGGAGTGAAGAAACCGATTGCTGGTGCTTTGGATCTGCTCCATGATGCTCAAGGCGACCCTCAGTGCATCGCGGCCATTCTGACCCGTCACTTCCGGCACCTCCCGGTTTGAAACAGCTTGGACAAATGATGAGAGCTCATCTTTCAGTGCATCGCCCTTGGTGAAATTGAGCTGCTTGATATCCATTCCGGGTATCAGTCCGCTCTTTTGAGTGCCGTCCTGACTGATAATGGTGATCTCATGGTTCGCGAAATCAACGGCAATATATGCATCCCTCTGGAACAGTCTTATTTTTCGCTCTTTTCGGGTTGAAATTCGACTGGCCGTTACATTGGCGACACAACCGCTTTCAAACTCCAACCTCGCATTTGCAATATCGACATGACCGGAAACCACCGGAATTCCGGCGGCATGAATGGTTTTCACTTCCGATTGAACGAAATTGAGGATAATATCGATATCATGAATCATCAGATCCAGCACCACGGAAACATCGGTGCCTCTCGGCTGGTACATGCTCAATCGGTGGGACTCAATGAACATGGGCTTTTTAAGATAATTCTGAAGTGAAACAACCGCAGGATTGAATCGTTCCAAGTGTCCCACCTGTATGATGAGCCCTCTCGATTCGGCATATTGAATCAATTCATCCGCTTCTTTAAGTGTAGCGGTCATCGGTTTTTCGATCATCACATCCACATCATTTTCAAGGAAATCCCGGCTGATGCGATAATGGTCGACGGTCGGTACGACGATGCTGACGGCATCCACTTTTCCGAATAGGTCCTCATGATCGAAAAAGGCCGATGTCGAATACCTCTTTGCTGTGGATCGGGCTCTGGTTTGGTCAATATCCACCACCCCGACCAGATCGACATCCGCCATATTGGTATACTTTTCTGCATGAAAGGTGCCGAGATATCCGACACCGATTACGCCAACGCGTAGCTTTTTCATGGTTCTCCATGTATCATGAAAGCAACAATCACAGGATGCTGTTCACGGCCTCTGGTTATGGTTAACATCCTTCATCCCCACGATGGCAATCTGATTGTGATCGGCTAGTTTCACCATCTCTTCGCGATCGAAAACAACAGCCTTGCCCGCCTCAACAATCAATACCTTGGCACCGGCTTCCGACATGGTTTGTATGGTGTTGGCACCCACGGCCGGCATGTCGAATCGAACATCTTGCTTCGGCTTGCACACCTTTACCACAATCGCTTCGCCATTACCCAGTCTTCCACCCCTCCGGATGGTTTCATCGGTCCCTTCGATAGCCTCCACAGCCAACACCGATCCGCCGCCGACAACCACACACTGGCCGATGTCGAGGTTTCCGACGGCTTTGGCCACCCCCCAGCCGAATTCCATCTGTTGTCTTTCGAACCGGGAGGGTTTCCTTCGGGTCCAGCATCCTTCGGGGGCCAACAGCTCCGGGAGCAGAAACGTGGATGCCAATATCCGGATGCCCTCTTTTTCGAGCAGATCGGCAAATGCACGCAGCACGCCGTCGTCATGAGAATTCGTCAACGCCCCGATCAAAGAGAAGGCTTTTCTATCCGGCCGAATGTCCTTGAACATCCGGGTTTTTTTTATGGCGCCGGCCATAATGGCTCGGTCCACATCGTTTTTCTTAAAAAACCGGATCAATCGGTTGATTTGACCGAGATGCAACCATTCAATGCCGTCCACAAGGCTTTCGAGGTTCTTATCCGTCTCGTTGATATGGGCGGCCGCAAACACATGATAGCCTCTTTGCTTTGCTTTCCTTGAAAAAATTAAAGGGAACTGGCCGCTCCCCGATATCAATCCAACCCGCATATGATCAGAACTCTCTCTTCTATCGTGTAATCCCTCGCTGGGATGAAGTAATAAACTCGATAAAATTGACCACTTCCGGAATCTGATCCACTTCCGCCCGAACCCGGGCCACGGCCTCGGCCTGAGTGAGTCCGATTCGGAACACCAACCGATAGGTTTTCTTTAGCATGGATATGGTGTTGTTAGAAAACCCATGGCGCTTCAGGCCGACAGAATTCAAACCATGAAGTACGCTTTTGTTGCCTGCTGCCATGACATAAGGCGGAATATCCTTGGGTACGGCGGAAGCCCCACCGATAAACGCGTATTCACCTACCCGGACGAATTGATGGATCGCTACAAATGCGCCAACGGTAGCATAATCACCGATGGTGATATGCCCCGCCAAAGTGGCATTGTTTGCCATAATGACCTGCCGGCCGATTCGACAATCGTGGGCGATATGCGCGTATGCCATTAAGAAACAGGCTTCACCGATTTCCGTTAATCCGCCGCCGAATCCGGTTCCCCGATGAATGGTAACGAATTCCCGAATCGTAGTACCGCGGCTGATTTTCACATAGGTTTTCTCCCCTTCAAATTTGAAAGATTGAGGTACAGCGCCGATGGCGGCGTACTGAAAAATCCGGCAATCCGGACCTATGGTAACAAAAGGCTCGATGACCACATGGGATCCGATGGTGGTTCCGGAACCGATAACAACATCACCGTTGATGACTGAATAAGGGCCGATTTCAACATCGGATGCGATTTCGGCTTTTGGATCGATAACGGCTGTCGGATGGATCATGATTTTGCTCCAAAACTTGCCATAAGCTCGGCTTCTGCCGCCAAATTCCCTTCTACCGTAGCCTTTCCGGCCATTTTCACAACCCGGGAACGGATTTTTAGGAATTCAATTTCAAAAACGATCTGATCCCCGGGGATCACCGGCCGTCTGAATCGAACCTTGTCTATGCCCGTAAAATAAATGACACCTCCCGGCTTCTCCTCAGGATGAGACAGAAAGGCCAGGATGCCGCCGACCTGCGCCATGGCTTCAACGATCAGCACTCCCGGCATAATGGGATGGCCGGGGAAATGTCCCTGAAAAAAATGTTCGTTGAAGGTAACGTTCTTTATCCCAACGATTCTCTCTTTCGGCTCAAAACTCAACACTCGATCCACTAAGAGAAATGGATACCGGTGGGGTAAGTATTCCATGATCTTCGGGATATCCAAAGGTAGGTCCATAACTTGCTCCTTGTCATAATAGATGGTCATATCCAGACGCTGATTCTTTACGATTAGGCAGCTCCATCTGAAAGTCCCTCAATCGTTTTTAATCTCTTTTCTAACTTATTCAACTGTTTCTTTATCTCGGGCAGCTCCAAAAACACCTTGATGACCCGAAAATAACGGGTGGCCGGTGTTGCAGGCTCCCCCACGACCGTTTCCCCTGCGGGGACGTCCTTGACGACCCCGCATCTCGGGCCGATAATGGCGCCTTCTCCAAGGTTGAGATGCCCCGCAATACCGGCCTGGCCGGCTATGGTGACATGTTTACCGATCTCCACACTGCCGGATATACCCACCTGGGCAACCAGGATACTGTGCTCTCCCACCGTGACGTTATGAGCGATCTGAATGAGGTTATCCGTTTTAACACCTTTCTGAATCCACGTTCTACCGAATGTGGCTCGATCGATGGCATTTAAAGCTCCGATTTCCACGTCATCGTCGATCTGAACGATGCCGAGTTGCGGAATCTTATGGTGCCGTTCACCATCCGGGGCAAAACCGAAACCGTCACTGCCGATTACGCTGCCCGCATGTATCGTAACGCGGTTTCCGATCCTGCACCGTTCAAGTACGGTGACATTCGGGAAAATCTCCACATCATCCCCGATGGTGACATGGTCCCCGATAAACACATGGGGATGGAGTTTAACTCGATTTCCCATGGTTACGTTATCTTCAACCACCGCAAACGGGGAGATCAAGACTTGATCACCGCATGTGAAATTCTCACCGATACAGGCATTCGGGTGGATCGCGGCCGGTTTATCCGATCGAGGATGAAACGTTTCCATAACTTTGGCAAACGCCACCGGAGGGTTGTCAACTTTAATGAGTCGTTTTTCAGGATGTTGAAACTCTCGAGGAACGATGACGGCTCCGGCTTCTGTTTCTTCGATCCGTTTTAGAAATTTCGAACCGGCGGCAAAGGTGATATCCCGTGAAGACGCCTGTTCAAAGGGGGCCACTCCCCGTATCATAACAGATCCGTCCCCTTGAATGTCTCCGCCCACGAGTTCAGCAATTTTGGCAATGGTAAGTTCCATCCGGTTGCACCTACGGCTCCTCTTAAATAGCCCGGAATTCGGGGATTTTTCTTTTCGTCATAACTTGCTGTCACTTTTCGAACCATAAAAACGGACAATTGAACGCACCGTTAGGGTTTCTTTTGACCTGACGTTTTTACAGAAAACGTTTTGTTGTAGTTTTGTATAAATGGATCGGTTATGTCCACGGAAGAGGGGGTGTAAATAACTTCTCCGGTCTTTTTTTCCACTATCAGCAGGAATCCTTCAGACTTCCCCATTTCATTTACGATTTCTATCACATCCTTTCGGATTCGCTGAACCAGTCGATTTTCAAATTCCTTGAATTCTTTCGTATACCTTTGTTGCATGACTTTCAGGTCGTTGATTTGGATTCGGATCTCGCGCTGTTTCTCTTCGCGCATTTCCTTACTCATCACCAGAGCTTCTTTCTCTAGCTGTTTTTTTCTTTCTTCAATACCGCCGCCCTTTTGGGCCAGTTCAGATTCCATCTGTTTCCCTTTTTTGCTGATTTCAGCTTGAGCATATTTTCCTGCGCTGGAATTTTCCAGTATTTTCTGAAAATCAACAACACCGATTTTTGCAACATCGGCTGCTTCGGCAAAAGAAATGAAGCATAGCAGACCCAAAAAAAGTATAGGAAAGACTTTCATTCCGACTTTCATATTATCCCCCTTTTATCCTGTTATATGTCCAACCCGTTTATAATAGGGTATATTAATTCTACTTTGTCACTTTATTTGATTGAGAATCGGCGATCCATGGACGATCTGATTTCTGCGTCGTTTTCTGCGTGTTTTTGGTGTCAGGTGTCAGTGTTCAGGTGTCAGTTCGCCGGAT
>DUZK01000064.1 GCA_013349495.1 Deltaproteobacteria bacterium
AAAAGCACGCCTGAACAGCCCTATATTTTGTAGACACACGCTTAATTTTATCGATTCACGCAAACGCCCAACTGGTGTATGCTCGCGGCAATTGGTAAACTTACAGATCCCAAACCCGAGTAATGAACCAAAAGAAACATGGTGTCTCTTTTGCCGTGGCGCAGCTTTCTTTCCTGGATCATGATCGTGTCATCTTAGCAGATCTGAAACACAGTGGTCATGAGACATGACATTACTGTCTTGGCAGAATCTCAGGCGGAATTATGACGGTTAGATTTACTTACCGAAAAAACAAAATCAGAATTATTGGCGCCGGATATTGGCGGAAAGGAAAGAAAATATATGAAAAGGAAAATAAAATACACGGATGAGCCTATTGGAAAGGTGAAGGTTATCTCAGACTTCCTTCCCTCACCCGAAGAACTGGTTCTGAAAGACGAGACCGTAAAGGTCACTATTGCGCTCAGCAAAACCAGCGTGGAGTTTTTTAAAAATGAGGCAAAAAAATATAATACTCAGTATCAGAAAATGATTCGCAGGCTATTGGATGAATATACGGCCCATCAAGCCTAAACCGTCCATAACCTGTCACTTCACCAGACGCGAAGACGCGTGGCACTATATCGGAGATTTCATGGCTGCGCCCTATTCTTTCCGTGCGCTGGTGAGCTTATCGTTCTGCCCAAAATAGACAGGGAATCGTTTTTTGAGGTATAATATATGAAAATCCGTTTTTATATGGACCCATAGACTGGGCTTCCTCACATTTACGGACATGCGGTGCAAGAAAATGAGGTCGAAGATGTTCTCCGGAAACCTGGAGAGGATCGTCCAGGCAAGGAAAATTCTCGAATTGCTATGGGACAGACGAGAGACGGTAGATATCTTCGAGTGATTTATGTCCCCGATCCTGAGCCCAATAGTGTATTCGTAATCACGGCACATGAATTGGTCGGGAAACCCCTCAAAGCATATCGGCGACGAGGCCGAAGGAGACAGAGACGATGAAACAAAGTAGATTTCCAAAAGGATGGGATGAAGAGCGAGTCAAGCGTGTTCTTGATCATTACGAAAACCAGACTGAGAATGAACCGGTTGCCGAAGATGAGGCCGCTTGGGAAGATAAATCCCACACTTTCGTAGAGGTTCCAAATGAACTGGTTCCCGCAGTACGGGAGTTGCTTGCCAAGAAGGTCGATTGACCCTTCTCAATACAGGAAATTATGACCCTGCGGGCAGAACCTGTCAGTTCACCGGACAGGTATTCCGCTGCGCTCAACACCTGCCGGTGACTTCTTCGTTATATTTTTAATTGACAAACATCTCATTATGAGATAGTGTTTCCACATGCACATCATCACTCGAAAGCGCTTATTCGAATTTGCTAAAAAACATCCTGATTGCTCCACTGCACTTGAATCGTGGTATCGAATCGTCAAACGCACTGATTTCAATTCATTTAACGAACTTCGGCAAACTTTTCCGAGTGCTGATATAGTCGACAATTTAACGGTTTTTGATATTGGTGGTAATAAAGCTCGTTTGATTGCGGCCATACACTATAATACTCATCGGATTTATATTCGGCATATTCTTACCCATAAAAAATATGACCGAGGATCTTGGAGGAAATAATGAATATCCAACTTAAAGAAATTGCAAAAGTTTGGCCTGATATCCAGCCCATATTTTCTGTGCCACATAATGAAAAAGACTACAATAAATTGGTCAATCTCCTTGATAACCTTATTGATGAAGTGGGGAATAATGAGAATCATCCCTTAACTTCTCTGATGGAGACGATTGGGAGCCTAATTGAAACATATGAATCCCAATATATTAACGAGATAGATGGTGATCCGAAAGATGCTTTGAATGCTTTGATGGAAGAACATGGTCTGAAACAGTTGGATCTGTCTGAAATCGGTAGCCAGGGAGTTGTATCAGAAATTTTATCCGGTAAACGTCAGCTAAATATCCGTCAAATAAAAATCTTGAGCAAACGTTTCAAAGTGTCTCCAGCAGTCTTTATTTAATTCAAATTTCAAGAATATAACCTATCATTCAACCCGACGCACGTAAACTCGCGCCGGTTAATTCTGCGTTGTGCCCCCGAATAGAGGCGGCCTCACATAAATGGGAGGCCGCAAAAAGTAATGGGGCTACAGGGTCGCATCTTAATTATTAATTATTCGTTTTAAACAGATAATAATTAAGATACTTTAGGCGGTCATATTAAAAGTGGAAGTGGAAAGAGAGGATTTCAACTATGCCTGGATCGAGTCCTGCAAAAGTCAAGGTCACGAATATTCCGCAGGTGGGAGTCGTTTGCAAGGATGTGCAAAACACAGCAGCGGCATTCTGGAACATCCTTGGCGTCGGTCCCTGGTCGATTTTCGAGTGCGGCTCCTCAGAGATGTCAGACCTGAAATACCGAGGCAAACCGACTTGGGGAAGATTCAAGGTGGCTTTAGCCCATATGGAACCGGTTGGAATCGAGTTGATCGAGCCCCTTGAAGGCAAGTCTATTTTCACAGACAGACTGGAAGAGATCGGCGAGGGGCTTCACCATATCAGCATCGTAGCCGCCGATATGGATGCAAAAACAATTGAAAAAGAGATGGCCCATCAGGGTTTCCCAAGCATTCAGAGTGGCGAATTCGGAGCTGATTCAGGGGATTATTTCAGTTATTTTGATATGCGACTGCCCTTGAAGACCATCGTCAAAGCTGGCGACTGGCCCGCTCGCGTCTTTGAAGGAGCCAGACGTTTCCCTGAAGACTCTGGCGCCGAGAGCCCTGCCGAAATTAAAATACCGGGAATTAAGCAGATCGGTATCGCTGTTCGGGATGTTTATGAGACAGCGCTGAACTACTGGTACCTCTTTGCCGTCGGGCCGTGGGAGATCCGCGAATGGGGTAACTTCATGCTCTACGATAGAAAATACTACGGCGAACTGTCCTGGGGAAGGGAGAAACTGGGCCATGCCTACCCGGGTGATATGGAGCTTGAACTGCTACAAGGTGTGATCGGGCCATCCGTCTATTCGGACTTCGCGGATGCTGCCGGTGAATACGAGGGAGCTATCCATCACCTCAAGTTTCTCTGTGAAGACGTGGACGGGGTTTCGGAAATCTTCCATAAGCAGGGATTTCAGAGTTTGCAGAGCGGTCATTTCGGGGTTCCAGGGGAAAATGCGGGCGGATTCAACTACATCGATATCCCGCCGATCCACTGCATCATGGAGCCGGTCCAGAAGCCCAAAATCCTCCCCATCGAACCCTCGGACCATGTCCCTTGAGGAAATGGGGAATAAAAGGGACGACCCACATATTTGCAGTTTTGAATATTGAATCATTGTAAATTCTTATGTTATTCTGATGTTATGCCACAAAATTCCCGAATAGATTCTCCCCGGAGCGATCTATCGCATTATTGTTCGAGCGAAAGAGAAAAGGGTTTGGTCTTCATTCTTGACAGTATCGCGCGTGAAGAATGGGTGACCCTGATGCAGTTTTAGAGTTCAGCCTCATAAGCAGGCTTTGGATAACAAGACGGCTGCAACTGATAGGAAAAATTGCGGAGTTTATCTTTAAGGCTATTACCCATTCGAAAGACTTTTCCGCGTGCAGATGATCCGCGGAGCGTTGTTAGGCGGATGGCATGTCTCATTCCAATATCCGAAACAAAATAGAACAACTCTTATCCTCTGCCGATATTAAAATAGGCGGGAACCGCCCTTGGGATATTCAGGTCCATAACGATGATTTTTATTCAAGATTACTAGCGAAAGGTTCTCTTGGACTGGGTGAATCCTACATAGACGGCTGGTGGGATTGCGACAGACTCGACAAGTTCTTTCATAAGATTTTGCAAGCAAAACTGGATACAAAGATTAAGACACGGACAGAATTTTTCGAAGTTCTGAAGTCTAAGCTGATTAACCTTCAGAAGCCGTCCCGCGCCTTTCAGATCGGGCTGCAACACTACGATATTGGTAACGACCTATACAGGCACATGCTCGACAAGTGGTTAATCTATAGCTGTGGCTATTGGAATAATGCGTCCACACTGGATGAAGCGCAGGAAGCCAAAATGGATATGGTGTGCCGGAAACTGGATTTGCTTCAGGGGATGCGGGTTCTGGACATCGGCTGCGGCTGGGGCGGGGCTGCCAAATTTGCTGCCGAACGGTACAAGGTTGAAGTGGTCGGCATCACCGTTTCTAAAGAACAGGCAAGATTCGGAAAGGAATTCTGCAAAGGGCTGCCGGTTGAGATCTACTTGCAGGATTTCCGTAGTCTAAAGGGAACATTCGATCGTATTTTTTCCTTGGGTATGTTCGAACACGTTGGCTATAAAAACTACGTTACTTTTTTTCGTGTCGTCAAAAATTGTTTAAAGAAAGACGGACTATTTCTGTTACAAACTATCGGCAATAATCGCTCCGTTACCAAAACCGATCCATGGATCAACCGTTATATTTTTCCGAAGTCTATGATCCCGTCTGCCAAGCAGATATGCGCCGGCATTGAAGGTTTGTTCGTTCTTGAAGACTGGCATAATTTCGGTGCAGACTACGATAAGACATTGATGCATTGGTTTTGGAATTTCCATGAGAACTGGGATGCAATAAAAAAAAAGTATGGGGAGAGTTTTTACAGGATGTGGAAATATTATCTCCTATTAAGCGCCGGGTCCTTCCGGGCAAGAGATAACCAGTTGTGGCAGATAGTTCTCTCCGCAAATGGTGTTCCCGGTATTTACAAATCCATACGGTGAATTAAGAAAGAGAGTGGGATGGTGGGGCATCCATCCATCTTTTATTGGCCAGGACAACAGACGTTTCAACTTGTCGTTCTGTGATATTCCAATACTTTTTGAGAAGTCTATTTTTCTCAGTTTCCGTCACGACTCGATAACCGTTCTTTTGATAAAACGATATGGCCCAGTTTGCATCCGCCCACGTTCCGATCAGAATGGGTTTACCGTCAATCGATTCCAGGTGTTTCAGAAGTTGAGTCCCGATGCCGTGCTGCCGTCCACGTGTCCTGACGTATGCGTGCCGGATGAGATTGACATCGCCTTTGTCCTGAATGCCCATGACACCGGCGAGTTCCCGATCGGCTTCAAATCCCCAGAAAACAACCCCGTCCTCAATTTCGTGTTTGAGCTCCTCCCGGGCCATATAGGGTTCATGCCATCGGTCGGCGGGAATGACACCTTTGTATGCCTGAGCTGCATCATTGATGATCTCATAAATCATCTCGAATTCTGATTGCTTACACTTCCGTATCATTGCCATCTCATCCTCTATGCTCACATGCTGGAAACTTCAGATACCAGAAACCCCAGGATGGATTAATTGTCAAGAAAATTCATTTGAACGATTCCGATATAAAATTAGTATGATACAATAGGGCATTCATGGGAAACAAGCCAAAGTCGATTTGAAGAAATTGCAGTTGAGTTTTGCAGATCCAGTGATCTTTTGATATCTACATAAAAAACCGCATCAATCAATTCGTCTTGGATTTTTCAAGGAAAGGAATTGGAAAATTAAGGTGGTTCGTTAAATGGTGATCTAATGGAAAGGGGTGGGGAGGGGAGGATCTTAAATAATTTAATTGTTCGTGGAAGATATGGGTAACAGTCACTATTCAAAAGGAGACATCTCTATGGATTCCAGTTCCAACGAAAAGGACCATGCGGGAAAATATACGGATATCATAGTGAACTATATCGACGGCTTTCATTATGAGATGATTCCGGCAGACGTCATTCAGTATGCCAAAATGGTTATCATGGACACCTTGGGCGTGACTTGGGCCGCACCGGTTAAAAAGACAGAGATCAGCCGCCGTATTATCGAGTTTGTACATACGGTTGATCAAATGCAAGAATCCACCATCATTGGAAGCAAATACAAAAGCAATGCGATCAATGCAGCCCTGGCCAATGGCACCATGGCTCACGATATTGTTGAACTTGACGAGGTGCATAACCGCGCTGTTACCCATACTGCGGCGGTTATTGTACCGGCGGCTCTGGCGGTCTGTGAAAGAGAAGAAAAATCAGGCCGTGATTTGATTGCCGCGGTCGTGTTGGCTTTTGACATAGAATGTCGGTTGGGAATCGCCCTTGAAGATGCCAGCATTTATGCACGATGTTTTCACCCAACATCAGTGTGCGGCGTTTTCGGTGCGGCTGTTGCCGCCGCCTACTTGCTCCAATTAGAGAAGGAAGAAATCAGAAATGCGATGGCTTTGGCGGGGTGTCAGGCTTCCGGACTCATCGCCTGGGAAACGGAATTGCATCATATGAGCAAATCTTTCCAATCCGGAATGGCCGCGCGCAACGGCGTAACTGCCGCCCTGATGGCAAAAATGAAGTTTTTGGGCCCTCCAGCTATTTTTGATGGTAAGTATAATGTTTTTGATGCCTTCTCCGATAAGCGTAACTATCATTTGCTGGTCGAGGGGTTGGGATCAAGATTTGAAATCTTGGGGGCCGGTTTAAAGCAGTATTCCAGTTGCAGGCATACCCATACACCCCTGGATGCGTTTATGAAAATTATTCTTGGCCATGACCTCGCCCCACAACAGATCAAAAAAATCATTGTTCGAGCGACCGAGGTCGCCGCCTTAATGACGGACAACAATACCCTACCAACCCATAATACACAATTGGTGTTATCCATGGCGGCGTTCGATAGAAAGATAAGCGTGGAACAATACCTGCATGAACGCTACAAGGACCCGGAAGTCATAGAATTGTCAAAGAGAGTCGAATATATTGTCGATCCGGAACTCACTCGATGCTATCCGGAAAAATGGCCGGCCATCGTCACGGTTGAAACTCAAGACGGACGGAATTTGTCTGAAAGAGTCGATTATCCGAAAGGTGACCCGAATGATCCTTTTACCTTTGATGAACTCAAGGAGAAATTTATGTACTTGTTGATCGAAGGTGTGGAAAAGGAAAGGTTGCAGAGAGTGATCGAAATTTTAGAAAAGTTGGATGCAATAGAGAATATAAAAGAATTGAGCCTGATGTTAAGCGCCTAAATAATCGTATTAAAAGGACTCGGAAGCGATTTTTTAAAGAAGGAGGAAGAATATGATTTCGTCTGTGGCTGCTGAAAATGCGGTGTACGAGGTAGTGAACCCTCTGGGCGAGCCGGTTGTCGAGATGATCACGATGGCCCCCCGCCTGGATACCCTGGAAGGGAAAACAATTGGTGAGCTGTGGAATGGGGGTTTCAGAGGGGATGAGAGTTTCCCTATCATCGAGAAGATGCTGCGGGAGCGATATCCCACCGTTAAGCTGATTCCGTATACCGAGTTTTCTTTGTTTACGATTGCATCGCTTCACCCGGAAAAGAAGGAAAAAACACTGGAAGCCTTGCGGGCTGAACTGAAGGAAAAGGGCTGCGACGCGGTGATAACCGGAAACGGTGCTTGAGGGACTTGCACACCGGCCGCGGCGCGGCCGGCCATAGAAGCGGAGAAACTCGGCATTCCTTCCGTAACCGTTGCTGCAACGAGCTTTCTGGATCTTGTTACAAGCACAGGGATCGCAGAAGGGGTGCCCGACCTGCGACATGCCGAATATCCCAGTACAATCAGCCTCGATTCGGTAGATACGATAAACAGATGCTTTGAGAAAAAGACCCTGAACCTGATCATCGAGGCGTTAACCAAACCGTTAGAGAAGAAGGAAGCGCAAGTCGGAGCGCCACAGTCTAGCGAGATCGTATTCAAAGGCACCCTCGAGGAGGTGAATAAACACTTCTTCTCGAATTGGTGGACCGACGGGCTCGCCATAATTCCCCCTACCATAGGGAGGGTCGAAGAATTCCTGAAATATACGCCTCTCGCTCCCGATCAGGAAGTGGCCGTATTGCGCCCGTCATCCGTAAGGGTTACCCCGTGGAATATTGCTGTGAACGGGGTGATGGCCGGATGTCGTCCCGAACATATGCCGGTGCTGATAGCGGCCGTGGAGGCTATGGGCGAACCGTTCTACAACCTGGAACAGCTTGGCAGTACGGGCGGATGGAACATGTTTTTTGTTGTGAATGGCCCCATAGCCAAACGATTGGGCATTCAAAACGGCGTCGGGCTTGTTTCCCGAGGCGCCAACACGGTCATTGGCCGCGCCATGGGCCTGATCCGGCATAATCTCGCGGGTCACAGACCGGGAGAAGTGTACATGGGAACCTTCGGGTACATCCTGCCCCCCGTTTTTGCGGAAAACGAGGAATTGCTTTATGAGATGGGCTGGAAGCCTTACCACGTAGATGAAGGTTTCGACGCGGACGAGAGTACCGTGAGTGTGTGCGGAACAGCGAAATGGGGTTATCAAATGTACCCGACGACGTCTGATCCCGGGCGCCTTGCGCAACTGCTGGCCTACGATGTGGCGCGAGCCGGCAGCCCTAACCACAGCGCCATGCGTCAAGACTCCCCGAGACTGGTGTTTACGATCTTTATGACGCCAAGTGTGGCCAGAACTTTTGCCGAAGGCGGTTATTCAAGACAGGATGTACAGAACGCTGTCTGGAAGAATGCAAGGTACAGTCTGGCTGAAGTTGATTTTGAGTCCTACTACGGCTCCCATGAGGGGCAGCGGGAAACACACCGCGACTACCTCAAGAGCGGCAAACTTACGGAGCGGCATATAGAGAAGGGAAAATTGCCAACATGGTTTCCCAAGGTTGCGGAAAAAGAAGATGCAACCATTCCTGTGGTGCCAAGGCCTGAACAGCTCCCCATTTTTGTATGCGGGGACCCGACCCGAAACAAGACGATGACTTTTTACACCATGTACAACGCAGTCGAGACCAAAGCAGTCAGACTGCCGGCAAACTGGGACGCGCAGGGGAAAGATCGCGCATGACTTTTACCGAAAAGCGGGTTTTAAAGATATGGCAAAACTAAAATTCATGTCTCGAAAATGGAAAATGTGAACACCACCATATATATGGTTAAATAACACTCGTTAAATTTATAGCTCTCATGTGCCTTTATTCTGTTATTCTGTGAGGTATTCAAATGCACCTTATCATGTTTGATTTGGATGGCACGTTGATTAAATCCAATACATTAGACACTCGTTGCCTGTTGGGCGCAATCGAGCGATGCATGGGAATCAAGGATATCGATAGTGATTGGACCAAATACAACTATGTTACCGATGCCGGTATCGTGTCTGAAATTGTTGAAAGAGAACTGAATAGACAAGTAACCGACAAAGAACTGAAATATATCTGCAAAAACCTCATAGAATTGCTTCAGTCGGAAGCCCATATAGACCATGAAAAATTCGCTCCAATACCTGGTGCGATAGAAACTCTTTGTATCCTAAAAACCATCGATGATTGTGGCCTTGCCATTGCCACAGGCTGTTGGAAAGAATCAGCATTCTTTAAATTAGCAACAGCCGGATTCAATGTGATAAATTTACCCATAGCTTCTTCAGACGACTCCTACAACCGAGAAGAGATAATGACTATTGCTTATGAACGTGCCATGGTCTTTCACCGTGTTGATGGATTTAAAACAGTCACATATGTCGGAGACGGCATATGGGACATAAAAGCCTCTCAGAGACTTGGATTCAATTTTATCGGCATTGCATCAAACGATCATAAGCGATCATTAAATCAAGCTGGTGCGGTATACATCTTAAACGATTTTAGTGACCAGGCTTCTTTCTTTGCCGCTATAAATGAAATCTGGGATGCATAACCTCAGGGAGAAATAGGGGTTTACCGCCGTAGGACACCTGTCTCCGTTTCTGGACGAAGCCCGGGATAAACCCTATTTCCAGACCCATGCACAGAAAATCGCCATTGCCGTGGATCGCGTTCGGCAGTTTCGCGAAGCCGTTGGCGATGGTGTGGATCTGTGCATTGAGATCCATCGCCGGTTATCGCCGGCAGAGGCCATTGTGCTGGCTAAGGAAATACAGGTGTACCGACCGTTTTTTTATGAAGATCCGGTGCTACGGGTTTTTTATAATACCGGATTCTCCCGGTATCGGTATCGAGTTGGCCGACGATGCACAGGAAAAATATCCCTATAAACCCAGGGAGTTTAAGACGCGCCTGCATGCAGACGGGTCGGTGGTGGATCAGTGATCTGTAGAACATAGAGTAGGATTGTTTGCTTCAGGGCATCAGGCGTGTAAGGAGGTATATATTATGAATATGGCAGACCGATTATCTTCATTTGTGGTTGAGACAACCTTTAAAGATATCCCCGCAGATACAGTAAGGTTCACAAAAGAGTTGGCGCTAAAGACAACGGCGGGTATGCTGGCGGGATCGAGACTTTCCGAAAGCAAAAAATTTATCGCCTATATAAAGGAAAAGGGCGGTAAATCAGAGGCGGGTATCGTTGGAGATAGTTTTCGTACCTCTGTTGAAAACGCGATCTTGGCCAATGGTTTCTTTGCCCACATTTCTGAGCTTGAAGATGATCAATACCCTGGTCCAACAAGTGACATTACGATATTCCCTGTTATTTTACCGTTGGCTGAAAAGCTCGGGCTTTCCGGCAAAGAACTAATAGAAGCATCTGTAGTGGGGACAGAGATCATGACCCGGTTTTCGTATTATACACAACCCCGGACAGCTGAGCGCGGATTCATTCCCTTGCCATATTATGGTGTAATAGGGGCAGGAATAGTTGCCGCAAAAGCCCTAAAGCTTGATAAGGAAAAGACAAAAGCAACACTGGGTTTATCATTCACCCAAGGCACGGGATCTTACGTCAATATTGGAACGGTTGCTCATTATCTAGAGTCAGCTTGGTCTTGCAGAAACGGATGGGTTGCGGCGGAGATGGCGAATTTAGGATTTACGAGTGGAACGAATTTAGAGAAATGGCTGATCAGCTTGCTCGGTGAAGATGGTGTAAAATTAGAAGCGATTATAAACGATATTGGTAAATCCCCCTTTTTCATCCATAATATATGGATAAAAAAATATCCGTGTTGCGGGTTGACCCATCGGCAAGCCGATTCTCTATTCATGTTGATTAAAGAGCATAAATTTACTGCGGAGGATGTCGCGGAAATACGAGTCGATGTAGGCACAACAGACTATGAGGCCTGCAATAGAGTCGATCCCGCAGATATCGAATCATCCAAATTTAGTTATCAACACATCTTATCGGCTGTTATGCTTGATGGTGAGATTGATATGGATACGTTCACCGACATAAAAATAAGCGATCCTCAATTTAAGGCGTTTCGCCCTAAAATCAAGCTCATAGCCCATCCTGAGTGGGGTGGTGGATCGAATGCAGGAATACCGCGGGTCACGGTAAGATTTAAAAACGGAAAATCAATCATGAAAGAAATGGATCAGCCGATCGGCGGGAATAAGTTCCCATTGACATCGGCGCAGATTGTAGATTTGTATCGGAAATACACCCGGAATATATTAACGGAGGAACAAATATCCAGGACGATCGATATGACACTTGATATGGAAAATATTAGCGATTTGTCGGAACTCATCAATATAATTACTTTTAGAAATTAGAACGAACACGCGAAACGGGCATTACGGCTCGGAGCCATCGAGACTTCAATACTCGCCGGAGGCGCCCCCGCATTCACGACGGGGTTGGGTGCGCTGATGCGGATCGAGAAAGAGAATCTGATAGATGGCAAGTGGGTGTACTCGGGACGCCCCGGATATCCGCCTATACTCACCTAAAAAACCTCTTTATGTATTTAAAACCCGTTGCACCGTTTCAACCCCACATTTGTGCGAAGGAATGAAACCTTTCTTGAGTCGTCAACGACTATATGTAATACAGAACAATCCGAACTGAAAAGGATCCGCAAATATGCGAAAAATTCTTGTCGTTCTGGTGCTCGTAATCGTTTTAACGGGTTTCGGGCTCTGGGGAATGCAAAAAATATTAAATCAAAAAGTTACCCAAATCCAATACCGTTTTGCAAAGGTGGAAAAGCGCGATCTGGCGAACAGTGTTTCCTCCACCGGAACCTTAAGCGCCGTCAATACGGTGGAAGTGGGCTCTGAAACATCCGGTCAGATCATGGAACTGCTGGCCGATTTCAACTCCCAGGTACGCAAAGGTGATATCATTGCCCGATTGGACCCGGACAGCTATCAGGCACTGGTACGCGAGGCTGAAGCCGAATTGACCTTGAACCGAGCAAAATTGCTCACACAAAAGGCGGCGGTGGAACGGTGTCGGGCCGATCTACAAAACGCCCGGGCAAAGTTGGCCTCAGCCCGTGCCCAAATCAAAAAGGCCAGGGCGAGCTTTGATAATGCCCTTCGAGAACTCGAGCGGAATCGCCCTCTGCTGGCAAAGGGTATTATCTCAAAAACGCTTTATGACGCCGGTGAAACCACCACTGCTGAAGCCAATGCCCAATTGGAACAAGTACAAGCCGAAGAAGCGGCTGCTGCCAGTCAGGTCGCCTCAAGCCAAGCAAGCCTTACCATGGCTTTTGCTCAGGTCAAAGAGGCAGAAGCTCAAATCGATTTGAAAAAAGCGACGTTGGACAAACGCAGAGTCGATTTGGATAACACCATTATTCGGTCGCCGGTGGACGGTGTAATCATTGAGCGCAGTGTGGACGTCGGCCAGACGGTGGCTGCCAGCCTTCAGGCTCCCACGTTGTTTACCATTGCACAGGACTTGAGCCGGATGCAGGTGACCACTTCAGTGGATGAGGCGGATATCGGCCGGATTCGGGAGGGTCAGCCCGCCTATTTTGCCGTAGATGCATTCGGCAACCGACGCTTTTCAGGCCAGGTAACGCAAATTCGTAAAGCCGGCAAGACCGTCCAAAACGTTGTGACGTATACGGTGATCGTCTCAGCCGACAATTCGGATCTCAGCCTTATGCCGGGGATGACGGCCAGCGTTGAGATTGAGATTTTAAAGAAACGACAGGTGCTGGCTGTAGCAAATGCCGCCTTAAGCTTCAAACCATCCCGTGCCGGCTCCGCTAAAGCCGGCGGTGTCGATGCATCAGCCGATGCGGGGGCGCAGGAGGGTCCGCCGAAGCGTCGAGCCGATCCTGAAGAAAGACTCCGGCGATTGACCGAAGCGCTCGACTTGACCCAAGCGCAGCAGGACAGCCTCCAAGAAGTCTTTCAGGAAATCGGCCGCAAGATGAGAACCGCACGCCAGGGGAGTGAATTCGGCCCAGACGATAGGCGAGCCCTTAGAGATAAGGTTCGTAAGGAAACACAAGCCGCCATTGTGAAAGTGCTGACACCCGAACAACGGCAACGGTATGAGCGGTTATCCGAAGAAAGAAAAGAAAATCGCGTTCAACAAGGGACGATCTGGCGGCTAAGAGATGACAATGTTCCGGTTGGAATCCCTGTCACCGCTGGTATCAGCGATGGCAGCTACACGGAAATCTCCGGAAAGGATCTGGAACCGGGAATGGATGTGATCATCGGAATGCTTAAGTGAATGAACTTTTTCTATAAAATATGAATCAGAATCTATTTGAAACCGAGGACCTTCAGAAATCTTACCGGATGGGTTTGCAGACGGTCCCGGCCCTTCGGGGTGTTTCCACCGTCGTACGAAAGGGCGAATTTGTTGCCGTTATGGGTCCGTCGGGTTCCGGTAAATCCACCTTCATGAACCTATTGGGGTGCCTGGATACACCCACGGCAGGCCGGTATTTGCTGGAGGGCATGGAGGTGTCTTCTCTATCGCCTCCCGAGCGGGCCCGCATTCGAAACCGGCGAATCGGTTTTGTTTTCCAGAGCTTCAACCTTCTCCGCCGCACCAGCGCGTTGGAAAATGCGGCCTTGCCGCTGCGATATTCAGGGGTGTCCCGCCGAAAACGCCTGGCCCGGGCCGGAGAAGTATTGAATTTGATGGGGTTGTCCGATCGGCTTGATCACCACCCGTCACAACTCTCCGGCGGGCAGCAACAGCGAGTGGCCATCGCACGGGCACTGGTCAACGAACCGGCATTGATACTTGCCGATGAGCCCACCGGCGCGTTGGATACCCGCACCAGCATTGAGTTGATGGCCGTTTTTCAGGAGTTGAACCGGCAGGGCATGACCATTGTCGTTGTCACCCACGATCCGGATGTTGCCAGCTTTACACAACGGCAACTACATTTTCGCGACGGGTTGGTGGTGAGTGACAGTCCCGCTCAGAGTCTGTCCGATGCGCGTGAAATCTTGGCAAACCTCCCGAAAGAGGGAGACAAAACGGCATGAAATCTCTGGATGCTTTTTCCGATGCCATGCGCTCACTGAGAAGCAATAGTTTACGAAGCGTACTGACAACTCTGGGGATTATCATCGGGGTTGGAGCTGTGATTGTTATGGTATCGGTGGGAAACGGCGCCAAGGCCCGGGTCAATAAGCTTATTGAAAGCCTGGGGGCGAATATCATGATGGTCAGACCGGGAAGCAGCCGATTGGGCGGCGTTCGCGGCGGTGCAGATTCACAGCCCTCTCTCACCGAAGACGACGCAGTGGCGATCCAAAACGAGATCCCTTCCGTGGTGGTGGCAGCCCCCTATGTCAACGGATCGGTGCAGGTTGTGGCCGGCAATCTGAACTGGGCCACCACGGCCCTGGGGATCACACAAGAATATATTATTGCCAGGGAATGGAAACTGGAAAACGGACGCTTTTTCGAAACTTCCGAGGCGAAAAGCGCGGCCAAGGTGGTATTGTTGGGAAAAACCGTTGCAGACAACCTGTTCATTGACCAGAACCCGGTGGGACAACCCATCCGTATCCAACGGGTACCGTTTGTTGTCATCGGTGTGCTCGAATCAAAAGGGCAGACCGGTCAAGGCAGGGACCAGGATGATCTGGTGATGATCCCCCTTGAGACCGCCAAGAAGCGGGTTTTGGGTGGGAGAACTCTCGGTGGGAATCTGGTTAACGGCATCGTCTTAAAGGTCCGCAACGCAGAGGAAGTGCCTGAAGCCGAGGAGGACGTGAAAACGTTTTTACGCCGGCGTCATCGCATCCGACCCGGTCAGGACGACGATTTCAGGATTCGCAACCTAGCCGAGATGCTGAACACCCGGGCCGACTCTTCCAAGGCCCTCAGCCTTTTACTGATGGCTGTGGCCTCTATCTCTCTGATCGTAGGCGGTATCGGAATCATGAATATCATGCTGGTCTCGGTTACGGAACGCACCCGGGAAATCGGCCTTCGCATGGCTGTCGGCGCCACCGGTGGAGATATCATGACCCAATTTCTAATTGAATCGGTAGTCCTCTCATTGATCGGGGGGCTGATCGGTGCGATGTTAGGAATCGGCGGATCACTGGGCATGGCCAACCTAAGCGAATGGCCGGCCATCATCGATCCGAAATCAGTGATGTTGGCATTCGGTTTTTCAGCCGCAGTCGGCATATTTTTCGGTTTCTACCCGGCCCGAAAGGCTTCTCTCATGGATCCCATTGAAGCACTTCGTCATGAGTAAAAAAGATATCAAATCAGATTTTATCAGGAGAATACCATGCCTACCATAACTCACTCAGTCAAATTTTTTAGCATTATTTTTGTGTTTGGTGTTTTCTTAGCAATTCCGTATCAAGTATCGGCGCAGGATGTTGATCGATCTCCCGGCTTGCGGGAGATAAAACCCGGCTGTTATGTTTACCTTCATACCGATGACCGGCCGGGAATCTCTTCCACCTTCAACAACGGAATTATAGTCACTGACGAAGGTGTTGTCGTCATCGACGCATTGCGTACAGAAGAAAATGCCCGCAAGGTACGGGAAGCTATCTCAAAGATAACTTCAAAACCCGTTCGCTACCTGATATCATCCACACCTCACAGTCCTTTTACCGGTGGGATTGCCGTTTACGCGGATACTTTCAGAATCGCACAGGAAAATACCCGGGCAGATCTCAATAAGATTCTGGCGAAAGAGCCGGCCGCAGAAAGAAAAAATAAACTTCATCATCTAACTTTCGGTGATCGCTTGACGCTCTATCTGGGCGGTAAGGAAATCCAGATCTTATTTCTCGGCCGCGGCCATACCAGGAGTGATACGATTGTGTTTTTACCCGACGAGCGAATTGTCTATATCCCATGTTTGCCAGTTGATCACGCCTAAATTAACATAACCCGTTGAAATGTTTGAAAAGATTAAATTGTGCTGCTGAATATT
>DUZK01000065.1 GCA_013349495.1 Deltaproteobacteria bacterium
GCGTCAGACATTGTAGAGGTAATGACACACCCGGCACCCTTCGGGCGCAGGAGGCATGGCGTCTTTGGCCGATTGAAACGTTTCCTGCAGTTTCGGCCATGAGGGTTCAAAAGCGCTTTCAAAAATAACGGTATCGTGGGCTCTAATCCGCTCAAGAAACCGGGTTCTATAGTGGCGGCAGGTATCGCTTCGCCAAAGATTCAGCAAATCATCTTCAGGAGCACGTCCGTATTGAATCGTCGGCATATAATCGTCCTTGCCGAAAAAGAGGGTCGGCCCCCCGTAGGCCAGGTTGATACAGGGTGATATGTATCCGTCTTGACAAATGAAGAGAGAGCCGGTGGGGTCCTGACCACACACCGGTTGCTCATCCGGGGTGAATGAGAATTGGGTCATCTCTATTTTCAGGCGCTTGGCCAGCCGTTTGGCTTTGGATAGTCTTTTCTTTAGTCCACGGATGTCGCTTGTCTCTTTCTTCTCAAACAAACCAAAACCTTTTCCGGCGTTTCCGCGGATGACATCACACTGTTTAACATTGAGCTGGTCTGCTCCCAGATCTGCTGTGAGTCGGACCATATCTTCCAATTCATGGGCATTGACGGACATGAGTACAAAGTTTATGGCAATCTTCGGAACCTTTGCGTTTCGAAGCTTTGCCATGGCAAGGATGTGGTCGCGAACCTTTCGGAAATCCCCTCCCCGCCTTATGGACTCATAAACATCTTCAGTGGCGCCATCCATGGATATCGCAATCCAGTCTATTCCCGATGATATCATCTTCTCGGCAGTGTCCGGATATAACAGGGTGCCGTTGGTCAAGAATCCTGTTTCGCAGCCGCTATCCGTTGCTTCCCGGACCCATTCAGCCAGACGGGGTTGAAGCAGCGGTTCTCCGCCGCCTGAAAAATCGATGGAATGAACCTGGGAAAGATAAGGAAGAAGCGCATCCCACACCAATGGAGACATAATCCCATCATGATTTTTATCCTTCCGAACCCCATGCCACGGGCACATGATGCAGTCGAGGTTGCAGGCGATAGCCGTCTCCACCTGCCACAATCGCCATATCCTATTTGTTTCACGGGTTGACATTTTTACGAAACCTTCAAACAAAGAATCCCTGCCAAGAGGGCCAGGCTTTGGTTTGCCCCTGAAAGTGACTGCTCTCCAGAAAGCCCGACAAGTTAAAAGTGCCTAAAGTGAACTAAAGTGCCTAAAGTTATGGAGTCGCTTTGCTCCGCTGATTTAATATGATTGACAGAATCCCGTCAAGGAGTGTTTAATCGTCTGATCCATCAGGCGATATTGATCCATATTTTTCTGATTTTTACCACATTGTTGCATTTTCTGTTAACTTTATGTTAATGTTCTCCATTAAGTAAAATCCTTCTATTTCAGTTATAGGATCGTATCAACTACACTTTTTGTAAAAGATCGATAAACCGGAATTGGAAAGGAGGTGACATCCGCACAGAGCAGATAAGACATCGATCTAGTTCTATTCCTTTTTTCGTGTGCAACCTCACTTTTATAAGGAGCCTAAAATGAATGAGAATCAAGAACAGGCAGTAGTGGATTCAGGAAAGGGCAGTCTTTCCGATCTTTGGAAAAAAGAAGATTATTGGGCCATATGGCTTGGTTTTTTTCTCCTCATTCTGGGAATGATTATCTACTTTCCCAACGCCCCCAAGGGTGCGGAAGAACAAATTGCCAAGGCAAATGCGACGTTGAAGGCAGAGGCTAAGCGCGCTCCGTTTAAAACCATTGCCTGGTATGATGCTTCGGATTCTAAAAAGAAACCGAGAGCCACCAACTCCGATATCGGGAAATGGATTAGAAAGTTCACTTCCAACACCCACGGATGGAAGGCCAACCCCTTGGATGCGTTTTACAAGAGCAAGGCTGCGGTCGATGCGGCCAATGCAAAGGCCAAACCCAAATATGAAGAAGCCAAAAAGGTGGCTGTCGCGGCCCTGGCAAAAGCCAAAGCTGCCGAAGCTGCGGCCGGAGCCGCAGGATTCAAGGATGAAAAACTGAACGCCGGGGCGGTCAGCGACATCGCCGCCTGGCGGTCGGCAACAGCCAAGGAATCCAAAGCCAAGGGCAAAGCTTCGGTAAAACCGTATAACCAGATATTTTATCTCATCGGGGTGATGATATGCATCGGCATCTTCTTTGGGATCGGGACGGTGGTCATGGGCCGGCCCTTCGGGGCATTTTTCAAAGGTTTTATATTCGTATTCATTGTGGCAGTGCTGGCTTATGTGGCAGAAGACCAGGCCACAGCTAAATATTGGGGCATCGGTTATGCGGCATGGGCTATTCTGTTCGGTATGCTCATCAGTAACACCGTCGGAACCCCTGAGTGGGTGAAACCCGCCGTCCAGACCGAATACTACATAAAGACCGGTCTGGTATTGCTGGGCGCCGAGATCCTCTTCGGTAAAATTCTCTCCATCGGCATACCCGGAATATTTGTCGCCTGGGTGGTGACCCCCATCGTTCTGGTCTGTACCTACATCTTCGGACAAAAAGTGATTAAGATGCCGTCCAAAACGCTGAACATCACCATATCCGCCGATATGTCCGTGTGCGGCGTTTCGGCTGCCATAGCAACGGCGGCCGCCTGCCGAGCAAAGAAGGAAGAGCTGACACTGGCCGTAGGCTTGTCTCTGGTATTTACCGCCATCATGATGGTCGCCATGCCGGCGTTTATCAAGGCGGTGGGGATGCCCCATGTATTGGGAGGCGCCTGGATGGGCGGCACCATCGACGCTACCGGGGCGGTGGCAGCGGCCGGTGCGTTTTTGAGTGACCAGGCCCTTTATGTGGCCGCTACCGTCAAGATGATACAGAACGTGTTGATCGGTGTCATCGCCTTCTTTGTCGCCCTCTACTGGGTGGCCAAGGTGGAGCGCGTGCCGGGTCAGAAAGTGAGCACCATGGAAATCTGGTACCGCTTTCCCAAGTTCGTGATCGGGTTTATTGTGGCATCGATCGTATTCTCCCTGATTTACGGCGCAGTGGGAAAAGACATGGGGTACGTAATTATCGATCACGGCGCACTCAGGGGTTTTTCCAGAATCTTCAGGGGATGGTTCTTCTGCCTGGCCTTCACGAGCATCGGTTTGGCCACGAACTTCCGGGAATTGAAAGAATATTTCAAGGGCGGAAAACCCCTGATTCTTTATGTATGCGGTCAGTCTTTCAACCTGATTTTGACGCTGCTGATGGCGTATATCATGTTCTACTTGGTATTCCCTGAAATCACGGCTAAAATCTAAAACATCGGTTGCCGGCGTTGATTCAAAAAGACTCGAACCATGTAAAGCGGTCGAAGAAAAAGGGTGCTTTCATCCTTGTCGGGTTCATTCTTCTGATCTGGATTTTTCTGTATTACATCGGACCCTGGGCGGCAAACATCCCCATGGTTCGGCCGCTGTTGAACTTTGTTGAAGAAAACGACATCGATGCCGGCGCATACTATTATACGGATGTGGAAGAGTTTGCCGAGGCTGAATTTGCCATCAATCAATCCATGACATATTCACCAAAGAAGAATTGAACGGTTTTTAAAATTCAATGGAAGGAAAGCCGGTGGCGGTTGCCGCCGGCTTTCCTTCCGTCGTCCTTATTCATCGATCAGACTTCGAAACGTACGGATCGTTTCTTTATAATCATCACTTCCGAAAATCGCCGAGCCGGCGACAAAGACATCAGCTCCCGCAAGGGAGATATCCTTAATGGTGCTTTTGTTAACGCCGCCATCCACTTGAATCAATGCCGGTGACCCCGAGGACTGAATAAATTTCTTAAGTTCACGGATTTTCACAAGACTGTTTGAAATAAATTGCTGCCCCCCGAATCCGGGATTAACGCTCATGATGAGCACAAAATCGATATCTTCCAGCACCCATTGAACGGCCTGAATGGGAGTTGCGGGATTCAAAACGACTCCGGCCCTGGCCCCGGACTCCTTGATGAACTGGACGATTCGATTCAAGTGGGTACAGGTCTCTGCATGTACTGAAATGAGATCGGCGCCGGCAGAAATGAAATCGGATATAAAGCGGTCCGGGTTTTCGATCATCAAATGGACGTCAAGGGGAAGTTTAGTCGCCTGTCTGGCGGCTTCCACAATAATCGGTCCCATGGTGATATTCGGCACAAAATGACCGTCCATGACATCCACATGGATCCAATCCGCGCCGGCATCCTCAACCGTTTTGATCTCTTCTCCCAATTTTGTAAAATCCGCAGACAAAATGGATGGTGCAATCCGTTTCATTCAATTTCTCCTCTTAACATACTCATTCATGAATCTCTGCAAGGAACGGAAACCGATCACCTGAAAGGGTGAAGATGCCGGCAGTATGTATCAACTCTCCATCTTCATAAAGCAAAACAGCGGCATCCCGGGTATTGGGAATCAGGTGCCAGATCTCCTCCCCCGGACTGACCATATCATCGAATAAAACATGAGATGTACCGAAAGCGTTCAACCGGATCCGGATATGCCGCTTTAAAAAACCGTGACCCAATCGGTATCGAAATAACCCCACTCCAGAAAATTCGTCCAAAATTCTTTGGCCGTCATCATCAGGAGGTTTATTGACTTTAAGATCAACCCGGCTCCCTTCGAGGATCCGATGGCCGGCTGGTGGAATCTGCTCCACCACCATGTCAAAGGGTTTATTTTTTATAAAAACAGCCTTTATATTTCCCGGGCGAAAACCGACAGCATCCATCAGCAAAAAGACATCTTCGATGGGTCGACCGTTTAAGTCCGGCATTTTGTATGCTGCCGGACGTACGCCTAAACTGAGAAGCAGGTCCACACATCTTCCCCGTTCAATGTTGCTCCCGGGCGATGGGGTTTGGGAGATTATCTCTTCTTTTCGGAAATTACCGTCAAAGACATGGGATTGGTTTCCCAAACAGAGTCCGTTCTCAGCAAGAATGATGCGCGCTTGCTGAAAGGGAATGCCTTTCAGCTTGGGTGCGACAACCGTCTTTGCCCCTTTCGAAATAATGATCCTGACATCGCGATCTTTTTTTATTTCCACACCGGGCCTGGGTTCTTGAAAAATCACATGATCGGCAGGCACATCCGCACTATATTCGGATCCTTTCACTTTGGTATTGAGCCCTAATTCCGTCATCAGTCGAAGGACCGACACAACGTCTTTTCCCGCGATATCGGGAACGACAACCGCCTCTTCCCCCTTTACTATAAAAGTAAGCGTCAAATAGGCGCTGAGACCTGCCACCACAAGAAAACCCAATCCGATCACGGTAAATTTCACAAAACGGGATGCCACGTTCAACTCTCCGTCACTCTGAGCACTTCTTCTATGGTCGTAATACCCTTGAGAATTTTCTGAATACCATCCTGGTGTAAGGTTACCATCTTGTGCCGCAGTGCTTCTTTTTTAATTCGATTGGAATCAAACGTCTTGAGAATCAGACTCTTCAGTTCAGGGTGAAATACCAAGATTTCGAAAATACCGATTCTACCGCGATAGCCGGTTTTGAAACAATGCTCACAGCCCGTCGCCTGGAAAATCGACAGTTCCTTCACACGGGCCGTATCGACCCCCAACCGGTTCAAGGTAAATTCGTCCGGTGTGAAGGGTTCCTTGCATTCCGTACAGAGCACGCGTACCAACCGCTGGGCCATTACAGCGGTTACCGAGGAGGATAATAAAAATGGTTCAACCCCGATATCAACCAATCGTGTAATGGCACTTGCGGAATCATTGGTATGCAGGGTGGCAAAGACCAGATGTCCCGTCAAGGCCGATTGTACGGCAATATCCGCGGTCTCTTTGTCCCGTATTTCTCCGATCAGCAGGACATCCGGATCCTGACGGACAATGGAACGAAGACCACGGGCAAAGGTCAAATCGATTTTGGGATTCACCTGAATCTGGCTGATCCCATCGAGTTGATATTCCACCGGATCCTCAATGGTAATGATGTTGATGTCCGGGGTGTTGATGGCGGACAAAACGGCATATAGCGTGGTGGTTTTACCACTTCCGGTGGGTCCGGTAACCAGAATGATGCCGTTCGGGGTTTCAATCAATTCTTTCAGGAGGCTCAATTTATCATCGGATAGGCCCAGTTCGGAGAGGCTCAGCAAGATGTTCGATTTATTCAAGAGCCTCAGCACGGCCCGTTCTCCAAATGTGGTCGGTATAATGGAGACCCTGACGTCGATATTTTGAGTACCGATTTTAACTTCAAACCGACCGTCCTGGGGGAGTCTTTTTTCTGCAATGTTAAGGTTGGACATGACCTTGATTCTGGAAATAAGCGCCGGGAGAATCCACTTGGGTGGTGTAAGCAGGTCGTAAAGGATTCCGTCCACACGATACCGGATTTTAAAGCTCTTCTGAACCGGCTCCACATGGATGTCGCTGGCCCGGGCTTTGATGGATTGGGTGATGACATGATTCAGCAACCGGATAATCGGCGCATCGTTTACATCGTCCAGCAGATCGGTGGTTTCTTCCAAATTGGTGAAAACGAACTCGCCGTTTTCTTCCATATTCTGAACAAGCTGCTCGGCCGAATCCCGGCTGAAATCATAGGACATGTTGATATACGATAAGATGGCATCCTTTGTGGAAAGCGCAATCCGGTAGTGTTCCAATTCTAGTGTTCGCGCCAGATCGTCCAAAGCTTGAAAGCTGGTGGGATCATTTATAACAATGACGCATCCCGGCTCATAAAAATCTTCTTGGTTAAAACTTTCGTTCGGAGGCATTTTGGAATTGTCGAAGAGAGGGTCATCCCCGCTCCATTCCAAAGGCGCCATGACGTATTTTTTTAAAAATTGTATGGGGATTTTTTGGGTAAATTCACCGGTGATGTTATTGATGGGTATATAGGGCCAAAACGGAATATGGTACTGCATGCTGTAAGCTTCCAACAGCTGAGATTCGGTCACGATCTTTTTTTGGAGAAGCGCCTCAGATAGCCGTACGCCTTTTTCAAGTTTCAGTTTTTCTGCTTCACGGAGATCTTCCTCTGAAATACCGGCCGTTTTTTTGAGGATGCCCGTGAGACTTCTTTTTTTCATCATATGAAACTCAAGCCGCGAAAGAAAAAGTTAAATAGGACGCAGATTTTCGCGGATATACGCAGATAAGCACAGGATATGATTAATTATAGTTTCTTGAATCTTTATGATCCGCGTTCATCTGCGTTCATCCGCGTCCAAAAAAGGTGCTTCCTTTACAAGATTAATCCGTCTTTTTCTCCTGCTCAATGTCGAAGCTGCGAAAGGTCTTGTCATAAAGCTTGATCCGCCCCTCTTTAACCGTATCGATGTTCTCTTTCTTCTTTTTGTAAATCGCCTCGGCCTCCATATGGTTTTTTACCACATGAGGGGTCAGGAACACGAAGAGATTGGTCTTCTCATTGGATTTGGACTGGGTTTTAAAAAGCCACTTGAGCCACGGAACATTGCTCAGGCAAGGCACTCCGGTTTCTCTGATGGTAAAGGTATCATCAATTAAACCGCCGATGACGATGGTATTGTTGTCTTCCACAATGACCGTGGTATTGATGGTCCGTTTGAGCGTGGTGGGTAGAAAATCGGTTACTTCCGCAGCTTCAGTCAATGCCGTAAGCTCATGTGAAATATTGAGCCGGACCATGCGGTCCTTGCTGATATGGGGGGTGATCTTTAAGGTAAGGCCCACATCCTTGTATTCAAAGGATGAAAACGTTTGGGCCGTTCCTTCGATCTGGGTCGATCGGGTTCGGAAAGGCACGTTTCGCCCCACTACGATACTGGCTTCTTCATTGTCTGTGGTCAATATCTGGGGGGTGGAAAGAATGTGAACATCCCGGTTCGATTCTAACGCCTGGGCAATTGCCGTAATATTGGGAACGGTAATGGTACCCTGGCTGGTAACGATATCGATGGCGCCACTGATCACACCCAGTGCAAAAGCACCGCTCCCGGGTTCTGCCACGGTTTTTTCGTCAATGGCGTCACTGCCGCCGCTGAACGCCCCCCCAAAGGCCCCGGTCTGGTCATTATAAGAGATCTCACCCAGTGCCCGCCACTGGACCCCGAGGCTGAATCCCTTATTCACTTTCACTTCCATAATGAGAGATTCGATGTATACCATTGCCCGGGGGATATCCAATTGTTTGATGATATCCTCCAGCACCTGATAGTCTTCTTTTCCCGCCATGATGATGAGGCTGTTGGTCGCCTTGTCCGCCGTGATGCGAACTTCTTCTGAAACCACAGGTGCTTTTTTCCCTTTTGCCTCACCTGCGGCTTTGGTCGGCAGACCCTGCAACACCTTGGCCAGTTCTTCCGCAATGGCGTTCTCAAGATAGTAAACCCGTATTTTCTCTTTTCCCCGGGGTGTTTCCTTGTCCAGCAAACTGATGAGCCTTTTGGCCCGGTCGGTATCATCTTCAGATCCAAAGGTTACGATGATGTTGGTCCGCTCATCCGCCACAAACCGGATATCGCTATCCGTCTCTCCCTTTTTCGGTTTATTTCTGGCTTTGAAAACCTGGTCCAAAAGTTTTACCAGCTTGGCGGCTTCGGCATATTCCAGAGGGATAACGGATAATTCCAGGCCAATGCCCTCAATGTCGATGGTTTTTAAAATCCTCATGAGACGCTGGATGTTGGAATAGACATCTGTGACGATCAACATGTTGGTGGGAGGGTAATCGAGGATTACACTGCTTTTGGAAATCATCGGCGTAAAAAGCCGTTTGATCTGAGTGGGATCGGCATATTGCAGGGGAATGAGTTGAGTAACTACCTTGTCCTCCGGTGAGCCGGTTTCCTCCTTCAGCAGGGTCTCAATGCTTTTGGTTCTCGCATCCGGAGACGGAATGATCTTTATCAACTCCCCGGCTTTGACTGTCGTGTAGCCGTGCACTTCCAGAACCGACTCAAACACCTTATAGGCTTCTTTAAGAGAAATCTTGGAAGGAGAGATGATGGTAACTTTTCCCTTCACCCGTTGATCGATGACGAAATTCGTTCCCGTAAGCTCGCTGATGAACTTGATAAATACGATGATGTCGACATTGTTGAAATCGATGGTAATGAACCGATCCGGCTGGGAATCGCTGCCGGCGGTATTTGACTGGGCCATTGCCACCGGTTCCATAAAGACAAACAGAAAAAGCGTGACGCAAAGCATTGCCAACTGAAATATATTTCGGTTTCGTCTCTCCATATTCGCTTACATCCCCTATAACTCAGTTAAATAGGACGCAGATTTACGCAGATTTTCACAGATTTTCACAGATAAAATATCATTATATAGTTTTTAAAATCTATATGATCCGCGTTCATCTGCGTTAATCCGCGTCCCCGAAAAAACTCAATCGGTTTTCATCTGCTTTTACTCGATGGTATAGTTCATTGTGGTTAATCGGCCCCTTCGTTTTATCTTCAGCGTGAGTTCTGATGAAGAACTCAGGCGCTGGCGTACCGACGAAACATCTTCAGCCGATTGAATATCCGCCTCGTCGATCCCCAAAAGAATATCCCCGTTTCTCAATCCCAGCCTTCGATATACGGAATTCGGCAGAATGCCGGTCAGTATAATACCGTCTTGTCTGCCATCTGTAAAATGGAGCTTTACTTCAGCCTGTTTTGAAATATCTTCCTCGCTTTTCAAGGCATTTTCAAGCTGGGAGCGTTTGAGACGGATCCGCCTCACGGATGGAGGCCCGGCCACTTCCTGTTTCTGGGGCTGCGGTCGGGACACACCGCCCCCTCCGCCGGCCTCAAGTTTCTCTATTTCAAGAACCTCATCCTTTCCCTGCACATTTAAAACAACCTTCTCTCTTAAGATCTCTTTCACGGTTGCATTCTGAATGGTATCCCCTATCCTGTAAAGGTTCTGGTCTTTTTTGTTTTTGTCTTCAATAATCGCATAGGATGAATCCTCACCCGAGGTTACCGTACCCCATAGCTTCACCAGCAGCCTTGTCGGTTTTAACGGTTCCGATTGGGCGGGCTCCGGCGGCTTGGAGTTTTCCTCAGGCTTTTCTTTTGTATGAAACAGATTGCGGTCAACAACAGCTCTATAATTTTCCGACGATGATGACGGTTTGCTTTTAGATGAAACCGCTTTTTTTGCCGGTTCTTGAATTACAGGTTTATCAATTCCCTGATCCGGTCTAATTTTCTGATAGGCGGAGTGTCCCAAATAGACAGCCGCAATCAAGAAAAAAAGATTTAATACGGTGAACAACAGTTTCATAGGCTATTGTCTTTATCTTTTATAGTTTGTGTTCAGGTGTCAGGTTTCAGTGTTCAGGTCTCAAGCAACGGTGCTCCCTGACACCTGACACCTGCTCGCGGGGCGAAGCCGCAGGCGAAGACCCGAAACCTTGACCTTGCCTCAAGATATATTTCATACACCCAAATAAATGGCTACTTGAACAAACAGCATAACCAATTTGGGCATTTTACGAAATCGTCATAGATCCATTGCTTCAACCTGAAGTACGGCATCGATGTCGGTCGTTCCTTTCTTGGTAAGCGACGCACGCCTGATGATGACCATGTTTGGAGAGGTTTCAGCCTTATAAAGATAATCCGCAAGTTTTGAAAGACCGATGGATTGAATTTTCATTTCAACAGAAGAAATTTTGATGGAACTGTTTTTCTGCACGTTTCGAGAAGGTTTCATGTATGCGATATTGTTTTTCACCCCCACCTCCTGCGCCAGCTTGTCCAGAAAAGAAAACAGGGTAAACCCCTTCTCTCGTTTTGAAAACTGCACTTTGAGCTGTTTTGCCCTATCCCCCAGGTCGCGGAACTCGGCCTTTAGTTTCTGCATGTCCTCAAGCATTCGAATCTTTGCTTGAAAAGCGCTTTTTAACCGATCACGCTTTTCCATGGCTGGAAAACAGATAAACTGAAAAAAAACAAAAATAACCATCACTGCAAAAGCCGCGTAAATGGAATACTTTTCTCTGTTGCTCAGCTTTCTTAGCATCCGCTTATTCCTTGACTCCTTCTTAAAGTCTCAGACTGCGCCTACAGGTCGATCTTGAGTTTAAACCGAACCCGATTCCCGGATTTATCCAGGTTGGCAGAGTTTATTTCAACATTTCGAAATCCCTCGACGTTTTGTAATCGCGTTTTTATATCATTGACGGTGTTAAACGTATCGGTGTCTCCGGATATGGTGATGATCTCGGGTCCTGTGACGATCCGGGTCAGATCAACGTCCATGGACTGGGGAATAAGCAGGCTGATGTCATTGAGCAGATCGATGACACGGACGCTGCTTTCCCCATATCCCGAATATAGCGCATCTTTTTTTGCCTCTTTTATTTTTATTCGCATCTGATGCAAAGGATCCACGATCCGTTTGACATCCGGAAATGTCTCCTTGAAAATTTGAATCATCTTACGATCCAGGACCGCCACCCGTTTCTGCAACGTATATGTTTCATAAAAAAGATTAAACAGCCCCAGCAATCCCACCAGGCAGGCAAGTGTTCCGCAAACCACGATTCGCTTGCCGTGCTCGTTCCATAGCTTTCTGTCTGAAAACGATTTCCGCTGAAAATTAAAACCGTTTATCCCCTCTATTTCCGTCAATGCCAGCGACAACGCGTTGTTCATCAGCAACGGATTCCAGGTTTCCTTCAATTCCCTCTTTATTTGTATCCCTGCCTCCTGTGACATATCAACCGGTTGAACCGGTATTTCCATCTGGTTGGACATCTCTTCCGCCAAACGAATATCGTCCGACCTATCGCCGGTGATCAGCATCCGTTCGGGTGAGAACTCGGTGTTGAACATTTCTTCAAAGGCAACAACCGTTCGAAAAATATCCGAGCAAATAGAAGATATTTTAAGGGAAGGGGTTGCTATCACTGAAAAGGTCCGAATGAAATGAATTTCTCCGGAAACAATGATAAAAAGAGTACAGGTTCTTTTTCCGATATCCAGAATCATTCCCTTTTCCTCAAAAAAGGAACGACCGGATAGCCATACAGCCGCAGGATATCCGCCGACCGTTATGCGATCCGGTTGGACGCCGAACGGGGACAATGATTCCTGATAAGCTCCCAGCCGGGATTGATCCACCGCTCCTGCGATAATGTCTGTCTCATTATCGCTCTCTCTGGAAGGGATGCGGTGAAAGTCGGTGGTCAGGTGCTCTGCGGAAATCGGCAGGTTCTGTTCGAGTTCATAGGGTAGAATTTGTCGGATTTTTTTTGAATGCTTGAAGGGAAGGGTCAGATTTCTAATAGAAACATCCCGGGCCGGAATGGAAACGATGCAAACAGCGCCCCTCACATCCAAAACTTCCGTTATCTGCTCCAAACCCAGGACCAATCCATCCTCAGATTCCGGAATCGGAACTTGAACGTATGCCTCAATGCTGTTTCCCCTGAAACCGGTCTTCACGGTTACAGCGGCTATGGCATCTTCTTTTATATCCAGGCCTATAATTTTCCTAGCCATAATCTGAAACCATTAATTTCTTAAAATCCTTTGCAGGACGATTTTTCATCCTGGATTCTGACTCCTGGAGTCTTGCTTCTCTTAAATTGAATGGGACGCAGATCTTCACAGATATGCACAGATAAAAATATCATTATTGATATATCTCATAAATCTTTATGATCCGCGTTCATCTGCGTTTATCCGTGTCCCAAATTATAATATTATTCTATTCCGCCTTCCAACTCAATACCCTGCACTCCCATTTGCCGGTCTTTGTGTTCTGTTCCCGTTTTACAATCGCCGTTACTGTTGTTTTCATCTCTCCGATACTTCCGGTGGCCACGATCCGGAATATGTCGCTGATGGAGGTAAACAGGCTAAAATCGATATCGGCATCCGCCAAACCCACGGCTCCGACCATGGCCGTCGGACTCGAAAGGTCATGGGTGTATGCATCTCCGTCTTTTGCCTCACGATAATCGATGATGGCCTGGGCGACATCCTCGCTTTCGGAAGGTAAAAGCGAAAGTAGAACCGGCAGCGGTGCGGTGTTGATGTTGATTTTTCCTGACTCGGCGGATGTCGTTACCGAACCGGTATCTTCCGTGCCGTAAATGGTCACAAATTGGGATATTCCCTGGATTTCATCATTGCCGTAGAAAAGTTCCGGCGTGATCCCTTTTATCCGCATCAGTTCGCCTAGGTGTCGTACCGGCCCGTTTCGGCTAGTGTACGGTGGATCGAGATCCTCGTAATAGTCGGACTCGGCTCCGGTCACGCCGGTAATGGCATCATCATCTCCGGTGTCCAGCCAATCCTTGATCGAATTAATAATGACCGTGACATCCATGTCTTCGAAAGATTCGTGCTGGGATTTTATCCAATTTAAAAACCGCTCCCAAATCAATCGCTGAGGTTCATTGAAGTTTTGACCGCCGTCGGATGTAACCAGGGCATTGATCTGGATTTTTCCGAGTTCATCAATAATCCGAACCGACAGGCCGCCCTCATCAAATGAGACCTCATTCAGAATTTCTTTCAATTTTTCAGGATCAGCCCAATCTTCCTGCAGGGAGTCAGAAAAAGATTCTTTTTTATCCTTGATCAACACGGCCATGGCGGCATGCACACCTGATGTCGCCATTTCAGAAAGAACAAACCGGTCTCGGGTCATGGCAGTAGAGATCAGCGAGGCGCGAACATTACGATGGAGTTCCAACACTACCGCCACTAAAAGCGCTGTAATGCTGACCGTCAGAAGGAGTGCAATACCGCGATGATCTTCCAAAATAGTTTTCAAGGACTGATACCCCTATTCTTTCTTCTCTCGGAATACCGGCAATAAAATTTTTGTTTCCAATACCGGGGCCGCCTCTCCTTCTTCAAACACCAATTGAATTCGGACGGCTTTGGGCGTTGAGTAGTCAAACTCCTCTTGTTCGGAATCCCAACGATCATACGCTTCCCCTTCATCATCATAAAATGTAAAGGAAAGAGACCGGATCCCGTCAAAAAGCATCGGATCTTTTTCACTCGGCTCAAAAGGGAGATACGGTTCAAGACGATCTGATCGCCTCAACGCAAAGGTATCCCCGTTTGTCTTTTGCACATAGTAGATGATCTCCGCAATTCCATCCTCGGGACTGTTCTGAAACGGACAGTGAGCCGTGGAAGTAAACCGGAGTCTTCCGAAACTGCTACCACCATCGTTCACCGTCTCACCGACAATTCGGTACGGGTCCGGCTCACTGTCGAGTTCCGGAGTTTTGTAAATAGCATACGGAGACACATAAATTGACTTTAGATCCACGATCATTCGGTTGAGGCAGTTTTTCGCCATTTCAAAATCGGAAGCACCGCTTTCCAGTATCCGATCCGCTGTTGAGAACACGGTATTGAAAGTTCCGAAAACCGTTGAAACCACGACGCCGAGAATAAATATCGAAATCAGAATTTCCAGCAATGTAAAACCCTGGGGGATTTTCGATTTTGGATTTTGGATTTTCGATTTGCAATTTGCCGGTTGTGATTTGGATGGAATGCCAGGTAGAACTCGAGAAAGGGAGACTGAGTCCCGAGTTTCCAGTTTCCAGTTTCCAGTTTCAAAACCGGTTGTCATTCGGCTTCCCTCATCGGTGATCCCTGAAATGTCTGTCATTATAAATCCAATATGAACCGGTACGTGCGAAGGCGATACGCGTTTTCTTCATTATTGACCGATATTATCACATCTATCCGCTTTAAATGGCCGGTATCCGTTCCCAGGTCTTCGGATTCAATATCCTCAACGGCAATCTTCCACTCATATCCGGCGTAACCGTTTCCAAAGTCACCCGAATCATTCGACAGTTCATCCGAAGGCTGAGAGAGAAATTCGGCCAAACGATTTTCAGCCAGTATGGGTGCGACAGTATAAAACCGGCTGGAAGCCGTCATGGAGACGGTCTGTGCATGCATTTTAAAGATGCTTAAAAAAACAATGGCGATGATGGATATGGCCACCATGATCTCAAGCAGGGTAAAACCGGTTTTTTGAAGACGAAATCCGTATCTCAATTCTCAAAATCCGAATAGGTGTTGTAGATTTTAACTTTCGTAAGAAAAGGCTCGATCAGATAGGTTTTAAAACCCGAACCAGCGAATTCTACATGAACTAATGCCTTGTCCGAATATCCGTTTTTATAAAAAGAGATTTCAGTCTCTCCGGTTGAGACCTTGCCTTTTTTCGGGAACTCGACATCTACGATGCCTGCCCCTTCCGGAAAGCCGAATCCTTCCGACTGCGCCGCATTCACTTCTTCCTCCGACATGCGGTCATGAGTCACCCACCCTCTGTTGGTGCTGATATCGATGTGCATGACGAAACGTCTATTATGGCGTACGGATTCTTGCTTCAGGTTTTGCGCGGTTTCGGTGATCCATCGTGATGCTTGTCGGTCCGGATCGGATAATACTGCAACGTGAAAACGGGGAATAGAGAAGACCAGCATGATGCTGATGAGTGAGATGACGACAATCAGTTCAATAAGCGTAAATGCGCGATCCTGTTTGAGGTGTATCATAAGAACAGTCGATGCGGACTAATGGGTGATCAGTCAATTTCCCAGCTGTTGATATCCACGTTTTTACCGTCACCGCCTTGAACACCATCCGCCCCGTAAGAGCTCAAATCATATTCACCGTTAATTCCGGGAGAAAGATAAACAAAATCATTACCCCAGGGATCTTTGGGCAGTTTCCCTTTATCCAAGTAACCGCCTTCACGCCACTTTTTGGGGACGTTTCCGGTTTCGGGTCTTTCGATCAAGGCCTGCATCCCCTGTTCGGTATCCGGATAGGCTCCGTTGTCGAGTTTGTAGAGTTTCAAAGCGGTCTCAAACGCCTCTATCTGCATCTTCGCCTTGAGCTGTTTGGCTTCTTCCGGTCGTCCCATGATACGGGGAATAATCAGGCCGGCGAGAATTCCCAGGATAACGATCACCACCATGAGTTCTATCAGTGTGAACCCGAGGTTATTGTTTCCAAACCGTCTTACTCTTTCTGGCATATGCACTCCGTTTTGCTTTCTGCTATCCGTTTGTTCGGCGTCAAGAAAAGAACCGTATCAGGTGCAGGCTAGGATAATGGGTATTTTTCGGTAAATCAAGTTAAATGGGACGCAGATTTTCGCGGATACAC
>DUZK01000066.1 GCA_013349495.1 Deltaproteobacteria bacterium
AATCGTGGAAATCTTGATAATCAGCAGTTTGATACGTATCGTTTTTAATATTAAGGTGCAGGCAAAATTACTGTATTCCCTTATTGGTAAAGGGTTTTATTAAATTAGGTGGTGGATTTCGGTCATACGGAGCGGCAGGGAAACAAAGGGAAACAGTGATTAGCCTAAAGGAAGGAAAATGAAACTAACGGATATACTGCCTCTATCGGAATGGGTGAAACTGGAAATGGAAATAAGTGAGCGCTCGGGTCTTGACGCCAATATCTTCGATACGGAGGGCGTAAGAATATCTTCTGACAAGAGCTGGGTAAATCCGCTCTGCCCTGAGATTAAGGCAACGAACAAAGGACAGAGTTTTAAGTGAATTCGATAGAAGATAATAAAATGAATAAACAGGTCGTTGTTATCGGCGGCGGGATTGCCGGGTTGTCCGCATCTTTGGACTTGGCGAATCTCGATATTCGGGTCGTACTCATCGAACAATCTGATTTTTTGGGCGGATATGGAATCCAATATGCCTGCAAGGCAACGGATCAATGCGTCAAATGCGGCGCTTGCCAGATAGAGACAAAACTGAATGATGTGGTCGAACACCCGAATATCAGCATTCTTTTGGGCAGCCGGATCCAAAATATCGAGAAACAGCGGCGTTTCTCCCTCTCTGTAGAGCAAAAATCTCAATATATCGACGCAGATAAATGCACCTGCTGCGGCATCTGTGTTGACCAATGCCCTGAGCAAGAGGCCCTTATAAAGGGATTTTCGAAAAACAACAGACCGTTTTTGGCAGTTTGTGAAGCAAGGTGCCGTAACCTTAAGGGGATCCCCTGCACCACCTGCCAAGATGGGTGTCCGGAAAAAGCAATTAATCTTTGTGCTGAAAGAAATACCCTTCAAATCGATGGGGATGCCATTATTGCTGCAACCGGCTTCAAGGCCTTTGACCCGGAAAATAAGCCCTACGGATACAAAAAATTTAAAAATGTCATCACCAACTTGGAACTTGAACGCATGCTCAAACAAACCGGTGCATTCCGGAGGCCTTCGGACGCTGAGATACCGAAAAAAATCGCGTTTATCCAGTGTGTGGGGAGCAGAGATGCCAGGCTGGGACATTTATGGTGCTCACGGGTCTGTTGTGGCTCGGCCATCCGAATGGCAAACAAGATACATTTTATGCATCCGGATTCTGAAATTACGATTTTTTACATCGATATCCAGTCGTTTGGTAAAGATTTCGCTGAATTATTCAGCACCCTAAAGGAAAAGCTCCGATTGATCCGGACCATTCCGGCGGATATCATTGAAGTCGAAAACAACCGACTGCAAATTTCATATTTCAGTTCGGAATCCATAGATGAAGACTATGATATGGTGGTGCTTTCCGTCGGTCTCATACCCCTCGGTGAAAATAAAAGCCTGTTGCGCCAACTTGAACTTGAAATACCGGAAAACAGGTTCTCCCAATACTTCCAGAAAGCCGGTGTGTCCTTCGGAAACGGTATATTCGGAGCCGGCAGCATCGTGGCCCCCATGGGTATTGCCGATTCCATGGCCAGCTCAAGCGAAGCCGTTTGGAAAGTAATGAATTATCTTGAAAACAAAAATCAAAAGTCAAGGAACGGAGAATAATTTGTTCGATCAAATATTATTCTTCGGCGGTGGAGACTGCGGACGCCGGATCGTGGAGAATTTGCTTAAGGACGGCAAAGCGGTTATCGTCGCAACAACATCCGATGGCGATGAGTTCCGGGATGCAAATGGTATTGTAGAACTCATCACCCACACGAGAATCTCCCATTGCAGTGGTACCTTTGGCAATTTTCAGGTTGCGCTGACCTGCAATGGAGATGAGATTCACCGGACTGTTGGAAGTATCGTTCTATCGGAAGCCCACGACCGAAAATCCAACTTTTCCCTTTATGGTTTAAAAGAGAGGCAAAAACTTTTTACGTTAACGGAATTGAATGATCGGCTCCGGTTGAACGACCCATCTATTTCCAGCGGGAAAAAGATCGTCATCTTGACCGGTTTGGCCGATGAATCGAATCCGGTGACATGGAAGGCGTCGCTTCGAGCAGCCATGGTGATGCAGTCGGAACATAAAGCCCAGATATACATCCTGGCAGGAAACCTGAAAGTATCCGGGTCCGGTTTGGAGGCATTGACCCGGGATGCGAAAAAAGCCGGTGTGGTCATCATAAAATTTACCGACGCCCTGCCGCATATTGATCAGAACGAAAAGGCGGGCATCACCGTTACCTATACCGATGAAATCACCCGACAGCCATTCTCTATCAATCCGGATATCGTGGTGGTGGATGAAACCCTTAAACCTGCCGAGTATTTCCGTGACCTCGCCCAATTGCTGGAATTAGATACGGATCACGCCGGTTATCTTCAATCCGATAATGTACATCGATTAAATGTCCGGACCAACCGCAGGGGTATACTGGCGGCGGGTCCCTCCCGGGGTATACTGGATTCATCCCAGGAAATGGCTGATGCTGCAGCTGCGGTAGTGGAACTTAAATCACAATTCTCCCACCGATCGCACAAGACGCTGCTGAAGGCTGAAATCGACCCCGGCAAGTGCATTCGATGTCTGACCTGCTTTAGGCTTTGCCCCTATGGGGCGCTGGAGTTAGGCCCTAAAGTCACTGTGTCGGAAGAGGCATGCGAAGGATGCGGAATTTGTACGGCAGAGTGCCCGAGAGGCGCCGTCGGCATCGAGGGGCTCAAAAAGGAAAAAATCATGGATTCCATCGGAAAAACCGCCCCTGCCCTCTTTCCGCACATAACGGCCTATTGCTGCAACCGGTCGGCGGTTATAGCCGGTGATACCGCCGCCTGCCTCGGCAACGTTTTACTCGAGCATTTTGATGTAATACCCGTACCTTGCGCAGGAAGCGTTTCCATGGATCTTCTGCTGTCGGCTTACGCGGGCGGGGCTGACGGCGTGTTGATTCTGACCTGTCATGAAGGCAACTGCCATTCAGAACACGGAAACCATCATGCACGCAACCGGGCGGACAGACTTTCGATGCTGCTGGAAGATATCGGGCTGGAAGCGGATCGGATACGAGTGCATACCATTGCTGCGAATATGGCGGTTGAATATACGAACATCGTTCGTGAATTTGAAGATAGGATTCGGGAATTGGGACCGAGTCCGTTGAAGTAAATCATAGGAGATGTAATGCCAGCATCCATAAACATACACGAATTGGATCATAACCGATTTAAATCCTGGGCACACTCTCAGGAAATATGCTCAACCTGCGGGCTCTGCTCCAGCTCCTGTCCGGTATCCGGAATCGACGAATTCGATCCGCGCAAGCTGATACGGATGGCGGCACTGGGATTCGACCAGGATCTGATAGAATCCAGGTGGCCGTGGATTTGCACCATGTGCGGCAAATGCGAACATGTCTGCCCCATGGAAATCGATATCGCGGATTCGGTCCGCAGGATACGATCACTGCGGGATCGGGACAAGGTGCCCGGGATCATTCATAAAGGCGTGGAAGCCGCGATCCAGTCAGGCAACAATTTGAGACTCCCCAAAGAGGATTATATCTTCATTCTTAAAGATGTTGCTGAAGAAATTGCCGAAGAACCCGGTTTCAGCGGTTTTACGGTTCCCATCGACAAGAAGAAAGCGAACGTGCTGATCACTGTTCATAACAAACTGGTCAACACGCACACGGAGGATCTAAAGCATTTGTGGAAGATATTCTACGCGGCTCAGGAGGATTGGACCGTTCCTTCGAAAAACTGGGAGGGTTGTAACTGGGCCTACTTCAGCGGTGATGACGGCTCGATGAAAACAATGGTCGGTCGCATTGTGAAGCACATGGAACGGCTGCAAGCTGCAAACCTCCTCTGGCCGGAATGAGGCCATGCCTACCTGACGACCAGGTCTGGTCTCGAGAGATGGTTTCCGGAAAAGATCGGGCAGTTCGGCACCCTGACCATATTCGATCTTCTCATCAAATACATTAATGACGGCAGGATCAAACTGGATCGGTCCCGGTACGATGGAGCGGCTGCCTATCACGACCCGTGCAACTACTGCCGGAAGGGAGAAAAAATCTTCGGATACGGCTACTATGATGAACCCCGGTATATTCTCGATCTATGCCATCCTAACCGGGTCGATCTTTATCCCGACAGAAGCCATCAATTCTGCTGCGGCGGCGGCGGTGGCGCTTTAACGTCCGGATACAATAAAGAGCGGATATACTACGGCAGAAAGAAAATGTCCCAAATCAAGGCCGCCGGTGCAAACATGGTTGTGGTTTCTTGCCACAGCTGTCACGCCCAACTCAACAGCATCAAGAAAGAATTCGGCATGGATGAGCTGGAGGTGAAATATCTCTGGGAGACGGTGGCGGAGTGCCTGGTGCTGTAGTTCAGATCAAACCGGGCGCAGACTAATGCGGATGAAATCTATTTCCGGTATTCTGGTTGAGGAAATGGTTCACTATAATGAATGATTTATCGATACTGAGAAGTTATTTAAGGGACATTTCATACCCAGCTTTTTGAAGCTCCCCGGCGACTTGTTCCACATGGGACGCGCCTCGGGTTTCCAGCTCCAATTCCACATGGGTAACATCGATGGGATTTTCTCTAACGTAGCGGTCATGGTAGATATGGAGTACGTTTGCCTTACTTTTGGCCACTCGTGAAAGCAGACGGGCCAATGCCCCGGGAATATCATCCAGCCGAACCCGGATTCTCATAATACGGCCGTTTTTCAGCAACCCTTTCCGGATGATCCGCCCGAGCACCGGGCTGTCCACGTTTCCCCCGCTAATCACAAGAACCGTTCTTCCATCTGATGGTACCTCAATCGAACCGTTCAAAAGAGCGGCCACCGGTATGGCTCCGGAGCCTTCAGCCAATATTTTCTTTCTTTCGAGAAGCAAAAGCATGGCGGTAACGATTTCCGATTCTTTGGCCAAGACGATTTCATCCACGTCTTTTTTTATGATCTTGAATGTTTCTTCACCCACCTGCTTTACGTTGATTCCGTCGGCTATAGAGTGCGATGAGGTCACGGCAACAATTTTATTCTGCATTTTGGATTGATATACCGATGGGCATGATGCAGCCTGGACGCCGATAATTTTCACATTCGGGTTTATGGATTTCGCTGCCCGGGCGATTCCGGATATCAAACCGCCGCCGCCGACTGGCACGACAATTGTGTCCACCTCAGGCAAATCGTCAAAAATTTCAAGTCCGATGGTTCCCTGACCGGCTATGATATCCGGATCATCGAAGGGATGTATGAATGTTTTTCCTTCTTTGACCAGCTCCTTGGCTTTAACGAGGCTTTCTTCTATGCTCTGGCCGAATATGACGACCTCTCCCGCGTAACCCCTTGTGGCCTCCTGTTTGCTGATGCTTGCCCATTCGGGCATGATGATGGTGGCGGGTATATTGGCCCGCTTTGCCGCCAACGCAACCCCCTGAGCATGGTTTCCGGCAGAGACCGCAACCACCCCTCCGGCTCCGATGTGCGCCATGCATCTTTTCAATTTATAGGTGGCGCCCCTGATTTTGAAAGCACCGGTATGTTGAAGATTCTCCATTTTAAGGAAAATATTGCCCCCGAACATGTGGCTCAGGGTGGGAGAAAGAATGAGAGGGGTCCGGATGATTTCATCCCGAATGGTTTGGGCGGCTTGCTTGATTTGCTCTAATGTCACTGGCATCGTCATGTCACCGAAAAAATTGAATATTGATGATTATCTGGTGAAAATTGAACAAATTCCTTAAATCGTCAATCTACAATCGAAAATTTTAAATGAATTATATCCAGATCGCTCCGGATTCCGCCCCGGTAACCGCGTTCCGGTAGGCAGCCAGCAGGCCGGGGGCCGGATGATCCGGTTTTTGAACGCCTTCATTACGTCGCTTTTCCATTTCCGCTTCCGGGACCTGCAATTGGATTCGACCCGCGGGCAGATTGATTTCGATCATATCGCCGTCCTTCACATATGCCATGGGTCCCCCGTCCCATGCTTCCGGACAGACATGTCCTACACACGGGCCCCGGGTGGCTCCTGAAAACCGACCGTCGGTCACCATGGCGACCGAGGTGTGCAATCCCATCCCTACCAGCATGGCCGCCGGGATGGAAAGCTCCCGCATGCCGGGGCCGCCTTTGGGTCCCTCGTAGCGGACCACCAATACCGATCCCGGTTTTACAGTTTTTTCCATTAAAAATCGTCTTACATCTTCCTCGGAATCAAAAACCACGGCAGGTCCCGTATGAATCCTCATGCCCGGTTCGACGCCACTTTTCTTGACCACGGCCCCTTTGGGGGCGAGGTTTCCGGAGAGAACGGCAAAACAACCGTCTTTTTCCAGAGGTTCGGATACGGTGTGAATAATCTCTTGGTCCGGATCCCTGGCATTTTTTAACGCATCGCCCAGCAACCCTCCCATGGCCAGGGGCAGCTCTAAATCGAGATGTTTCTCGATGGCTTTCATGATAGACGGCACACCGCCGGCATCGTGTAAATTGCTGAGATTGAATTCCGATGACGGTTTATACTTACCCACCAACGGAACCGACGACTGGATCCGATCAAATTCCTCAAGATCTAAATCCATATTCATTAAATGCGCACACGCCATTAGATGGAGCACGGCATTGGTGGATCCGCCGGATGCAGAGATATACTTGATCCCGTTTTCAAGCGTCTTTTGATTGAAGTAATAACGGAAGCAACGGTTTTCACTCACCAGATGGACGATACGCTCTCCCACATCGCGGGCCTGCCTGACCTTTGCGGCATCAAACGCCAGCATGGTTGCCGACCCGAAGGGCGCCACTCCGACAGCTTCAAGGAACGTGCCCATGGTATTGGCCGTTCCCATCATGGAGCAGGTTCCTGCAGTGGCGCAAAACCGTTCGGTCCAGTTCAGGAATTCATCATGATCGATCTCCCGGTTTCGCCGCTTTCCGATAGCTTCTTTAAGATCCGACGTGACAACCGTCCGATCACCCATGGGGCAGGGTTGCATGGCGCCTGCGGTCAAAAACAGGGTGGGAAGATCCAGCCGGATGACCGCCATCAGCATTCCGGGAAGGATTTTGTCGCATGAACCGAGCATGACCAATCCCTCGAAACTGTGTGCGCGCACCATGGCTTCGATGGAAGCCGCGATCAGGTCCCGCTGGGGTAAAATATAGTGCCCCCCCGGCCCTTGGGACATTCCATCACAGGGAGCCGGAACATTGAATTCACCGGGTGAACCGCCGGCAGCCCATATTCCCTCTTTAACCCGGGCACTGAGCTCTCTGAGCGGCTGATGCCCGGGATTCACATCCGTCCAGGAGTTCACCACCGCAATTTGGGGTTTATCCAGGTCTTTTTGCCGGTAACCGACGGAATGCATCAATCCCCGGTAATAGGCTTCGGTGATATCCTCGGGTCTTCCGCGATGCTCCACCACTATGCATCTCCCTTTTTTCTGAACTCAACGCCTAGGATCTTTTCAAACACTTTGATCAATGATCCCTTGCTCTGGTCTCCGAATCCGCTTGCAAGCGCCATCTGAAAGGTATTGGTGGTAGCCTGGACGACCGGCAGCGGAATTTTCTGCCGTGCCGATATTTCGGCGGCACTGATCATGTCTTTGTACGCGTGCTTTATCGGATAGCCCTCATCGAACCGATTTTCCAGGGCGAGCGGCACAAAAAACTCTGCGGCAAAACTTCTTCCGGTTCCGGTGGTAACCACTTGCGTCACCTTCTCGGGATCTAGCCCCAACTTTGCAGCCATGGGCAGCACTTCCGCCACACCCGCGCAACTGATGTTGAACAGCAGTTGGTTGATCAATTTGGTCAACTGCCCGCTGCCCACATCCCCCATATGGATGATTTTGTTTCCGATGACGTCCAGAGCCGGTTTCAGAGCCTCAAACACCGCCGGCTCTCCTCCGAACATGATGGTAAGGGTTCCCTCTTTGGCCCTTTCTCCCATGCCCGAAACCGGTGCATCTGCAAAGGAAATCCCCTTTTCCTTTAATTTTCTGCTGATTTCGAGTGTCGGCAGATAGCTGATGGTACTCAGATCGATGACCACCAGACCGGGTTTGCCGCTTTCAATGATGCCCTGGGAACCAAAAACCACTTCTTCCACAATTTCCGTATTCGGTAAGCTCAAAAACAACCAGTCCACCTTGTCGGCCATTTCGGAAGGGGTGCCGGCCGACCCGGCACCCTGGCCGGTTAGAAATTTTACCGCATCCGGTATCACATCTGAAACGATAACCTCATAACCGGCTTTAAGCAGGTTGAGGGACATCCATTTTCCCATCTCTCCCAAACCGATGAATCCTATCTTCTTTTCCATTGAACCTCCGTATCCGTTGTTGCTTGAATGATCAAATACCCCTTTACTTGGCCCTGATTCTACAGCCGATCCCTTTCAGGTTGGGGGTGCCGAACTCCTTACCCAGTTTCTCAGTCGATGTCAGAATGTTGTAATTCGCCCTCTCCCAATCATATTGCGTCTTTGCGTTTCCTTCCGGGAACCACCACCCATAATCGGCATTGATCACGCCGGGATGAAGGGTGTCCGTAATACAGGCAAACTGAGTTATCCGACCCGTCTTTGTTTCAATGACCACCTCACCGCCTTCCGTTATCCCATTCTTTGCGGCCGTATCCGGATGTATCTCAACGCGCGGATGGGGCCGCTTTTCTCTGAGCTTGCCGACCCATCTGTAGGATGAATGCAGGTAATAGCGGCTTTTGGTGCTGATGAGGATGTATGGATAGTCGGCATCATCACTCTCCGGCAATTCTTTGAATTCAGGCAACGGCGACAGATTGAATTTCTCGGCCGTGCTGAGTTTCAGCTCAACTTTACCGGTGGGTGTTCGGAATCCCTTTTCCTTGTGCAGCTCGAAACTGTCAGGGCCTTTGAGATATCCTTTTTCAGCGAATCGGCAATAATCGAATCCGCTGGGCATTAACACATCCTCGATGAACCTATTGTAATCATCATGCCAGTATTCCGCCGAGCTGATACGCTTGCCAAGTTCGTTCATTATCTTTATGTCGGGCCAGCATTCTTCCGGCGGATCAACCACTTTGGGTCTGGCCAGGATATACCCGTGACCGAGCCCGTAATGACCGATATCATCGAACTCGAAATGGCTCGCCGCCGGCAACACGACATCGGCAAGAGATGCCGTCGGCGTCATGAACAGATCGGCGACGGCCGAAAAATCCAGCTTCATGAATGCTTCATAGGTTTGGCGGCTGTCGGCCCATGCCATCATGGGATTGCAGCACATGGCATAGAATCCTTTCATGGGATAGGGATCTTCATATAGGATGGCTTTTCTGAAAAAGGCAGGCGGGATCGTCATAAATCTGGGAATCACCCCATGGGAAGCACTGATCATTTCCTTCCGCTTTTCGGGAATGAGATCCGCCCGGACGAATTGGCCCAGCCCCATAATCGGAGGATCCAGCGCCTGCACATTCCCGCCCGGAACGTCCAGGTTCCCGCAGACGGCCATAAGGGAGACCAGCGCCCTCGCGATTTCAAAGCTGTGGATGTTGTGCTCGATGGGATTACCCCATTGAATAACAGCAGGTTTTGACCGTGCGTAATGCCTCGCCGTCTCACGAATGAGCGATTCCGGTATCCAGGTGATTTCCGACACCTTACGGGGATGATATGCTTTGACATGGTCACGTAATTCCTCAAAGCCGTAGGTGAACTGTTCCACAAAACCGCCGTCGTAGAGAGATTCTTCAATGATAACGTTCAAGAGCCCCAACGCCAGGGCATGATCCGTTCCGGGCCTGATCTGCAGCCACTTATCGGCTTGTTTCTCCAGTTCGATCCGCCTCGGGTCCACAACGATCAGTTCGGTTCCGCTTCTTAGCTGTTTCAAGAGGAGGCTGCAAATCTCTCCCTCTTCATTGGTGCTGGTGATGTTGCTTCCCCAAAGAACGACAAGCTTGCTTTTGTGGTGGAAATCGGCGACCGGATAGAATCCGCACGTGTGGATGCCCGTTATCTCCCGGGGGGCGTGGCAAACATCCTGTGATGCAATGATATTGGGGGAGCCGAATAGATTGGCGAGACGGATCAAAACAAAGTGGTCCAGCCCCTTCGGCATCCCGACGCCGAATCCCACCGACTTTGCACCATGCGTTTCCTTTATCCGGATCAGATTCTCGGCGATTTCATTGAGCGCATCATCCCAGGATATTCTTTCCCATATGCCCTCTCCCCGGTTTCCTTTCCGAATCAGAGGGTGTTTGAGCCGGCCGGGATGGGTGAGCCGATCTGGTGAAGCCAGGCCTTTGGCGCAGACATAGCCCTGATTGAGAAATCCATCCGGATCGCCTTTAACCTGAACAATCTCATTATTCTTCACACCGACCCGCAACGCGCAACCGCCGTGATCCATTCTCGCACAATGTGTCTTCACCCAACGAATGTCATCATCCATCGCGAGATCCTATCCATTGCTTGCGTTTTTCACCCCTAAGACACATGACTGCCGTAAGGGTGCGAAACCTGGGTTCATAATTACCTGAAATGACCCACCGTTATAATAGTCCGGCTTTTTCAACAGCGCCTCGAATCGACTGCTTATCCTCTTCCTGCAGCGGCAGCAGCGGCAAACGGGGGGCGCCGCCGTGGAAGCCGCCCAATTCCATTGCATATTTTACGCCGGCAACGCCAAAGTTTCCGGACACGGCGCTGTTCAACGCATACAATTTGAAGTGAAGTTCTCGGGCCCCGTCCATGTCTCCGGAAACATATTTTTGATAAAGAGCGCAGGGCGGTTCGGGAAAGGCATCGGCCAGGGACACCACCCCGCCGGTTGCACCGATGGGAAGCGCCGAAAACAAAGTGCTGATGGTTCCGGCGAGAACACAGAACGGAGCCCCGCCGGCAGCTATAATATAATTGTTCATGTTTCCGGTTGATGAGTCCTTCATCCCGGCGATATTCGGATGCCCGGCAAGCTTTCCGACAACTTTCGGCGTCAGGGTCATCCCGGTAAATCCGGGCGCGTTGTACACCAGTACCGGTATCGGTACGGCATCGGCGATATCCGTATAATACCGGACCATGGCATCATCGGTAAGGCACTTCTTGAAATAGGACGGTGTAACCACTGAAACGAAATCAGCCCCCGCTTCTGCAACCTTCTTGCTGAACCGTATGGTTTCACGAGTGGATTCGTATCCTGTGCCGGCCATCACCAGCTGGTTTTCACCTTTTTCTTCCAGTATGACTCGAAGTATTTTAATCTTCTCTTCTTCCGTTAAACTTTTGCTTTCACCATTGCTCCCCAGGGCAAATATACCGGATAAAGAAGAACTTGCGTATTTTTTCATATTTTCTTTTAACCGATCGAAAGACACCTCTTCATCTACAAACGGGGTGGTGACGGGAGCAAAAATTCCGGATAGTGCTTTGGTCATTTCTTTAACCTCCTTCAAAAAGATATCACGATTATTATTCTTGAGATCACATTAGGCGCTCAAAGCATTTTATTATGCTGATTAGGGCGAAAAACCAATACAAAAGCACCTCGCCAGAAAGACGGCGGGCAAGCAAATTACAAACAAATCTCAAATTCGATTCGACTGAGCTCGTCGCAGGCCAATATCCAATGACCAAAACAGGAATGTTTGTTCTTCAAGATCATGTACATGTTTCGAATTTTGAATTTCGGTCATTGTGATTTGTTTGGTATTTGATATTTGCGATTTGGAATTTCCGGCTTGCCCGCCTCCCTCTGGCAGGTTTATCCGGGTTAGGGTCTCAGATGCTTCCACTTCTCTGACTTTAGAATTTGAGGGTTCGCGACATTCTTGGGTATCTTTCCGTCGAGCACATCGATCACACATTGTGCTGCCTCTGTGGCCATACGGATCACGCATTCTCGAGTCAAGGCGGCAGTATGGGGGGTGAGGATCACATTGTCAAGTTTTAGCAGCGGATTGTCCGGAGCGACCGGTTCCTTTTCAAACACATCCAGCCCGGCGCCGCCGATTCGACCTGCTTTCAGCGCCTGCACCAAAGCAGCCTCATCCATCACCGGTCCCCGTGCCGTGTTGATGATTATGGCATCCGGTTTCATATAGGAAATTTCCTGCTCCCCCACAATATGACGGGTATCCTCTGTCAACGGCACATGGACGGAAATGACATCGGCTTCCGAAAAAAGGGTTTTTAAATCGACAAATCGAATCTGCATCTCGTATTTCTTCTTCACATCATCCGGCAGGAAGGGATCGCAGGCCATGATATTCATCCTGAATATGTTTCGACAGGCATTGGCAAGATCGGAACCGATCCTCCCGAACCCCATGAGCCCCAGGGTCTTTTCACGCAAATCTCTCGGATAATTCTTGTAGCGCACGCCGAACCGATCATTTCGAACGGATCGATCCATGAACGGCAGCTGCTTGCTCAGCGCAAGCATCATCGACAGTGCATGCTCAACCACACTGCTGGTATTCACACCGAGGTTGGAGGTTACGATAATTTCCTTTTCGGCAGCGGCTTCCACATCCACATTATCCAGTCCGCCACCGGTACGCGAAATCACCAGTAATTCGTCGGCATGCGCCAATAGCGCCTCCGTTATTCTTATGCCGGTTCTCAATACAATGCCCTGAACACCTTTCAATAACGGTGAGACGGTTTCAAAATTCGGCTCCGGTGCAAGGATAATATTGCAGTTTGCATTTTCCAGAAGGGTTACCGCATCCGCTTCAATCGGCTGCGGCAGTAATATGTTTCGCGGTAAATTCAAATGTTCATCCTTTCTATATATCCTTTTCTGGTTATCCAGAAAGCCCAAGTTGAGTCGATTCGGCGTTGAAGGCAACCCGCTTCGCAGACGTATGAAACTCGCGCATAAGGGGGCGTAACTTCGAACAGGGCACCGACACAAACAAGGCATCAAGTTAAATAACGAACAGTTACGCTTACTTCACCACATTCAAACTGTTCGATGCAACACCCCCTAATGCACTCAGACAGTCATATATCCGCGAATCGGCTAACCTCCAACGCCTATTCCATTCAGTAACTTGGCTTTTGTAGATAACCAAATATCCTTTTTCTTCCAGGAGTCCCTTGCAGCGCAATGCGCCCGCAGTGAAGCCCGCCTTCAATCATGGCCAGGAGGCCGTGATATAGGATCTCGAGATCCGTACCGCAGACTCCTCAGGCAAGCACCTTCAAGATAATCTCATCCGGCCCCGGTTTTGGTGTTTCCACGGCTTTCATATATAGCGGCGCATCAAATGATTCGAGTACCAGTGCTTTCATTGCTTAATTCAACCCCTCAACTTTTCTGTAACGCACTGTAATTATAATCTATTTAATGTTTCTCGACATCCCGTTCATCTGGAATAATGGAATATTGGAACGATGGAATATTGAGTAATAATTTTGAAAAAAATCGTTTATATTTGACAAAAACCTTAAACCCATCATTCCAAAATTCCGGCATTCCACCATTCCCTTTGGATTGAAGCCCCTCAGTTTGGAATTGAATGGAACTCCACTATACGCGGTTAAGCTATTTTCGGTATCGTTGACTCAATATAGGCGATCTTCGCCGTATCTTCCAATAGATCCGCCAAATAATAGGCATGTTTAATGGTTAAACCCATGGTGAGAATCCCATGCTCTTTCATCAGCAATGAATTAATACCCGGATTGTTTTTCACACCCTCAATGACACAGTTTCGCAGCTCTTCAGAGCCGGGAAGAAAACAATCGATACACGGTACGTTTTTAAGGTTCACCCGTGCCGATACCGTCGCAAGGGGCAACGGCATGCTTTTATTCGAATACGCGGTTGCATATGGCGGATGAACATGAGCGATCGCTCCGGTATCCGGCCGGGTTTGATATACCGCCAGATGGAACCCGGCCTCTTTCGACGCCTTCAGTCCCATTGGTGAGTCTATTATCTCTCCTTCCAGATTCAGCAGGATGTTTTCTTCGGGTTTGACATCTCCTAGCGATATTGCCGTGGGTGTGACGAGAACCGTGTCGGTGTCAGGAATCCTCACACTCAGGTTCCCGCCGGTGCCTCCCACCAATCGGCGTTGAAAAGATCTTCGGGAAAACTCTGATAATTCTTTCCGATAATATTCCAAGTCATTCATTTTCGTTCTCCATCCAGAAGGTTTATAAGATTTTCAATACAGATATCTGCAAATTCGGGATCGTTAATATGTGCGTCGATTTCTTCGAGACGAACATTTTTGCTAAGGTGCTTTTTAAGGGATCGTATTAAAATACCGTTGCCTTGCGGGTCATACAGGGGACCGCCCCTGCTACCGTATATCGACCATCCCCTTAGCGGCACCAATATTTTTGCTGGACCTTTGGCTGCATTCAACCGTTCAGCCATGACTTTTCCCACTATCTCCATCTCCGAACGCGAGGCTTTCACATTGGCGTTATACGGATTGTGAAAATAGGTTTTTCTATTCTTCAGCTTGGGCGGAATGGTATGTTTGGGACCGAAACAGAGGTATTCCAATCCGCCGGTGGAAACGATCTGGGGTATCCCTGATTTGGCGGCGGCTGTCATGCGTCCGGGTTTGACCGGTACATACGCTCCCAATCCCACAACTTCTTCGATCAGCTCATGGGGCGTCAAATCGATCACACCGGTAAAATAGCCGTTTTCGATAAGCTCTTCCATGGCTGTTCCGCCGGCTCCTGATGCATGAAAGGTGATCACTTGAAAGCCCTTGCCGCGAAGGACGCGGTTGATCCGGTCGGCGGCTTTTTCCGTATTCCCCAGTGCACTGAGGGCAACAGATTTTTCATTTTTTTTCAGTGATATTCTCTCCCCATGCTCCACCATACCCATCAATGCGGACACCGCATTGGATAGGATCGACCGGCTTACGAAATTAGGCCCTCCCACAAGATCGGCAACCGAAAACATCACACCGATATCCGTGTGCCCCACATAAGGCCGTATGTTGCCGGATGCAACGGTGGAAACTAGAAACTTCGGAAACCCGATGGGAAGTCCCTGCATGGCCATAGCGGCCATGGCACTCCCCTGATTTCCGCCGATTCCGATGACGCCGTCTAATTCATTCTTCTTCAGCAATTGGATCAGCACCGATGCCGCCCCTTTGCCCATGGTCGACATGATCTGGTCCCGTTGTCCGGTTTCAACCAGTTTCTTTAGATTCCAACCCCCATACCAGGCCACATTCCGATTGGAATAGTCGATCTGGACATCGCTACCCGTCAGCGGCCCCACATCGATGAGGATCGGGCGATGTCTCCGTTTTTTGATATGTTTCGATAGATACCGGGCTTCAGCTTCCTTGGTATCCATGGTGCCGACAATGGCAATATGTTTTCCAGATATATTTTGCATTGGTTGATGGGCGAGCCGAATCAATTCAGCCCGCCCTTTCCTCCGCTCCTTAAGCCCGATTTCTAAACAATCTGGCTTCGTCCGAAACCTTTATGCCGGAAAAAGTGAGGGTGCCGCTGCCCATCCCGGGTCTTCCCATATGATGCGGGGAGTAGCCGACCGGAATAATCGGTGTATACAGCGTGTCGGCTAATGGGGCTGCCACCTGGACCACACCCATGGTGGTGATGGTGTCCGTACCGGAAATGCAGTGAGATCCATGTTTTTCGCAGGATCCCATGGGAATCATAATGGTATCGTTGGTTTTCATGTGTTCATTGATTTCATCGTAACTCATCTCAAATGTCGCATAACTCTTTCTTCTTGGCATTGTTTTCTCCTTTATATGGTTTTGTATTGTTAATTAATTCTACTTTGTCACTTTATTAGATTGAGGATCGGCGATCCATGGAGGATCTGATTTCTGTGCTGTTTTTTGCGAGTTTTTGGTGTCAGGTGTCAGTGTTCAGGTGTCAGTTCGCCTGCTTTTC
>DUZK01000067.1 GCA_013349495.1 Deltaproteobacteria bacterium
CGAAAAGTTTAAATTTGAAGTGCCTAAAGTGAGCTAAAGTTGAGGAATGCGCTTTTAGCGCGGTCAATATAAAATTGATAAAATACCTTAACTTTAGGCACTCTAGATCACTTTAGGCACTTTTAACTTTTTCATAGGATGAAGAAACCAATTGTAATACGTAACTGTATTTAAGAATACGTGTACTAAGGTATAGAAAACGAACCAATCAAAACGGTTTTAATCATTGGATACCTGCCCTGTGGAATAATGGCAAACAGATATGAAACCGTATAGAGCTCTTTGGCAGCATAACTGAAAGAATCATGTTAAGTTTACTATTCCACAGGGTAAAAATTTGTAATTTGCTTGCCCGCCGTTTTTCTGGCGGGGTGCTTGTTATTTGATATTTGTACAGTTGGCGCTTGTGTATTGATTTTTAAAGAAAATGCAAAAAAATGACCATTAAGGCTCTAAAAAACCTGCTTCAGGTAGGTAATAAAATCCTCTTGCGAATAAACGTCATATCCCAGAGCCACTGCCTTCCCCGAATCATCAGGTCCGATATAACCCCAGGCGGCCAATATCAAACTGAGGAATTTGGAATCAGGGGTATTGAAGTGCCCATCCAATTCCTTGAGGTTGCTTAAGGAATCATCGATAAAAACGTAGGACCCGGCATTGAAGCGCGCGTGTATCGCATTCAGGTTTTCTGTTTTCAAAACCCCGTCATCACCCGAATAGATGTTATTAGCCAAAAGCTCGTATCCGAAGAATTTACACAACTGCAATACGGCCTCCCGGTTTTTTGTGGTCAGGATAATGATTTGTTCGACGGGAATCCTTTTCAGTTTATCCCAAATCTTCGGAAACGGCGCGTTCAGGGCGAGCCAGCGCTCCCGATCGTAATCGACAAACAACTTCCGGGTGGCAAAAAACTGCCGGGTCCGCTCGGCAAGCGGGGTTTCGACGCTTTTTCTTAATAGCTCATACGCTTCAGGTGACGTGATATAATCCGGGTTCCCGGAATCGTTATCCTTACACCATTTCATCAGTGTGATCACATCCCCTATTCCCTGGACATGGAATCGATTTCGTTGGAACAACCGGATGACATTCGACGACAGTGCGCTTAAAGTGGTGTCCAGGCGGCCCGTTGCGACATTATGGGCGGTGACGGTAATCTCATCAATGGAATTGATAATTACCCCGTCAAAATCGAAAATCAGCATATTCTTTCCCTTCAAAATCATATCGTTTCTTAACTGGATAACAGGATTGACAAGATTACCGCAAGTCTATCACATGATGCTCGATACTCGATACCGGATACTCGATAAAAAAAAAGAACCCCAAAATCCTGTTATTCATTCCAACAGACATTCTTACTTTATGGTTGAATTAAGAGCCGTGTTTAACACAATGGATTATTTTTGACCAGATACATAAGCCGTTTTCCGATATCCCTCCATCAGCCTGACACCCGCCTCGTTATTTTTTGAAACTTGCCAAACTAACGAGTATCGAGTATCCAGTATCCAGCATCGAGCATCAAGCATCTTTACCCATAAAATGGAGAACCCTCATGAACGCAAACATACCCCCGGCAGAAATCGGAATGCTTCTGAAAAATGTGGATACCCCTGCTCTTTTGATCGATCTGGATGCATTTGAGCAAAACCTTGACCATATGGCACAACGCCTTGAAGGAACCGGAGTACGGTTCCGGCCTCATGCCAAAACCCATAAATGTCCCACCGTCGCTCTGCTCCAGATGGCACGCGGGGCGGTGGGGGTTTGCTGCCAAAAGGTGGGGGAAGCGGAAGCCATGGTTTATGGTGGTGTACGGGATGTTCTGGTAACCAATCAGATTGTCGGCGACTCCAAAATTGAACGCCTGGTTTCTCTGGCAAAACAGGCCCGAATAGCCGTGTGTGCGGACGATCCGGTCCACATCGAGGCTTATGGGAAAATTGCGGGCGTCAATAATATCGAACTATCCGTGCTCGTGGAACTCAACGTCGGTTCGAATCGATGCGGCGTGGAACCGGGGGAGCCGGTTTTAAAACTCGCCCGCCTGATCGAAGAAACCAAAGGTCTCCGGTTTGGCGGACTCCAGGCGTATCAGGGCGGCGCCCAGCACTTGCGCACGCCGGAAGAGCGGGCGGCTGCCATCCAGGCCGCCGTGGATCGGGTAATCGATACCACGACGCACCTCACTGCAAACGGAATCGCCTGTCCGGTTATTACCGGTGCCGGTACCGGAACCTATCGGATTGAGGCATCGAGCACGATCTATACCGAACTTCAGGCCGGTTCTTATATTTTCATGGACGTCGATTATGCCAAAAACCTGGATACGGACGGAAAACCGCTTAAAGAATTTGAACACAGCCTCTTTATCTATTCCACCATCATCAGCAAACCGACTTCGGATCGGGCGGTTCTGGATGCGGGCCATAAAGCCGTTCCCATCGATTCCGGACTGCCGATGGTTGCAGACATGCCGGATCTGGAATATGCCGGTGCATCCGATGAACACGGCAAGCTGATTTTGAAGGACCCTCAACGGAACATTAAAATCGGAGACAAGCTCAAGTTAATACCCGGCCACTGCGACCCCACGGTTAACCTTTTTGATTGGTATGTCGGAATTCGGAACGGCCGCGTTGAATCTCTATGGCCGATTACGGCAAGGGGAGCCCTGCGGTAGGGGATGATTTTCTATACAGGGGCGATATATCGCGCAAGGTCTTTACCACGTCTCTTAGAGCAGTTAGAAAACGGATCACATCTTCTTCGGTATTCTCTTTTCCAAAAGTGACGATGAGAGTGCCCTGTGCATCCGCATATTCCCTGCCGATGGACTGGAGCACATGGGAGGTGCGAAGCGAGCCTGTGGCACAGGCAGATCGGGTGGATACCGCAATTTTTTCATCATCCAGCATCAGAACCACACTCTCCCCTTCGATGTATTTGATGGAAATGGAGATTAAGTTGGGTAATGTCTCCGTTGAGTGGCCGTTGATGATGAATTCATCAATGTAGTTGGGAAGCTCGCTCAGCAGCTTTTCCTTAAGTTTCAGGGAGTGGCCGATGCGTCCGGTCATTTCCTTTTTGGCCAGTTCCGCAGCAACGCCCATTCCCACAATACCCACCAGGTTTTCGGCTCCGGCACGTCGATTGTGCTCCTGAACTCCGCCGTCCAGTAAAGGGAAAATCCGGGTACCCCGACGAACATAGAGCCCGCCGACACCGGTGGGACCGTAAAACGGATTGGAGGCAAAACTGAGGAGATCGACCCCAAGTTTTTGAACATCCACTGGAACCACGCCCACCGAATCGACGGCATCCGTATGAAAAGGTACCTTTTTCTCCTTTGCCACCCGAACCAGTTCTTCAATGGGTTGGAGGGTTCCCACCTCATTGTTGCTATGCATGATGGAAATCAGGATGGTATCTTCCCTTATGGCATTGGCCACATCATCCGGCTTTACCTTCCCTAGATCATCCACTGAAACCGATGTGACGGTGTAATCCATGGCTTTTAAACGCCTGAGGCTCCGAATGACGGCGTTATGTTCAATGTTGGAAGTAACGATATGTCTTCCCTTATCGCCGTGGGCAAAAGCGATTCCCTTAATGGCTTGATTCACCGACTCCGTCCCGCAGGAGGTAAAGACAATTTCCCTGGGCTCCCGACAATTGATTAGGTCCGCCACCTGCCCCCTTGCCCGATCCAATACTTCGGCAGCCTGCTCGCCCACGGTATGCTGACTGGACGGGTTGCCGAAATCCTGATTGATGGCATCGATCATGGCCGCTTTGACTTCGGGAAGGAGAGGATTTGCGGACATGTGATCCAGATAAGTAATTTTCATCTTCTTAAAACCTCTTTTTACGGGTTGGGCTGTGATCCCTTAATTTGGATGGTGGATTTACATGCTTGACAGAAATCCGGTTCTTCCGATAGTTCCGCATCGCAATAGGGGCAGTAACAATTGTCCCCATGGGAATGCACATGGACGTCCTTGGATTCTGGTTTGGGTCGAACCTTGCCGGATTTTCGGTCCTCGAAATCTTTGATGGCAGCCTTAAGGGCGTCAGCTCCTAAATTCGAGCAATGGAGTTTGTTTTGCGGCAATCCGTCTAAAGCGTTGGCCACATCTTTGTTGGTAATCCGTTTTGCATCTTCTAAGCTTTTTCCCTTGGCAATCTCCGTGATCATACTGGATACCGCAATGGCCGATCCGCATCCGAAGGTTTGAAATTTTATATCTTCAATATGATCTTCCTTGATTTTCAAGTAGATGGACATCATGTCCCCGCAAAGCGGGTTACCCACCTCCCCTACTCCGTCTGCATCATCGATGACCCCGACATTTCTAGGGTTTCTGAAGTGATCCATCACTGTTTTCGAATACATGGCAACCTCCTAAAAATTGATACAATATTTATAATCATTATATCCGAATGCACAAGTTGCGACAATGCCATTAATCCGCAGGCTGCTCCTTTACCGGAAGCAGTAGCAAGGCAGCCAGTCCTCCCGCAAAGGCGAGTATGAATAAGGAATGATAGAGACTGAATTTTTCAGAAGCAAATCCCACGGCCACAGGAGAAAGAGAGGCAATGCTCATCCGGAGGGTGTAAATGAATCCGATGGTTTCTTCCCTTCGCTGCGAAGGGATCATCTCTATCATAAATGTATCTGCAAGACCGGCATGGCCGGAACCAAAAATCCCCAACAGAATCAACGATCCATACATAAACCATTGATTTTCAACGGTGACCAGAACCAGCATGCTTATACAAGAGATGATAAAGCCCCCGATAATCACGGGCTTGCGGCGCCCCATCCGGTCCATGAGTCCTCCAAGAAACGGACGGCACACTGCCCCGGAAAAAGACATGATCCCAAAAGCCGTAGCTGCTGATACAGGGTTGTAATGTCGATGATCCACCAGGAACAGCGGCAAAAACGCCATTAATCCGCTCTGGGCAATCCCCCACACAGTAACCGCCACCAGGTATGCACCCAACGGCCTTGAAAAGAATGGCCAGCTTAGAGGCTTTTCTTTAGGCTGAAGTTCGGATTTCAGATTCCTTAAAAATATGAATAATGTGACACCCGCCAATATCCCCAGCAGAGACCAGAGTTGAAGCGGCGCGCGCCAGCTATAATGGGTAATTAAAATCCCGACGATGAAAGGCGCCACGACCATCCCAATGGAACTTCCGCTAAGATGCAATCCCATGGCACGGCCAAAGGCATCTCGACCGAACATTCTGGACAGCATGGTCACGGCAAGGGGGTGATATGTGGATCTGCCGATGCCGCCGACTGCTGAAATCCAAACCAATCCCTTATAACTGGTACTGAAGCTTGCCACAAGCATACCAACGGAAGACATCAATAGGCCGGTAACGAGAATGACGGTAATCGGCATCAGATGGACCAAATAGGCTGCCGGCGCCTGAAAAATGTTACCGACGATTCGATATATGGTGAAGAAGGCGCCCATTTCGGTATAGGAAAGATGAAAATATTCACGGATTGTCGGCAACAACGGAGGAATGATCCAGCCAAAACCATCGTTGATTCCGTGGGCGATCATGAAAACAAAAAGAACAAACCATCTGTTGCGGCTGGTGGCAAACATGAGGCCTATTCTTTAGAAACGCTTTCGGTGTTTTCGGCAAGGATTCGAATCATCTCTTCTAAAGAGCGGTTCTCAACAAGGGTTTCCGGCGTTTCATCCGCCAGAGGTGACTTGCCCATAAATCGATAAATATCCGCAGCCCCCTGATAAATCTTTGGTGTCATATCCAAATCTCGAAACGTTTTTGCAATTTCTTCCATTTCTCCCACCCAGCGACGGGATTTCGGCGGTATTTTCGGAAGACTGTTTTCCAGATGGGTATAACGATGGGCCTGGCTCATCAAAAACTCTTCTTTCAATGGTGCATATAATCCCATTCGCCAGGCAGCCACCAACAATTCAATGGCAATAGCAAACGAACCTTTGGTCAGCGCGGCATATGTCATTTTCAATCCCGAAGCCTGCCCGATGTTTTGGCCGATGACCCGTATGTCGAGTCCGTATGCGTTCAAAGCGGCAAAACGCGATGCCTCGGATCCGGAAGCGTAAAACCTTGTGACTCCGGGTTCCCGGGGGGGAGGTCCGATAATACCCGCATCGACAAAATGACTCCCCGCATCCTCAATGATCTTTCCGATGGCCTGAACCGTTTTTGGAGAAACGGCATTGCAATCCACGTACACAATTTGTGAATCGATGATCGATATCGCTTCCGCCACCATTCCGGCAGCGGATTCGGCCTCGGCCGGAACCAAAATGGAAAGGATAATATCCGTTTCCCGGACCAGTTTTTCATAGGTCCCCATGTCTTTTATGCCGGTTGCTTCTGCTAATTTACGCGTTCGTTCGCTGCGCCCTTTCAGACAGGTTACCACGGGCATTCCGTTTTCAATCAGGACACGGCCTACAGAGTGTCCCATATCTCCGGGGCTTAAGAGTCCGACCGGCTTTGTCGTCATGGCAATCTCTCCTTTGTATCTATAGATTATGGCATTGCCAGTTCAGGTTTCGCACCTCAAAACAGCACGAGGGACATATCAACGATACTCATCATTCGACCTGTCAAATGTCAACCAATTTTCACCCTCATCGATCATTTTGTTGCACTATGCCTAAAATAATTGACCTCTTATACGACTTTCTGATAGTAGACAGTACAAGAACTGATCGAGAAATGGTTTTTCAATGGGGAGGGTGCCACGAAAACGCATATGGGGTTTTTTGGAGTCGGATATGAAAAAGGAAAAGCTTGTTGAAAAAATCAAAGAGATTCTCAAAACAGATGTGGATTTGAATTATTTATCAGTGCTGAAGCAAGAAGAGTTGGAGAAGCTGATCGCCTGCATACGATACCGGATTGACCAGAAAGATTAGTCGACCCTTTATATTGATTTCTAAAAGGGTTGAACTTCTCCAGGCAAACTCCTTCCAAACAACCTAAAGCCAGGTCTATACAACGTTTCCTTGGAGACTTGTCTCGGGTTAAGCTATGGAGCGGATTTCTCATGTCTTACATATTTCCCATAGGCGGCGGGAAAGGAGGTATAGGTAAGACCTTTATTGCGTCAAACATCGGGGCAATATTTGCAAAGCAAGGTAAAACTGTTGTCCTGGTAGACCTGGATCTTGGCGGATCAAATCTGCATACGTTTTTTGGGATAAATGGAGTAAACACAGGCCTCCATAATTTTTTGAATAAGTCCCAAACCAACCTGTCCCGTGTGGTTGAATCGACCGGGATCCCCAATCTCTCCATTATCAGTTCTATGAATTGTTCCATTGAAATTCCCAATCTGTTTCACGCACAGAAATTAAAAATTATCAAGGCTATTCAAAATCTGCCGTTTGATATCGTTATTCTTGACTTGGGAGCCGGCACAAACTCCAATATCCTCGATTTCTTTCTATGTTCCGACGAAGGTATATTCGTCGTAACACCGGAACCCACCTCCATCGAAAACGCTTTCCGTTTTGTTCAGGGCGCCTATTTCAGAAGACTAAAGCAGCTTCTCAAGCAACACGATTTTAACGCGGCCATCAAGGAGGTGAATAGAACATCAGATGACATCATGGTAAAATCTCCGGACGTGATCGAGAAGATATCTGAACATGATCCGGAGCAAGGGAAAAAGCTGCAAGAAAAACTCGCCGAATTCAACTTCAAATTTATCCTGAATCTGTTACAAAAACAAAATGATGAAAAATTAGGCGAGAAGATAGAAAAAGTCTGCAATCGGCATTTTTATTCGAATTTCCAATTCTTGGGTAATATCCGATACGATCCAAGGGTTTACGATTCGATATTATCCAAGCAGATCTATGTTGACAAATACGCATACACGCCGACTTCCACGGACTTGCAGAATATAGTAAAAACCTGGCAGGGTGTGAATACAATAGAATCTTATCCCGACCAGAAAGCTTATGAAAAAATTTGAATCCCAAACATATTATGAAATCTTAGACATTCCCGTCCAAGCGACGCCCTTTGAAATAAGGCAGGCCTATAAATCTGCTTTGGCAATATACAATGAAGACTCCTTGGCGACTTATTCCTTTTTTTCGGAACTTGAAAGGCAGGAAGTCCTGAAAAGAATAGAGGAAGCCTTTCTGATTCTAACAGATCAGGACAAAAGGGCTGATTATGACCGCCAGTTGATTCATGATGGAAAGATCGCTGCTGCTGCCGTAGAGAAAAAAGAAAAGAAGAAAGCAGTACCGCTTTTTCAAACCAAAAACGTCGTTGAAAAAAACGCCTTGTTTAAAAGGATTCAGGATAGAATCCGAGAGACGGATGTCAAAGGCATAGCCGAGGGAATGCTGTCCAAGGATCTTATTTCAGGAAGCGATCTGAGAAATCTAAGGGAATCCGTCGGCATCGGGATAGAAGAGATCTATGAGGTGACCCGCATCACAGCCTCCACACTCAAGGCCATCGAACAAGATGAATACGACAAACTCCCTACAGCCATCTATTTAAAGAATTTTTTGAAATCTTATGCTGAAATACTGCAGGTTGACTCTGAAAAAATTATCGCCGGCTACATGAAAAACCTCTCTCAAAACACACCCTCCTGAACACTGAAACCTGTAACCCGATTCCCCTAATATGTGCTAATTTTCAATCCTAAGAGGGTTATTGCTGAACACGAAATCCAAATGCGGTTATCCTGGATTTATCGATCTTCACATTTGACAATCAGCATTGATTCCATTAATATATATGCTTTTTGCAATTCATGTTATATTTTTGCACAAGACTCGGGAATACATATAGAGGTGATTGAACACCCATGGGATTTGCAGCACGGATTATCGGCACCGGATCCGCTTTTCCGGATAATAGAATGACCAACAAGAATTTGGCCGACAAGCTTTCGACCTTTGGCATTGAAACAAGCGATGAGTGGATCCAAAAAAGAACCGGAATTGTGGAACGTCGGATTTCGTCTGCTGAAAAGCCATCGGAGCAAAATTCATCCCTTGGAGCAGCGGCTGCAAAAAATGCCCTTGAAATGGCGCACAAAACACCGGCGGATATCGATCAAATTATATATGCCACCTGCTCCCCCGATACGCTGATCCCTTCAACGGCCTGTTGGCTCCAACATAAAATCGGAGCGGAAAATGCCTGGGCAATGGACATTAATGCGGCATGCTCCGGGTTTGTGTATGCACTGTCGACAGCGGATCAATTCATCAAGACAGGACAAGCGAGAACATCTCTTGTGGTGGGAGCGGACATTTTCAGTTCTTTATTGGATTGGAAAGATCGAAATTCCTGCATACTCTTTGGTGACGGTGCCGGGGCGGTTGTTTTGGAGCAGACGGATGAAACGGCAGACAGCCGGATATTATCCAGCCATCTACTATCCAATGGAAGTCTATGGCAGCTGTTCTATATTCCGGCCGGGGGATCCAATCTCGAAGTAACTCCCGACCGGTATCAGGCAAATCTCCACAAAATCAAAATGAACGGCAAGGAAGTATTTAAAACAGCTGTAAAAAACATGGTCGATTTTGCCCTTCAGGCATTGAATAAAAACCGAATGACCATCGATGATCTGGACTGGTTTGTACCTCACCAGGCGAACCTGAGAATCATTGAAGCTGTATCGAGCCGATTGAATCTGCAGAAACACAAGGTTTTGATGAATGTGGATCGTTTCGGAAATACTTCGGCAGCCACGGTGCCCACCGCCCTGGATGAAGCTGTTCGGGACGATCGTATCAAGAAAGGAGATCTCATTTTACTCGATTCGGTGGGAGCCGGACTCACCTATGGGTCCATTCTCTTCAGATGGTAGCACCCTGCCCTCCGCTGTAATCTCATATGTACATAGTAAGCCCGATCAAAACAGCTGTCGCCTATTCCGATTCCGCATCTTCCTCCATCTCAAGTTATATAGGACGCAGACCCGCCTGCCTTTCCTAAAATGAATACGATGGCGGGCAGGTTTGCGCAGATGCACGCAGATAATAACCTTTTTTTCTTAATCTAAATAATCTGCGTTCATCCGCGTCCCAAAAAAGAAATTCCTATCTATCAAGTATTATGAATCGCTACCGATTATAATATTTAGATAGGAGACTTGCGTTCGCACCCGTGATCATGCCGGAATCAAGAATTCGAGTTTCCCTGATATCAAAAACAGACCAACATGACGCTGAATGTTTTCAACACTTAAAGCAAAAATTATCTTTTTGGTCACACTCATCATGGCGTCCACAGCCGGGGGGATTATGTATTTTACCCATAGGGATGTGAGAAATGCCATGCTTGCCAGTGAAAGGGCGTCATCTCAAAATATCCTCCGGCTTGTGGAACTCAACATCAAGGGCGGCTACAACAAACTTCTGTCTGAAAAATTCGATTTGGTGGTCTCTTCCACCTCTCAGTTGAAAGAGGTGGTGTCGCTCTCTCTATCGGTTCTGGATGCAAATGCCGGGCTGGTTGACGATGGTCTTCTTTCCCGGAAGGAGGCTCGCCGTCGATCCCTGAGTTGGATAAAATCAGCCCATGCACAAAAGGGGAATCTTTTTGTTTTTGACCGAAACGGTATCATTATCAGCCATCCCGACTCAGCATTTATAGGCCGCTCCGCATCTTTTCTGAAGGACCTTAAGGGCCGCAGAATCCATGAAGCCATGAGAGAAGACATGCTGGGGGTTGACGGTGATTTCGCCGTTTTCTTCTGGAAAAGTGCAAACGATACGTCAGGCCGCAAAAAACTCGGGTTTTTCGCCCCGTCCCACAGGTGGGAATGGACCGTTTGTGCAATGCTTGACTTTGAAAATATCGAGGCGCAGGCCCGCAAAAAAATGGACAAGATCATCGAAGTGTTGAAATCGACCTTTGAAAATATCCAGATCGCCAAAACCGGACACGCTTTCCTGTTCAACGGAAACGGGGACATGCTGATACACCCGAAAAATCCTGCCGATACGGATTACAAAACCCTGATCAATACACAAACCGGGAATCTTCTTTTAGATGACCTAAAGATGACCGCACAGAATAACGCCGAGTCTATTCACTACGCCGTCGCCTCTTCAGAGGGCGATTTCGCCATGGAAGCAAAAGTGAGTTATTTTAAAGCCTTTGACTGGTATCTTGCGGTGGCGGTTCCGGTTCAGGAAATCCATGACCCGGCAAACACCCTTGTAACGCGTCAGAGTGTGGTGATTCTGACTATTTTTCTTGTCAGTCTCATCGCCGTCTATTTCTTGATGTCCAGAGTGTCTCGCCCGCTGAAGCGGCTTGCAACCTATGCCAAGGAAATCCCATTGCAGGATTTTACCGGTGAGGGTGCGGGCATTATCACTCCGGATGATCTCCCCATAAAATCCAATGACGAGGTGGGGCACCTGGCTGAATCCTTCATGATTATGAAATCGGAACTGCGGAAAAACATCCAGGAAGCCATGGAAACCCAGGCCAAATACAGGGCAATTTTAGAAAGCATTGAAGAGGGGTTCTTCGAAACGGATCTGAAGGGACGATTGACCTTTTTCAACCATTGTATCAGCAACATGCTGGGGTATGACAGAGCGGAGTTGCTGGGAAGGCATTGCCGAAGGTATGCGACTCTGGCAACATTCCGTGGTGTTTACACCGCTTTCACCAACGTCTATCGCACCGGCATCTCTTCAGAAATCCGGGATTGTGAAGTCGTCGGAAAAGATGGTAAAAAGAAAAACCTCGAATTATCGATCTATCTGGTAAAGGATCAAACCGGACAGCCCGTTGGATTCCGTGGAGTCGCCAGAGATATTTCCGAACGATTAATAGCAGAAGAAGAAAGAAAAAATCTTCAAGCCCAGTTGGTGCGCTCCCAGAAAATGGAAGCGTTGGGCACCCTTGCCGGGGGCATCGCCCATGACTTTAACAATGTGCTCACGGCTGTAATCGGTTATACGGAACTGGTCATTAATGAGCATCCGGGCGGCAGCCGGCCGCATAAGAATCTTAAGGAAGTGATGAAAGCTGGGTTTCGGGCCAGAGATTTGGTCAATCAGATCCTCACATTCAGCCGCCAGACCGAGCATGAGCTGAAACCCGTGATGATCGGTCCCATCGTTAAAGAAACCCTGACTTTCCTTAAAGCCACCATTCCCCCCACCATCGAAATCCGAAACAGCTTAACCGCCAAATCCGATATCGTGTTTTCAGATCCCACCCAAATCCATCAAGTGGTCATGAACTTATGTACCAATGCCGTGCATGCCATGTGGGATAAAGGCGGCGTGCTTGACGTGTCGCTGACGGCGACAAAACACGATGCAGGGGATCAGACAAATTGTCAGAGCCTTTCCCCCGGTCACTATCTTAAACTCATCATCAAAGACACCGGCCACGGTATGGACGCAGATACACTTGAACGGATATTCGATCCATACTTCACAACCAAAGAAAAAGGGAAAGGCACAGGGTTGGGTTTATCTGTGACGATGGGTATCGTGGAAAGCCATGGGGGAAGCATAGCGGTGTCCAGTCAACCGAACAAAGGGACAACGTTTGAGGTCTATCTGCCCCTTGCAGAAGAATCGGTTACGGAAGAAAGCAGGAATCCCGAGCCGTTACCCATGGGGAATGGCCGGGTGCTTTTGATTGACGATGAGGAGCCCATCCTCGATATGGCGGAGCAAATGCTGGAAGGCCTCGGATATGAAGTGGTTGTGCACCAAAGCACCGGGGAAGCCGTTGAACAGTTTAAGGAAGACCCGAATCGTTTTGATCTGGTAATTACAGACCATATCATGCCTAAAATGACTGGACTGGAATTGGCATCCGAACTGAAAACCATCCGCCCCGATGTTCCCATCATCATCTGCTCCGGCAACGGAGATCAACACCTCAAAAAGAAGATAAAGAAAAAGGGGATTCAAAAATTCCTGCCCAAACCCCTGGTCATGCGGGACCTGGCCGAAACCATTAGAGAAGTGTTGAATCCACACGCCTAACCCCATTCATTGGATCTGCCCTTATTAATTTTTTCCAAACCCCTTCTATAAGATGCTTGCAACTGATGATTCATTTTAGTCTAATGATAATGATTCTCAATGAACCTATTCGGAGTGGTACTCAATGGCGATTAGCGTGATACAGGTCAAAGGCGCCTGTCAGAATAATCTAAAAAACCTCGACTTTGAAATTCCCCTCAACAAAATAACAGTGGTGACCGGTGTTTCCGGTTCCGGAAAATCGTCGTTGGCCTTTGATACCCTTTATGCCGAAGGTCAGCGCCGGTATGTGGAAACTTTCTCTCCGTACGCCCGCCAGTTTATGGATCGAATGGACCGACCGCAAGTAGACACCATACAGGGGATTCCGCCGGCTATTGCAATCGACCGTAAGGATCCGGTCCGAACCTCCCGTTCAACCGTCGGCACCATGACGGAAATCACGGATTACGTGAAACTGATTTTCGCCCGCATGGGTCAATTGCATTGCAGAAAATGCGGGAAATCAGTGGTTCCCGAAACTCCGGAGCTCATCTGGCAAAGACTCAAAGATTTTGCCCAAGGGTCTGAGTTGGTGATCACCTATCCCATGCCCTTGGACCACATAACGCCGAAGGAGGTACGCCGGTCATTGGCAAGAAACGGATTCGACCGTATCTTCTTTAACGGCCGCATACACTTCCTGGAGGATTGGGAATCGGACTTAAATCCTTCAGAACTAAATGTGGTGGTTGATCGGGTGATGCTACGGCCAAGGGATCGTTCAAGAATTTTGGATTCCTTTGAGCAGGCCTACCGGTTCGGCAGCGACCGGCTGGATATCTGGGTACAACCGGGAGGCCGTCTGTCTTTCAGCAACCGCCTGGCGTGTGCCCGATGCAACATCGATTACAGTTCTCCGCTTCCCAATCTGTTTTCCTTTAACAGTCCCATCGGTGCATGTGACACATGCCGCGGTTTCGGCCGAACCATCGATATCGATCTGGATCTGATCATTCCGAATCCCTCTCTTTCCATATCGGAAGGCGCCATCAAACCCTGGGGCGCCGCGGCTGATGGGCGACCCGAACACAAGGATCTGATTCGGTTTTGCCGGAAAAATAAGATTAAAACGAGTGCTCCTTTCAGAAGCCTGCCCGCTTCCCAACGGAAAGCCGTTATTGACGGCACATCGTCCTATTACGGCATTAGGGGGTTTTTTAACTGGCTCGAAACCAAAACGTACAAAATGCATGTGCGGGTTTTCCTTTCTCGATACCGAAGTTACAATATCTGCACTGCCTGCAACGGAACCCGGTTTAAGCCGGAAACCCTTCTATACCGGTTGAATGGGTTAAATATTGCAGAGATTTATTCCAAAAATGTTTTGAGCGCCCTCAATTTTTTTGAAGATCTTTCCGAATCGCCAAAGGATGAGGTCGGTCGACTGCTTCTGGAGGAAGTTCAAAACCGTCTTCGATACCTCAGGGATGTGGGTCTAGGCTATCTCACTTCGGACCGACAATCCCGCACACTTTCCGGAGGGGAGGTTCAACGAGTGGCCCTGGCATCGGCTCTGGGCGCCTCCTTGGTCAATACCCTCTATATCCTGGACGAACCGAGCATCGGACTTCATCCCAGTGATACCCACCGGTTGATCCGGATTTTACAGAGCTTACGAGATCTTCAGAACACCCTGGTGATAGTGGAACATGATCCTGAAATTATCCGACATAGCGATTTCATGCTGGATGTGGGACCCCAAGCCGGTGAAAAGGGCGGCCGGATCACATATTTCGGCCCTACAAAAAGAGTCAAGGGCTCTCTAACCGGACAGTATCTGACGGGAGAGAAACGTATTCCGGTTCCTGACAAACGACGCCAACCCATGAAAAGCGAATGGGTCGCCATACTCGGTGCTGAAGAAAACAATCTGAAAAATATCGATGTTCGAATCCCGTTAGGCCTCTTTGTCTGCCTGGTCGGTGTTTCCGGTTCCGGAAAATCGACCCTGGCGGAAGAAATCCTGTATAAAGCGGCAAAGCGGTCTTTAAACGATCCCCAGGGCCGACCCGGCCGCCACAAAGAAATTCGCGGACTTTCGCGGTTATCGGAAGTCCTGCTGGTGGACCAGCGTGCCATCGGTCGGACACCGAGGGCCAACCCGCTCACCTATACCAAAGCCATGGATCCCATCAGGCGTCTTCTTGCTGAAACCAAGGAGGCAAAAACACAGGGATACGGTCCATCGGCATTCTCTTTCAATGTAGATGGCGGGAGGTGTGAAACTTGTAAAGGAGAAGGCTATGAAAGGGTAGAAATGCAATTTCTTTCCGATGTCTTCATTACCTGCCCGGATTGCGGGGGTAATCGATTCAAAAAACACATCCTTCGCATCCGCTACAATAAAAAGAATATCCAGGACATTCTTGCGATGACCGTGCATGAGGCACTCGCGTTTTTTAAGGACCACCCTAAAATCATCAACCCGTTAAAACCCTTATCGGATGTGGGACTCGGTTATATCCGTTTAGGGCAGCCGGTAAACACCTTCTCCGGAGGCGAGGCGCAACGGCTAAAACTCTCCCGGTATCTTAAATCCGGAGACGGTTCACACAAACTCTTTATCTTTGATGAGCCCACAACCGGTCTGCACTTTGATGATATCGGAAAACTGCTGAACGCGTTTCAGCGTTTGGTGGAAGAAGGCAATACCATCCTGGTAATCGAGCACAATATGGATATCATCAAATCAGCAGACTGGGTCATCGAATTGGGACCTGAAGGGGGAGATGCCGGCGGCAAAGTCATAGCCACCGGTTCACCAGAAGATATAGCCGCGTTCGGAAATTCTCCAACCGGAAAATTCTTAGACCCTCACCTCCGAGGAAATGCAACCCTCACAAAAGA
>DUZK01000068.1 GCA_013349495.1 Deltaproteobacteria bacterium
ATATCCGGAATCAAAGTTTAGATAAAAAAGAAACTGATGACCGGGTCAAGCAATTAAAATTGTTTGATATGTAACTGGCGTTGAACCTGGCACCAGATACCCCGTCCGCTTGCGGCGGGGAGTTTCATTTGTCTTGATTTGGAGACTGTTGCCAAGGTTTTATCTTTTCAGCTTTAGCTCGTAAGGCGATGCGCACCACTAAATACCTCTAATCCGACATCCTTGGAATCACATACCAGTGTCATGTTGAGTTCTGACGCAAGTGCAACCGCAAGAGAGGTTGGGCGAGATTTTGCAAAAATCACAGATATCCGGGCTCTTGCAGCCTTTTGGACCAGTTCATAACTGACACGGGAAGAAAGGATTAAAAAAGAGGCGTCTTCAAGATCGCCGTTAAGAAAAACTTTCCCGATGGCCTTATCAAGGGCATTATGGCGACCCACATCTTCTGCAGCAGACATAACTTTCAAATCCGAACCGTATAGGACAGCTGCATGGGCTGCCCGGGTTTTTTGGCGGATCGGTTGTTGTTCGGAAAGAGATTCAAGAAGCTGTGCCCCCTTTTTGATGTCTATTTTAATAGAATCGGTTATCGGTTGTAAGGCTTGATACAGATCCTTTACGATTTCCTTTCCACAAAGGCCGCAACTGGTCTGACTGATGAAACCCCGTCTTTCAAGGATTTGAGGTATTTTTTCTCGGCGGGATGGTTTCAATGTAGCTGCTACCACATTGGTATTTGCCCCGTCACAAAATGCAATGGATCCAAAATCATCCGATTTATCAACAATGCCTTCGCCAAGGCAGAAGCCTGCAACATGCGGTATCTCATCACCAGGTGTGCGCATTACCACGGAGTAAGGGTTTCCCTGAATCCTTATCGATAAAGGTTCTTCTCCAATAATATATTGATCAATTGAAGTACTGTATATCTTGTTCCAGTGCATGACCGACTGGCTTATTGAAGGGTCCATTCAGAACTCCTTCCCATTGTTACATTGTAAGGTACCAAAAGCTGCTCCCTAAAAACGTATAGGCGACTCATCAATATGTGAGTCACCCATACGGAGAAAAGAATGGAAGTAAATAGATTAAGGAGACATCTAAGCATCTGCCAAGAATGCTTGTCCATAATCTATACAATGCCACAATGTGGCATGTCAAGGAATTTTTATATATTGACATGACGATTTTAAGATAAATATCCATGCATTTTGCGTTTGGTTAATCTTGCTCTAAACCAAAATAGCCTTGACTATTTTGGTTTAGAAGTTAAAGTGGCCATCGGCCCTATATCACCTGTATGTAATTGCCTAATCAAGCGGAGGAATCATGGAAAACATCTATAGAGAAATCGACAGCAACTCAGAGCGTTACCTTGAAGAACTCTTCACCCTCCTGAAACAGCCGTCCATCAGTTCCCAGGGAGTCGGTGTCGAAGACTGTGCCAAGCTGCTCGCCGGTATGATGGAAGATGTGGGGATTCGTACCGAGATTCTTCCCATGGGCGGAAAGAACAACCCGCCCCTGGTGTATGGAGAGCTCCTGTCTCCGGGGGCTGAAAAGACCGTACTCATCTACGGTCATTTTGACGTGCAGCCCACCGATCCCCTGGAAGCCTGGGATTCGCCTCCCTTTGAACCGACGATCCGGGACGGACGCATTTTTTGCCGGGGGAGCGCCGACAACAAGGGGCAGCTTTTTGCACACGTCAAGGCAGTGGAGGCGATTTTAAAAACCGAAGGCTCCCTTCCCGTAAATCTGAAATTTCTGTTCGATCCGGAAGAGGAGATCGGAAGCCCGAGCCTGGATGATTTTGTCATGGCAAATGCAGATCGTTTCAGGGCGGATGTTGCCTACAACTCGGACGGGGCCATGGATGCCTCGGGTCGACCCATTCTTTCCTTTGGAAACCGTGGAAACTGCTATGTGGAAATCAATCATCGTGAAGCCAAGCGCGATCTTCATTCCGGTCAGTTCGGGGGGCCTGTCCCCAATCCCAATTGGCGAATGATGGAATTTTTGAATACGCTAAGGGACTCAAACGGGCGGGTCGCCATCGATGGTTTTTATGACGATATTGTTCCTCCTACTGCGGCAGAAAAGGAAGCCATGGCCAATATTCCGTTTAACGAAGCCTCACAGCTCGACTATTTGGGGCTCCAGCGCTTTGATGGTCCTGAAAATATGGGCTACTGGGAAAAGATCATGTTCCAGCCCACCCTGAACATCTGCGGCTATGTGTCGGGCTACGGAGGAGAGGGTCAAAAAACCGTGCTTCCCTGCTCGGTGAAGGTCAAAATCGACATGCGGCTGGTGAAAAACCAGGATCCGCCGGATATATTCGATAAGTTCAAGCGCCACATGGAAAAGCGCGGATTTGACGACCTGGAGTTGAAACTGCTCACCACGTACCGCCCGGCCAAAACCCCCATCGATCATCCCATGAGCAAGGCGGTGATTTCAGCTGTGAAAAAAGCATTCGAGAGTGAACCGATACTGTATCCGGTAACCGGCGGCAGCAATCCCAGCAGTATCATCTGTGATTTTCTGAAGATTCCCATCGTCAAGGTCCCGTACGGCAATCACGACGAAAGCAATCATGCCCCCAATGAAAACATGGTGGTGGATCTGTTCTATAAAGGGATTAAATGCAGCGCAACAGTGTTTTATGAATTGAGCAGGCTTTGACTCGCGGACTTCTCTGTCAGAGTTGGGAGGTTAACACCCGACAGGTTCGGCAAACGCGCATCTTTTCCTCCCAGGTGTTTTGCGGCAGCCCCTCGCAGATGGTCCCGTTTATGAGCCAGCAATAGTCTCCGGCCTTGAACTCCCAGGCCGGGCAGCGGCTTCGTTTCTCGGCGGAACATTTCTTGATTTTCCAGCACAGCGGCCGTCCTTTGATTTTCTTGTTCTTCTGGGAAACCAAGAATAACAGCTGACGCTCCACGTAGGCGGGAATTCCTCGCCACCCCTGCTCATAACTGTGAACAGCTTTTAATGACGTTCCCAGGAGCTGCGCAATTTGACGCTGTGTTTTATTCAGCTTCTTTCTAAACAATGAAAATTCTTTTTTATTCATTGGATATCCTCAATTTTTTTGGCATTATTGCGCGATAGGGGCGGGAATGCCGAATTTTCTTGAATTTTCATACCACAATGTAGTAAAAAAATCAAAACGATAATCACTCGGGGCCGTTTAAAAGACACGCCCATGAACCCGTTCAAGCAGGACACCAGATTATGAGAAGGTTGATATATATGCACAGATTATTTTTATTATTGATTATGGCGGTGACGATAGCCTTAGCAGGCTGTGGGGGAGAAACCGTTTATAAATTTGTAGATTTTTCCGAAACCGTTAAGGTGGATCAGCCCCAACGTCAAAACGTGAAACCGGAAACACTGCGGGTGGCGGTTGCCGCCATGGTTTCGCCAAAAGAAACGTTTGTCTATTATCAGGAACTCCTGAAATACATCGGCGACAAATTGAACATCCCCATCCGGCTCATCCAGCGGAAAACCTATAATGAGATAAACGAGTTGCTGATGAAGGGAGAAATCGACCTTGCGTTTATCTGCACCGGTCCGTATGCCATGGGAAAAGAAAAATACGGTTTCGAAGCCTTGGCAACGCCTATAGTCCGCGGAAAGCCTTTCTACCAGTCCTACCTGATCGTCAACAGCGACAGCCCGTTTCAGAAATTCGATGAGTTAAGAGGGCACATTTTTGCCTTCACTGATCCGGATTCCAACACCGGTTATCTGGTTCCAAAATACTGGCTTTCCGAAATGGGAGAGCGCCTGGAATCCTTTTTTTCCACCGTAAATTATACCTACAGTCACGACAACTCGATTCTTGCGGTGGCCAGATCATTGGTGGATGGTGCTGCGGTGGATGGGCATATCTGGGAATATTATAACATTCGAAATCCGGGTCACACATCCAAAACCCGAATCATTAAAAAGTCGGAATTGTTCGGTAGCCCACCGCTGGTTGCATCTTCCTATCTTCGCCCAGAGCTCAAAACCGAGATCCGGAACCTCATATCCGCCATGCATCAGAATCCGCAGGGAAACCGCATTCTTGATGAATTGATGATCGACCGCTTTGTTGCACCCGAGGAATCATGGTACGATTCGGCCCGGCATCTGAGAAAAACCGTTCAGCGATTCGAGGAGAATCATGGCGTCAAAAAGCCTTAGAAGAAAACTTTTTCTGATAATCTCTCTCCTTGTTATCGGCAGCGGTGTCCTCATCTCCATTATGGTTACTCATCGCTACAGTATCAGTCTGTATCAGGGCGCTCTTGCCCAGGCGGAAAATATCGCGCACTCCATGGCCCTGGATGCTGCAGACAAGATTCTCATCAACGATCTGGTGGCGCTTCAAAAGCTTATCGATGACCAGCGTCGCAGCAACAGCGCCATTTCATATATTTTTATTGTGAGGGGAGATCGGATCTTAACCCATACCTTTACCGACGGGGTACCGGCTAAACTCATTAACGCCAATTCGCCGGTCGATAATGAACACGGCCATTTAGAGAAAATTATTTCTCATCGGAAGGAACGGTTTTTAGACGTTGCCTGGCCGATTTTTTCGCAAAAGGCGGGCGTGCTTCGCCTGGGCTATTCTGAAGAGCCGTACCACAACCGAGTTACGCAACTATGGCTCCAGATGAGCGGATTTACTCTCCTGGTATTATTGTTCTCATTGTATGCCTGCCACCTTTTTATTAAGCGGACCATTCAGCCGTTATCCAATTTGTCAAATGCCGTCGAAAAGATAGACGAGGATAACCTGGAACTGAGCATAGACATTAAAGGATATGACGAGGTGGGAACGTTGGCCGCCTCCTTTCATAAAATGTTGAACCGCATAAAGGAATACACTCGGAGACTTCAGGAGTATACGGAACGCCTGGAAACAAAGAACCTCGAACTGGATCGCGCCCATAAGCAGACCCGGACTTCATTTACCATCGCCCAGGAGATCGGGGCCCTTTTGAATCTAAATCATGTGGCGGCCTATCTCATCAAAAAACTTCAGGAAATCGTTACCTGCACAAACATGACGCTGCTGATATGCAGCTCCAATCACGACTCCCTTATGGTGTTTTCAGACGGCGGCGGCTCCCGATCCTTTGACGATCGTATCTGCGCCGAGGAGATGAGAGGGCTTTTCAGCGGTGAACAAAGGGTCGCTTTTCTATCGAAAGATCAAATCCATTCCAAAATCTTACCCGAATCGTTCCATGCTTCAAATCGGATGGCTTTGTTTCCCATGTTTCATGAACATCAGCTACTCGGAGGGATGTTAATCTCATGTCCGGACGATTGTCAGTGCGCCACCAAGGAACTGGATATCATTAACATGATCATGGAGCAAACCTCGGGAGCTGTCCACCGGTCCCTTTCCCAGGAAGAGGAACTCCGACAGCTCCGCAGCAGGATAGAGCAATCTGCCGAGTTTGGCGGTTTGATCGGCAAAGATGCTAAGATGCAGGTCATATACAATCTGATCAAGGATGTGGCCACCACCGACGCCACGGTCCTGATTCAGGGTGAGAGCGGAACCGGAAAAGAGTTGGTTGCAAGGGCCATACACAACAAAAGTCTTCGAAACGATCGTCCGTTTGTCGTTATCAATTGTTCCGCTTACCCGGCCACGCTTCTGGAAAGCGAGCTGTTTGGTCATGAAAAAGGGGCTTTCACCGGTGCCACCCGCCAAAAGAAAGGGCGTTTCGAACTGGCCGGTGGGGGAACCATTTTCCTGGATGAGGTGGGCGAGATTGTTCCTAACGCCCAAATCAAATTGCTCAGAGTGCTTCAAAATCGTAAATTCGAGCGGGTGGGCGGAGAAGAAAGCCTCGTTGTGGACGCCCGCATCATTGCCGCCACCAATCGTAATCTGCTGGAAGACGTAAAAAAAGGTCAATTCAGGGAGGATCTCTTTTACCGGTTGAATGTTATCCCGATTTGCCTGCCGTCCCTCAGAGAACGGCGGAATGACATTCCATTGCTGGCCAGGCACTTTCTTCGCCGGTCTGCAGCCGAACAGGACAAAGATATCCGGGACTTCAGCACGGGAGCAATGAGAAAGCTACTCGATTATGCCTGGCCGGGTAATGTTCGGGAGCTTGAAAATAGTATCGAGCATGCCACCGTGCTGGTTAAAGGAAATCGTATTGAAGTCGCAGATCTGCCTTCCGCACTTCTTGAAGCAAACGGATTCGTTCTGATGGGTGAATCCGAATCAGGAAAGACTCTGAAAGAGAATGAAAAGCAAGTCCTTATTGAAATGCTTGAATCGTGTAACTGGAACAAGAGGGAAGCGGCCAATCGATTGGGAATCGGCAGGAGCACCCTTTATGTAAAACTTAAAAAATACCAAATATCAAAACCCACCCTCCATTAGCCTTCCATCGATTTTCCGATCAATTTATCATTTTGTAAAATGTCCAGGCATCAAGAAGTGTCCAATTTGTGGATAGTTATAACTAATTGAAATAGTATAAGATATGAATTTAGAAGATTACTATGTCCATATTCGGGACACTATTGATTGTTAGCAAACCATTCTTTCAGATGCTGGCAAAACAAATTCTATAACCGGTTCAAAAATTTCATCGGATAAATAGTACAATATTATTAGTTAGTTAATAAAATATTGGATTATCCCTCCGATTTAGATTCCGGTGCCGAAGACATATTTCAGCTTGTTGGCATGTTTAATGCTACATAGTGGTATTTCATATTGGTCGTTTTCTCCCACTTTTTTCCCCAATCTACGGTTTTGAAAAGAAAACCGAAATGCAGAAGAAAATTGTCGTGTTGGATACGGATGAAGCTCAGTGCGTGGAGTTGTGCGCATTGATCGGGCAAAAAAGCTATCCGGTTATTCCCATTCATTCAGTCCCTCAGCTGGAACAATGTTTCGAGGGTCGGGACTGCTTAGGGGTGTTTATCGATATCGATACGGTACCCCTTACGAACAGGGATATCCGGCAATTCGCATTGAAATTTCCGGGAACCTATATTTTTTGCATCTCCAAACATCAGTTCCACCCGGAATTAAAGGAAGCCATTTGCTATCACGTATACGCTTGTCTGAACAGACCGGTTGATCCCGATGAACTCTTTTATTGGATAAGGAGTATTTATCAAGATGATCAAGACGAAGAAGATTTTGACGGCTAAAGGATATTTATTTTTTCTTCGGGTGATTGGTGCCGCCCTGGGGATCGTATTCGTCGGTTTGATTCCTCCGGCTCTGGGCGCCGGACCGCCCGGGACGCTTCAAACCGAACTCCCTCAACCGGAAATACCGAAACCGCAATTCTTCTGCGGCTACTGCCATATTCTGACATACCCGGATGCCGTTAAAAAGGGGTATGAGCTGTGGAAGCAGGGCAAACACAACAACGTCGGTTGTGTGGAATGCCATTATCCGCCTGAAAAGGTTGTCGGATCGAGCGGAGCCATGCAGGCGGATGCAAAGACCGGGAAAGGGCACATTCCGAAGGCGCCGCCGGAGCGGTTCTCCTATGTCAAGCTGGGTGGAGAGACGGTAATGACACGACCGAAAATCGTCGATGCGAGCTGTATGACCGCAAAGTGCCACGGCAACCCCAAAGATGAATTCAAGACAAAGAAAATCCAATTTACCGAAAAGGTAGTTTTCACCCATAAACCGCATCTGGAGGAAAAAAATCAGATCGAGGGGATGCGGCTCAATTGTGTTTCCTGCCACCAGCACGAGACAGATAAAAAGAAGTTCGAGGTTACAAAGGTGTCCTGTCATACCTGTCATTTCACCAACGTAAAGTTCAATGAAGGGCGGGGAAAATGTGAGGCCTGCCATGCACTGCCGGAAAAACCGATCCAGACGTCCGGTGAAAAGCCGATCACCCATCAGATGCTGAAAGATGCCGGGGTGACCTGTTCAAGTTGTCATATGGACGTGATCCAGGCGGCCGGCGGGGGCCAGTATGAGGCTTATTTTGAAAACAACGAATTGAAGACCGCTCTGGTTCTGGGTGCGGGCCGGATCAAAAAAGAAAACTGTGCGGCCTGTCACGATCAGTCCAAAGCACTTAAGGAAGATCATAACAAGAAGTTGATGCATGAAAGGCATGTCACCAGCAAAAACGCCCGCTGCTTTGACTGCCATCGGCCCATCCGGCACGTCAAGCTGGTTTTGGAAGGCATTGATGAATCCAAATCGGACAAGCCTCCGGAAGGTGTAATTGAAACAAAACCTCATGGACATGAACAGTTGGGGTACACCCGATTCGTTCAGAACAGCTGCACCGCCTGTCATCCCGATACTCACAGTTATCAACGGATTCTGGCTGTCGGACCGGAACGGGGAGACGTATCAAAGACCCCCGATTTTATGTACAAGGCCCGCACCAACTGCCTGGGCTGCCATATTGAAATGAAGAAAACGGCAAAAGGTGAAAACGTTCTCATGGCATCGGGAAAGACGTGTGTGCGCTGCCACACCAAAGATCACGACAAGATGCTTGCGGACTGGAAGACAGAGCTGGCCAAAGAACTCAAAGCGGTCAAAGAAGTGGAGCAAGAGGCACTGGAAGCTCTGGCCGAGCACAAGCCGAAACTCACGCCCGAGAAATTGGCCAAAGCCGATGAGTTGCTTCAGCAGGGCCGTGAGGATTTGAACATCGTCCAGTACGGCAACGGGGTCCATAATAAGAAATATTCAATCATGCTGATTGATGCGGCAATAACCCGCTTCGAGGATTTGATCGATTTTCTTGAAAAAGGTGGATGAAACCCTCAAGCATACAGAAAAAACCACAAACCGAACTCTTAACAACAAAAGCAGGAGGTTATTATGAGTGAAAAGGTGGATGTAACCAGACGTAAAATGGTCAAAACAGCCGGTATGGTGGCTGCAGGGGTCGCCGCTGCGGGTCTGATTCCCGCTGTGAAAGCCTCCGCTGCAGGGGAAAAGGCTCCGCGGTGGGTCATGGTGTTCGATCTCCGCAGGTGTATCGGCTGTAGGGCATGCACCGTTGCGTGCAAGGCGGAGTATGATGTCCCGCTCGGGGCGTGGAACACCGTGGTCAACGAAGAGGTGGTGGGCAAGTACCCGAACACGAAAAAACCGTTTCTGCCCATCCGGTGCAATCATTGCGAGGGAAATGAAGCAGATAATGTTCCGCCGTGCGTTAAGAACTGCCCGGAATACCCGAAAGAGCGGCAAAAATTTGAAACACCCGACGGGAAAACCATCCGATACCGGGACGGCGCCACTTACAAACGCCCGGATGGCCTGATCCTTATTAAAAACGAATATTGCACCGGATGCGGCAAGTGCATCGAAGCCTGCCCCTATGGTGCGCGCGCGTTTAATAAAAGAATCAAATCAGGAAAAGACACCAGCAAAAACGGGATTACCAAATGCAGCTCATGCCAGCACCGGATCGACCAGGGCGTAGCCCCGGCGTGCGTGAACATTTGCCAGGGCCGTGCCAGGATATTCGGGGACCTGAATGATCCGGACAGCGAGGTCTCAAAACTCGCTAAAGAGTTTGAACTGATAAAAAACAGGGATAAATCGACCCTTCTTCCCGCTGAAAAAACCGTTCCCATGAATTTCTACGTGGATCCGGATAATGCGCTGAATACCAAGATGGCCAGAAAAAAATACGAGAAGATGGCGTCCTATAGTTGCAAGGTAAATGGCTAACACCATAAAAATACAATTTGATGAAAAAATAGGGGGTAAATATGCAAAAAATTACGCGTCGAGGCCTTATGAAATTGGGAATAGCCAGCGGTGCTATCCTGACGACAGGAGGAATGTTCAAAACAAACGCCCTGGCCGGCTCCATCAAGTTGGAAGCGGGGGGTAAGGATTTTTCACCTGCGACCGGAACCGAAAGAAAAATGATTCCTTCGGCGTGCTGGAATTGCGTGACCCGGGATGCCATGATCGGATTCGTTGAAGACGGGAGGTTGGTCAAGCTGGAGGGACAGCCCAATTCCATCAGAGGTCTGGGAAAAATATGTGCCAAAGGGGCTGCCGGCATCAACCAGCTCTACGACCCGGATCGGGTTCTTTATCCCATGAAGCGTGCCGGCAAGCGGGGTGAGGGTAAATGGAAGCGGATTTCCTGGGATGAAGCCCTGACCGAACTGGGGGGCCGCTTAAAAAAGCTGCGGGACGAGGGCCACCCGGAAAAGTTCATGTTCCATTACGGTCGCATGAAGGGCAGCTCCAGCAAAATCGTAGGTATCTTCCTGGACGCATACGGCACCGGAACCAAAGGCAATCACACCTCCATCTGCGAGGGCGGCAAGTGGACGGCCCAGGAACTGACCTGGGGCAAACACTATGACAACTGGGATTTTGACAATACCAAGTATATATTGAATTTCGGAAGCAACGTTCTGAGCGCCCACACCAACCACATCCCCACTTCCCAGCGTCTGGTTTCGGCCATGGTGGAGCGGGGAGTTAAAATGGTCACTTTCGATGTGAGGCTTTCCAACACCGCAGCCCGGTCCACCGAGTGGGTGCCGGTAAAGCCCGGCCAGGATGGCGCCGTGGTCTTGGCCATGTGCCGGGAGATCATGAATGCCGGGCTTTACGACAAGGATTTTTTCAAATTCATCAAGGCGACGGAAAACCCGGATGCAACCACCGATGAAAAGGTGGCCGCTATAAAGGCGCACCTGGCCCAATACACACCCGAGTGGGCGGAAAAGATCAGCGGTGTTCCTGCGGCCAAGATCAAATCGATTGCGCTGGAGTTTGCCAAAGCAAAACCGGCCGTTGTCATCAGTTACCGGGGGGCGGTGGCCCATTACAACGGCAACGACACCGAGCGTGCCGTCCAGATGCTGGCCGCCATCACCGGCAACATCGACAACCCCGGCGGTCGGGTCCGGCCTGCAGGTAATAAATGGAAATCCCCCAAGGGTCCCGAGAATAAACCCAAATCAAAGAAGCTTAACCTCGCAGATGGGTTCAAAGGGCAGGCGGCCTACCCGACTCACCACATCAACCATCAGATTCTAAAGGTGATCAAAGACGGCAAGGCCGGCCGGCCGGATATCTACATGTGGTATTGCTACACCCCGGTCTATGCCAACGGGGAATGCCAGGAAAACATCGATATCCTGAAAGATGAAAATCTGATGCCCTACAATGTCTGTATCAATGCCTACTATGACGAATCCGCGGCCCTTGCGGACCTGATTCTTCCGAATCCCTCCTATCTGGAGTGGTGGGACTGGGAAGACCACGTATCCCCCAAGCAGATTCCGGAGTATTACATTCGCCAACCCTTTGTGAAACCGCTGGGCGAATCCCGCGATTTTAAGGATGTGGTGTGTGATCTGGCAGAGCGCATGGGCTTCCCGCTGGGATTCAAAACCGCGGAAGAGTTCGTCAAAGTGTCATGCGATACGACACCGGGGATTAAGGAAGCCGGCGGTTTCGAGTACATGAAAGCCAATGGCGTGTGGCACGATCCAAAGGCCAAGCCCAAATACTTCGGGTATAAGAAGGAGGTCAAGGCGGATGCGCTCAAGGAAGAGGGTGTCATCCTTGACGAGGCTACCGGCGTTTACTGGAACTGGAAGAAGTCTACAGCCAAGAGCGAGGCCGAGGCCAAGGAAATGGGGTACACCAAAACAAAGAACGCATTGAAGGGTTATGTTGGTCAGAAGATCGGCGACATGGTGTATGAGGGATTCAAACCGGATGGGGTCAATAAATCCGGTTATTTTGAGCTCTTTTCAGAACTGTTGAAGATTAAGAATTTTCCGGCACTTCCTACCTATGTCCCGATTCCAGAGCATGAGAAGATGGGTCCCAAGGATCTGGTCCTGACCACTTATAAGGTTTCGGTGCAGATCCATTCCCGGTCGACCAACTGCAAATGGCTCACCGAGATGTATCATGACAACCCGGCAAAGATTAATCCCATATCGGCCAACCCGCTGGGGATCAAAACCGGGGATGCCATCAAGGTTAAATCGCAGATCGGTGAGATAAAGACCACCGCCGAGGTGACCGAAGAAGTTATACCGGGAATCGTGGCCATCTCCCACCACCTCGGACACTGGGAATACGGACGCTACGCGTCCGGCAACAAGGCGCCGATGGCCGGGGACGATGATCCGGATCTCAAGCACAAATGGTGGGATTCTTACGGGGTGCATCCGAACTGGATCATTCCGAATAGTCCGGACCCGATCAACGGACAGCAGCGATGGATGGATACCGTGGTCCAGGTGACCAAAGCATAACCAAAAAAGGAGGCCCGAGTGAGCACGAGCACCATGGAAAAAAATGACACCGCAACCATGGCCAGACAAAGAAGCGATATATACGGATTTCTGGCCATGGTTTACCGGCAGGAAGTGACCTCGGATTTTCTTGAACAGATCAAAGACCCCCGGTTTCTGGGGGTCTTATCTGATCTGGAAATTCAATTTGATGATGATTTTCTTCTGAAACCGGAGAAAGAATTGCTCGAAGATCTGGCTGTTGAGTATGCCCGGCTGTTTTTAGGTCCCGGCAGGCACATATCTCCCCATGAATCGATCCATCACGAAAAGGATAACAGCAAATGGGGTCAGTTATGGGGGGATTCGACGGTTGAGGTTAAAAAATTTATCGAAGCCACAGGACTTGAATATCAGCCGGACTACAAGGGGCTCCCGGACCATATCAGCGTCGAGCTTGAGTTCATGCAGCAGTTAACGTTGCGCGAAGAGCAAGCCTGGGATGACGCAGATACGGAAGGGGCCGATTCTTGCCGAAACATCGAAAAAAAATTTATCGAAGAACACCTGATTCCATGGGTTTCGGCATTCTGCGAGAAAATCATGCAAGAAGCGGAATTGCCCTTTTACCGGGACCTGGCGGCGTTAACCCGAAAATTCATTGAATTTGAGCAGGATGAAATCAACAGGTAGCATGATGAAAAATATTCCGAAGTTGCCCATTATCATTGGTGCAGTTTTTATAATCGCATTAGGGGTCGTTATCGCGACTACGATTGCGCTAAAAAAAACGGGATTGGCCTTCAAGGAAACCCAGCTGGAGGGCAAATTCAAAGACCGGATTGATGCCACATTTGTCGGCTCTGAAACCTGCAAAACGTGCCATGAAAGGACCTATTTAGAGTGGAGGACGTCTCTTCACTCCAGGATGATGAGGGATGTGGAGCTGGAACCCCTGGCCAACATCGCAGATTTTGAGTCACCCAGCGATGTGAGGACATTCAAAAAGGAAGAGGTGGCTTACACCCTGGGCAGTCAATGGAAGCAGCAGTATCTGAAAAAAGACGGAAAGGATCTGATCGTCCTTCCCGCTCAGTACAACATCACCACCGGTGAATGGAAGGCTTATTTTCCCGACAAGCCGGCCAGAAGAGATTGGTTTTATGAGTGCGCCGGATGTCATGCTACCGGCGTAAATCCGGAGAAGAAGACCTTCGTTGAAATGGGTATTGCCTGTGAGGCCTGCCACGGACCGGGCAGCAATCATGTGGAAGCCATACCGGGTTATGAGATTCCAACGATTATCCAGGCATCTCGACTCACGCCGGCTTTGGCCGCCCAGATATGCGGCTCCTGCCATACCGGTGGTCGGGACAAGACAGGGAAACATGCGTATCCGTTGGAATACCAGATTCATAAGGGAGTGGGCAACATCCGACTCTATTTTGACGAAGTCAATCCCGATACTCATTCCGAGCACTTTTGGCCGAGCGGAGAATCCAGACACAGTAACCAGCAGTACCTCGACTGGAAGCAAAGCGAACATGCCAAAGTGGGGGTCACCTGCATCACCTGCCACGACGTCCATAGGAGCAAGAGTTCTCTGCAGGCCGTCGGAGAGGTGCCTAACCCACTAATGGTCATCCGATCAAAGACCCGGTTGTTCGAGGATCAACTCTGCAAAAGCTGTCATACGACACCACAATACCGCTCGGTCCATAGAATCCACACATTCGGCAGTTGCGTGCGTTGCCATATGCCCAGAGTAGCAAGCATTGGTGAAGCGGGGGACGCACACAGCCACACCTTCAGATTCATGTTCCCCCAGGCCACCTTGAAGGCGGGCGGTCTGGACAAGCAGCCCAATGCCTGCAACGCCTGTCATCATCACAAAGAGATGCCCCCAGGAGATCTGGTCGACTATCTGGAAGGGGCAAAGAAGGCGGATATGCCGAAACCCTTTAATGTTCATCTGAGGGCAGGGGGATCTCAGCAATGACCGAAGTGAAGAATAAAAATATAACGACCCATGAATAAGAGGGCGAAAAGAATATGCAGGCGACATTTCCTAAAACTCTTGGCCGGTGCCCCGGTTTACGCGGCTTTGGGATCTGTTGGCATTGCTCACGCGGAGAAACGGCGCTACGGAAAACTGGTGGATACGGTGATATGCATCGGCTGCAAACGGTGCATGTCGGCGTGTAAACGTTGGAACGGGCTTAATGTGGAGCGGGATGAATTGATCACCGACCGGGAGACGGATCTTACCGCCAATAACTGGGTGGTGGTCAACTTGCTTATCGACTCCAAAAACCGAACGGCCACAACCTATAGCCATTTGGCCTGTCAGCACTGCATCCGGCCGGCGTGTGCCGGGGTCTGTCCGGTAAAGGCCATCACCAAACTGCCCGAAGGGCCGGTGGTCATCAATGAGAAAAAGTGTATCGGCTGCCGTTACTGCTTTCAAGCCTGTCCGTTCAAAGTGCCTCGGTTTGATTTTGAAAAACGGGTCACTCGCAAATGTCACATGTGTTACGACCGAATACCGCTGCTAAACTATATGAAACCCGCTTGCGTGGCAGCCTGCCCGGTCGGAGCCCTCCACTTTGGCTACAAGCCCGGGATAATAATAGAGGCCAAGCGGCGAGTCCAACAGAGGGGAGGGTCAAGCTATATCATGGGGCTCACAGAGGCGGGCGGAACGGACATGCTGACGATCCTGCCCACCCGTCCCCAGGATTTGGGCCTTGTCGTAGCGTCCGAAAAGGTCATCAACCAGAACCTAGATAAGATCAGGATCACCGCTTCGGGGATCATGGGAGCTTCGGTCCTGGCCGGGTCGATGTATACCTACGCCGCGCTGACGGGGGAAAAAAACACAAAAGATCATGATTGAAAAAATTAAAAAATATCACCATCTCTTCCGAATCACTGTTGAGGGCTCGCCGGCTTTCTATATCTGGATCAGCTTCCTAATCGCGGTGATTTTTCTCGGCGGCTTCGCCTTGCTGATGTCCCTGGTGCACAGCATGGAGATTTTGGAATTCTACACCAATATCCCGTGGGAGATGATGGTGTCCAATTACGTTTTTTGGGTCGGTTCCAGTGTCGGGCTGTGTTTGGTTTCGTCATTAGGTTATGTGTTCGGGCTCCGCCGTTATGAAATCATCGGTAAACGAGGTTTATTTTTGGCCCTGATCACCATAATATTCGGACTATCTTCGATTGGCCTCCACTTAGGTCACCCTGAGCGGGGCGCCATCTATAACGTTTTAACGCCTAACCTGCGTTCAGCCATGTGGTGGATGGGAACCCTTTACCCACCCTATATCGCTTTCATCGCATTGGCATACTGGCTTTTGGCCAGGATGGACTTGGCTGAAATAGCGGCCGGGTCTGAAGGGCTGAAAGCAAAGGTTTACCGCGTGATGGCTTTAGAGGGGTTGAGACCTTATCTCTATCAGAAATTCCCCATTCAGAAATTGGAGACCAAGATCAACGCGCTGCTTCCGCTGGAGAAAATGGGTCTGTCACTGGATTCCGACGGCGCTGAATTGAGAT
>DUZK01000069.1 GCA_013349495.1 Deltaproteobacteria bacterium
AGTTTGAGTGAAAATCGTCTCAAAAAGGAGGGGTCATCGACGAATTCGGAAAACGTATAGGAAAGCATCTGGTAGACCATGATATCCTGGAGATGATCGTCCTTTACCATGGCCCGTATTAGATGCTGAGGTTCTCCGCAGCCGGTGCCGATAAAAACGCGACTTCCGCGATCGATTTTCGACACGGCCTGTCCGGCAGTCATTGTTTTCTTAGGACAATAGTCTTTCAACCATTTAACCCAATCCATTCACTTCCTCCTCGGGGAATCGATTGTCTTTATATTAATCGTAACTTAAATTTACCCAAGTCGTCCATATCATATTTATCAATTAATCTCCAATGGTTACGGAAGCATCAGGTGAATGTTAATATAAGATGATGGGCGCAAATTGACCTTCGTCTGTTTGCCTGATAGTATATTTACCCGTAATCTGAGCCTGAATACGCATTACCTCATAAAGTTTCATTAAGAAATTGATCCATGATGGGGAGGTCGGCATGAAACCTTCCGAGCCTTCTGATAAGATCAAATCGTTTCAGGAGCTGAAAAACCTCCTGGACAGTGAATCCGTATCTCTGCGATCCTACACGCCTGAAGACATCATCGAGGAACCGGATGAAAAACCTGCAACGGATCCGGATATTGAGAAACAGCTCTTTCTAGATGCCGTGGCAGACGTAACCCCCTTGCCGGAAGCAACCAGGGTGTCGGGAAAAACCAGCGACAAACTTCCAAAGGCTGATGAGGTTGATCCGGATTCAGAAGTAATGGATCAACTCGAAAATCTGGTGAAATATGGCAGCGGTTTTGTTGTCTCAAGCACACCTGAATACATTGAAGGTACCGGATATCGAGTGAATCCAAACATTACCAGGCGTCTGCATCAAGGTGAATTCTCCATCCAGGAACACATCGATTTACACGGAATGAGTGTGGAAAGCGCAAAAGAAGCTTTCGAAGCTTTTTTAAAGAACGCTTTATTGACCGGCAAACGAGCGGTTCTCATCGTGCATGGCAGAGGACTTTCATCTCCCGCAAAACCGGTGCTGAAGACAAAAGTCTATGAATGGCTTACAAGCGGTCCCTGGAGAAAGTGGGTAATGGCGTTTTCCAGTGCCAGGCTTTGCGATGGTGGGGCTGGAGCCACTTATGTGCTCATGCGAAATCGCCCTCTGACAAAACGGTATCGCAAGAAGAAATAAAGCTGACCTTTTCCCGGTCAGGCCTTGACAAGATGACTTTCATATTTATTCTATTGCCCAAACTTATATTGTTTTTCCTGAATTCCCCATCTGGTACATCTCCATTGGGGGATTTTTATTTTATGTAAAAAGGAACGGACATGATTACCGATACGAAAAAAGTCAGAAACATAGGAATCAGTGCTCATATCGATTCGGGTAAAACAACACTGACCGAACGAATCTTGTACTACACTCAACGGATCCATGCCATCCATGAGATCAAAGGAAAGGACGGCGTTGGCGCCACCATGGACTCCATGGAATTGGAAAAAGAGAGGGGCATCACCATTGCTTCTGCTGCGACCTCTTGTCAGTGGAAGGGCCATGAGATCAACATTATCGATACACCCGGGCACGTCGATTTCACAATAGAGGTTGAGCGAGCTCTCAGGGTCTTGGACGGTGCCGTTTTGGTTCTCTGTTCGGTCGGGGGTGTGCAATCCCAGTCCATAACCGTTGATCAACAGATGAAACGGTATAAAGTGCCGAGTGTTGCATTCATCAACAAATGTGATCGGAACGGCGCCAACCCGTTTCGCGTTATCGATCAGCTTGAGGAAAAACTGGCGCATAATGCAATAGCCATGCAGATTCCCATCGGTCTCGAAGCCGATTTTTCAGGGGTGGTTGATCTGATTGCCATGAAAGCCATCTATTTTGACGGAGAAAACGGGGAAACCTTAAGATATGAGGAAATCCCGGCCCGTCTTGTGGAAGAAGCCGAAGACCGACGAGAACAGCTTATTGATGCCGCGTCAATGTTTTCAAATGACCTTACCGAGGCCGTATTAGAGGAAACGGAAATATCGGATGAACTGCTCTACTCAGCAATCCGCAACGGTGCATTGACAAGAAAGCTGACACCGGTCTTTATGGGGTCTGCATATAAAAACAAAGGGGTCCAGCCCCTGCTTGACGCAATCACCCTGCTTCTCCCCTGCCCCGCCGATATTACCAACGAAGCATTGGATCTTGACCGGGACGAAGTCCCTGTACCCCTTTTATGTGATGATGCTAAACCGGTTGTGGCTCTGGCATTTAAACTCGAAGACGGACAGTATGGGCAACTAACCTATGTTCGGGTTTATCAGGGGAAGCTGGCCAAAGGGGATACCATTTATAATGTTCGAACCGGAAAAAAAGTTAAAGTCGGGAGACTGGTGCGCATGCACGCCGACCAGATGGAAGATATTGAATGGATTCCTGCCGGATTTATCGGCGCCTTGTTCGGAATAGACTGTGCTTCCGGCGATACGTTTGCGGCTCGGGGAATTAACCTGACCATGACCTCCATGTTTATTCCGGAACCGGTGATCTCACTGGCCATATCACCGAATGACCATAAATCGGAAATCAACATGACCAAGGCCTTATCTCGATTCACCAAGGAAGATCCGACGTTTAAAGCCCATGTTAACCAGGAGACCGGCGAAACCATCATATCCGGCATGGGAGAACTGCATATTGAGGTCTACATTGAGCGGATGAAACGAGAATACCAATCAAATGTAACAACCGGTATGCCGCAAGTCGCATATCGGGAGACCATTACCCGGAAAGCTGAGTTTGATTATATCCACAAGAAACAGACCGGAGGCGCCGGTCAGTACGGCCGGGTTGCAGGATATCTGGAACCGGTGGATGATGAGGAATTTGTATTCGAAAACCAAGTAAAAGGAGGTTCGATTCCGAGTCAGTTTATTTCTGCCTGTGAAAAAAGTTTTCGGAATTGCATTAGAAAAGGGCCTGCCATGGAGTATCCCGTTACCGGAATCCGGGTCGTGATAAACGACGGGGCCTCCCACTCTGTGGATTCTTCGGAGATGGCATTTCAGGCAGCCGCGCGGGGCGCCTTTCTTCAGGGATATGCAAAAGCTTCCCCGGTTATTCGTGAGCCCATCATGAAAGTGGTTGTGGAAACGCCAACCGAGTATCAGGGATCTGTGATGGGCTCCCTCAATCAACGTCGTGGAATGATCGTGGGTTCCCAGGATGAAGGGGTACAGTCGGTCATCGAAGCCCATGTGCCGCTTGCTGAAATGTTCGGTTATTCAACAACCTTAAGATCCTTAACCCAGGGCAAGGCACAATTCACAATGGAGTTTTCCACCTATAAGGAGATTCCCAGAGGGATTGCTGAAGAACTCCATAAAAAAGCGAACGATAAAAAGCGGGATGTTGCGTGATCCCGAAATGGGCATAACGCCCGGCAGAAAGGATAGCACCATGCATAACAATGATATCACTTTACGAACTCCGTTGAGGTTTTTGGAGTCAGAAAACCAAGACATTCTCAAAGAGGGGGGATTCGGGGCAATTCTGGCGCGTGCAGGCGTGGGTAAAACCGCATTTTTAATTCAGATCGCCCTCGATTATCTCCTCATGAATCGCAATGTCCTCTATATTAGCCTGAATGATCCGGTTGAGAAAGTCTGCCTGTGGTATGAAGAAGTTTACCGGAATATTTCAAAAAGCTGGGATAAAAAGCAGGCCAAGGATCAGTGGGATTCGCTTTTGCCGTATCGGTTTATCATGACGTTCAAGGTAGAGGGTTTCACGATTCCCATTCTAGAAGAAAGATTGAACGATTTAACGGAACAGGGGGTATTTTCTCCCCACGTTCTGGTTATTGACGGTTACCCGTTTGATGAGCCGGATGAGAAGAACCTTTCAAATCTCAAAAACTTAGTAAAACAGCGATCACTCAAAGCATGGTTTACGGTAAGGACCCACCGGCATAAAGAGCCCGGCCCGGACGGAATGCCCGTATCGTTGCTTACTGTAAAAGATCTGTTCGATGTCATTATTCAACTTCAACCCATCGGATCGGAAACCCATGTCAACATATTAAAAGGGGCCACACAAACGGAAGGGGTTCCGGAACTGCTTTTAGATCCGGCGACTTTGATGGTTAAAAACAAATCATAAGGCTGCAGGAAAGGGGTTACATCAGATTTTCAATAAATCCCCCGATGGCCTTATGAACAGCGTGGGAATCTTCTCCCAGTAAAATCCCGTGTCGTTGGAGATGGAAAAGAATGTATTGCTTATCCTTGGATCCGAGCAATTCAAAGATACGTCTGGATCCTTTGGGATCGACAATCGGATCCCCTGAAGATTGAACAATCAAAGCCGGTATATCTATCTCGGGTAGTTTGGGTTCCAGGACTTCCATTAACCGTTCCAACTCCCGAACGCCGGAAATGGGGTTTCTTGTATAATTGATATCAGGATTTTCCGGATGGTTGTCCACAAACTCCATTTTTACCCCGTTCAATTGGACGCGTTTCATGAGTCGGTTCCAGGCGTCCACGGCCGGAACCAGTTTTGCAGACAAATCGTGGAGCCGCATTGGCGGACACACGCCGAAAACACCGGCCACCTCTTTCACCCTTGCAGCGAGCTCAAGAGCAAGCCCTGCCCCGGTTGAAAAACCTCCTACAACAACATCCCGGCACAGGTTTCGAATGACGGCAAATCCCCGATCCACAGAGTTGATCCAGTCCTTGTAAGATCGATGGGCAAGATCGTCCGGGGATGTACCGTGCCCTCTCAGGCGCGGAACATATACCCAGAACCCCTGTTTTCCGAGATAATCGGCCAAAGCCTTGACCTCGCGAGGGGCTGCCATGTATCCGTGGATAAGCAGGATACCCAATCGCTTTGATCTTCCCCTGACCAGAAAGGGCCTTCCCACGGTTTTATCCTTGCTTTCCCCGTCCACGTAAAACGTTCGGTAATCTTCAGCAAACTCCTTGCGATCCGCATTCATCAAGTATTTGATGATTTTTCGCCTCAGCCAGAAATTGGGTATTAAGCAAAGCTTCCGAAGGTACCGCTGTAGATGCACAAGCGGTTCGACTTCATTGGCCATAACGGAAACGGGATTTTCGACCCGAACCCGATGGAAATCTATGGAACGGGAAAATTTTGACATATTTTTTTTGAACCTCCCGTCCTTCTCTTTTAACACCTCTTTTTCCAGGGCCAGGGATATGAAGTTTTTGAATCTATTGAACCGGTCATCCGTCAAAAGGTGTGTCTGATCATGCTTTAAGCTCTGATGGTAAAAAATGTCTAGCTTCAAGAGATTACCGGTGGCGGCCAGATATGCCCGCTGCCTGAGAGCATAAGGATCTACGGTTCGCCAGGGGATCAATCGGATAATCGAGGCAAAGAGGTGATCAGGATTAACAGTGGTCAAGTAATAGATGGTGCGCATATAGCGCATCATGATGGTTCGTGCTATTTTCCGCAGGGTTTGTCGAGAAGAAATGGGGTCGTCAAAACCGATGCGCCGGGGCAGCATAATATCCCTGGTCACTTCAGGAACATTCAGATACTCCTCGATCAGAATCGGCTGCCCAAACCGCATATCTATATCGACACCGGAGATTAACATGGCGCCTTCAGCCATGATCTCTTCTCTGATCCTGTCAGGAATGTTCTCCACCAATCGCTCCGCCAGGTGATTTAAAAAATTCTCCCTGGCTCTGAGAGGATAGTACGTGAGGTTCACCGGAACGATGAGGGTTTTTCTGTTCAGCACCGGTTCAATGTCGTCAATTTTGAACTGATTCAAAATGCGGGCCGCCTCTTCCGGTGCCGAGCGATGCAGTGCTTGAAGCCGTTTCCGGTAGAATTCGGTTCGAAGCGCCAATGTGGCGGCACCGGTATGCGGCGGTCGCTTACCGCCTGCAAAAAAGACCATAAACCGGCCCTTGTCGATTATCTTCTTGCTTTTAACCATCCCCCCTTCCGGAAAGATAATCCAATGCGCTTCCCCGGTCAGCAACGTCTTTACCATCAATTGGTCCCGGTCCGGATTTTTGGTTGAGACGGCGCCCACCGTATCCAGATACCGCCCGAAAGCGCCTTTAAATAGACTGTCGTCCGCCAAAGACCATACCGGAATCTGGGTCAGACGGTAGATAAAATAGGGCATAAGGAAGGTCTCTATTCGCGTGAAATGATTGATAACGAAAATAATTGAACCGTGGGTGGGAATATTCTCTTTGCCGTGGATGTTAATCCGAGCCTTGGACAGATAAGAAAGTGTTTTAATTAAGAGGCCGGTTGTGCGATAAGCAATCGGGTTCATTTTTCACTTCTTCAGATAAGTTGTTGATATATTCATAAACTGATCGGTTCCAGGTTCAGGGTTCAAGGTTCAAAGGTTATGCGTTCACCGTTCTGGGTTAACCTCCATTGAACGATTAGGGTTTTTCAACCCTGAACCCTGAACCCTGAACGCTGAACCTAGGATACTGTTTGTCGGTTGAACGCATCAAATCATACGAAAAATATGAGAATGGATCAACAATTTCAAACAGATACCACCTTGTGGTTGACAGGCGCAGCCAATGCCAATAGTATACTATATCAAGTCAAGTCGGGGGCTCCGCTTTACTTGGAATGTTGGAATGCTGGAGTGATGGAATATTGGGTTTTGGGATAATGGAATATTGATTAAAGATAGAATCCATGTTGAAGAATAATAGAAAATAGATAATATCCTTTTAGAAACCAACATTCCAGTTTTCCACCATTCCATTGTTCCATGATTGTAGCAGGAATCCTAATTTCATAAAATGTAATATATTTTTATTGTTAAAAACATTTCAAGATATCTAAATATCGGAGGAATAACGTGTTTTCCAAAATCTTAAGTCTTCGATTTCCCAAAACAGAAGTGCAGAAACCGATTGTATGCTACTTGGCAAAAGACTTCGATCTGACATTCAATATTCTCAACGCAGGCATACTCCCCGGAAAAGAAGGATTCATGGTGCTGGAGATTTCCGGTACCAAAAAGAAATTCAATGAAGGGGTTGAATAAATGAATGTTCGACCTGCCGAGAACTCCTTTTCCGAATGATGCAACCGACCGCCATTGCCATGAGTGGAGGTGTCGATTCCACTATGGCCGCATACCTCATCAAAAAACAAGGCCGCCCCGTGGTCGGAATGCATTTCATTACCGGGTATGAAGACGATCTGCCACCCGAACACAAGGAAGAGGAAAAGGATCCGGAACAGGCGCAGGAGCCTGACCATCTTATGAAAAAGGCTCGGAATCGGATGGCGCCGATCTCAGAACACCTCGGTATACCACTGGAAATTTATGATATTCAAACCGAATTTGAAACCTCGGTAATAGACTATTTTGCAGAAACATATAAAGCCGGACAAACCCCCAATCCATGTATGGTCTGCAATCCCGCCATTAAGTTCGGAACACTGCTTAAGGCTGCTCGAGAACTCGGCGCCGGCCATTTGGCAACCGGCCATTATGCCAATGTTGTAGAAGACAAGGTCGGAATCTTTCATCTGCTTCGTGGGAAAGACCCTAAAAAGGAGCAATCTTATTTTTTGGCCAGACTTTCTCAAAAGCAATTGGCATCTGCAAAATTTCCTCTAGCCGATATGACAAAGCCCGAGGTTAAACAACTGGCTGGATCAATCGGTATCCTCCCGTATATCAAACAAGAAAGCCAGGATATCTGCTTTATAAAGAATCGCACCTACGGTGATTTCTTAACGGATCGATTCGGTTTATTGCCAACTCCCGGTCCCATTGTTGATTTGAAAGGGAATTTGCTTGGTGAGCACAAGGGATTGCACCTGTTCACCATCGGGCAGAGACGCGGTATTAACTGCCCGGCAGCCGAGCCCTATTATGTGATCCGTCTCGATACGGAAAGAAATCGACTTATCGTGGGCCATAAACAGGATTTATTGACATCGGAATGTATGGTTAAGGATATTAGTTGGATAACGGACCCGCCAAAATCCGCTTTATCCGTTAACACACGGGTTCGGTATCGGCACCGGGAAACCCCGTCAATGCTGATACCCGTCAATGAAAAAGAAGCTGTCGTCGAATTTGACCACCCCCAAGAAGCCGTTACACCCGGTCAGTGCGCGGTGTTCTACCAGGGGGATGAAGTCATGGGCGGTGGATGGATTCAGCCCATAGAAAAAAATGCCGAAATTTAGAATCACGACATTAGGGTGTAAGGTGAATCAATCCGAGTCCGATTCCATTGCAGGACTCTTGGAAGGAAACGGTTGGATTTTGGCGGAGGATAATGAACCGGCCGATGCCTGCATCATAAACACCTGTGCCGTCACTCAAAAAGCCTCCCAGCAATCGCGACAGGCCATTCGCCAGCTCATTCGATCTCAGCCCAATGCCCGCATTCTGGTTACCGGCTGCTACAGCCAGATGGAGCCGGAAGTCATTCAGAATATCACCGGTGTTCACTCCATTATAACCCAGTCGGAAAAAGAAGCGATTCCGAACAGACTCGATTTTCCGAATAGCAAAACTCCCGTCCCAAATCAAAATGCTCACAGCGTATCGGGGATTTCCAGACGGAGACGAACCCGAGCGTTTCTAAAGATACAGGATGGATGTGATGCGTTCTGCACCTATTGTATCGTTCCCTACGCCCGCGGGAGAAGCCGAAGCCTACCCGTCAAGAATGTTTTGGATGATATCCGGCAATTGACGGCGGTCGGGTATCGGGAAGTGGTGCTTGCCGGTATTCATCTGGGCTGTTATGGAAGAGATTTAAAGCCAAAGCGTATCCGGTTGGCAGATTTACTCGAACAAATCCTATCCGAATCGACCATAGAACGAATCCGGCTGAGCTCCATCGAACCGCTGGAACTGGATACCGATCTGATCCAACTTATGGCAAAGTCTGAACGCATCTGCCGTCATTTTCATATTCCCCTTCAAAGCGGAGATAACGAGATTCTGCAGCACATGGGCCGCCCTTATACGCGAAACGAATTTAGAGATCTTGTGATGGAAATATATGAAACGGTTCCGGACGCAGCGCTGGGGATAGATGTTTTGGTCGGTTTTCCGGGAGAGACCGATATCGCGTTTCATAATACCCATAGTCTTGTGGAAGAACTGCCGGTGAGCTATCTTCATGTCTTTCCGTTTTCTCCCCGAAAGGGAACCCCGGCTTATTCCTTTGAAAATAAAGTACCAGCCCATATTATTAAATCGAGATGTGAAAAGATGCGTATTCAAGGCCGGCAAAAGAGAGCGGATTTTTATCGCCGCTTTATCGGAAAGACCTTAAAGGTTCTCATTGAAGAGCGCCTGAAGGATGGATCCCATCTGTTAAAAGGAATGACTTCAAATTACATCCCTGTAACGGTTGAAGGGGAAGATCATTTAAGAAATCAAATCCTGGAAGTGGATCTTAAGAATATCGATAAAGGACCTTCTATCTTCGGCACACTGAAGCATTCCTAAACTGATCGGTTCTGGGTTCAGAGTTCAGGGTTCAGGGTTTACCCGCCTTTGGCGGCGCCGTAGGCGACCAGGGTTCAAAGGTTATAACTTATCGCCAATAATTATTTTCTTTCTTCTGGTCCGGGAATCGTCACGACTACCTGTTGGGAGAGACGGTCTTGGAGCCAAATTGATGATAAAAATCCTTTGATAATGGCTGATTAGAGCCTTTCAACCCTGAACTCTGAACGCTGAACCTATATCACAGAAAGGAGTGCAGCATGGCGCTTTATTTGGTCCAGCACGGCAAGAGTCTTCCCAAAGATGTGGACCCGGATCAAGGACTGTCAGATGAAGGCAAATCCGAAGTACAACGAATTGCAGGTGTGGCTGAAGGCTACGGGGTAAAGGTATCGAAAATCGCGCATAGCGGGAAAAAAAGAGCCCGGCAGACAGCAGAACTGTTCGAAACCGCACTGGCTCCTTCTCAAGGTATCGGTGAACGGGATGGCCTTAAACCGCTGGATGATGTTTCGGCAGCAGCGGATACGTTGGATACGGGTGAAAACCTCATGCTCGTGGGGCATCTGCCCTTTATGGAAAGACTTGCCAATTATCTGGTTACCGGATCTATCGACGGCCTCGTGTTCAAATTCCAAAATGGGGGGATTCTCTGCCTGGATCAGGATCCGGAAAGCGGTTCCTGGTTCATCAAGTGGTCTCTCATGCCCCACATCGCGTAATCAGCCGGACGCCGGGAGCATTCACATCAATTGTGGTGATTTCATAAAAAGCTTCAAATTCAAGGCGTGCAAATTTCGTGTCATGAGGCGTACTTTGCGTACGCTGCAATGACAACGAAATGAAGCAGAACGCAGAAGTTGGACTTTTTAGGGAATCACCAAAACCACAACATATTGGGATGCCATATCCTTGACATACTACATTTGATGATGTATGGGTGATTCTTGGGGCTTAAGCTTCAACAGGCGGAACGCCATGTCTTTTGAAAGGATGAAACCGTTTTGGATGGGGGCGACTGTATTCGGCGTTCTATTCGCCGTGCTGCTATCCATACGTCTAAATCCTATTCAATCCTCGCCATCCATCTCACCGCTTCCGGAATTTAAAAAAAGCGCCGCTCTCCCCGAACGTGATGTCTGGATGAATGTCTTTCAGAACGGAAGGAAAATCGGATTCTCTCATTCCATCATGACCCGGATATCAGACGGATATGAGCTGCAGGAAACCGTTCAATTGAAAATCAATACCATGGGGATGGTCCAGGAGCTCGCATTGAACACAAAAGGCACCCTGCTGAAAGATCTCTCATTATCATCCTTCGAATTCCGGATGAACTCAGGGCGATTCCAATTCAAAGCATCCGGTATTGCTAAGGACCGAGTGCTCTCCGTTCAAACAGAATCCGGCGGCGGGATTCAGAAACTCGATTTGGAACTGGAAAACCGCATCTACCTGCCGGCAGGCATGGTCCATTCCATGAGCGCTCTAAATCTCAAACCCAATGAAGTGACCAGTTTTGCGATTTTTGATCCGGTGAGCATGGGACAGGAAACCGTAGATGTCCAAATGCTGGGAAAAGACAAAATCCGGATCATGGGACAGTTTCATACTGCCAAAAAGATTTCATTTACCTTCAAGGGAAACAGTCAACTGGCATGGATCGGTGAGAAGGGGGAGATTCTGAAAGAGAGCGGGCTGCTTGGGATTGAAATGGTGCGCACCACCCGGGCCGATGCCCTTTACGGACTGCCGGTGGAATCCAGCCAGGATCTTACAAAGGTTGCGTCCGTTGAATCAAACCGCATCATAAAGGACCCGAATCGGCTCAATCGACTTACCGTCCGCATCGAAGGGATTGATCAGGAAGGTTTTTCATTGGATGGATTCCGGCAAACTTTTGAAAATAACACCCTCACGGTGATCAAGGAATCACTTCCCGGTTTTGAAGGCATGCAGACCACACCCGAGACCGTGTCCGATGAATACCTATCCCCCACTCCGCTCATCCAATCGGATCACCCCACAATTCAGCGCTTGGCCAAGCGGATAACAGCCTCTGCTCGGACACCTTTGGAAAAAATAGAGCACTTGGTGGATTGGGTATATACAAAAATAAAAAAGCGACCGGTGCTGTCGGTGCCGGATGCCCTTTCCACACTGAAGAATCGCATGGGGGACTGCAACGAGCATTCGGTGCTCTTGGCGGCTCTGGCCCGGGCGGTGGGAATCCCGGCAACCGTGGAAGCCGGTCTGGTTTACCTGACAGACCGTTTTTACTATCATGCATGGAACATGGTCTATATCGGGAAATGGATCTCGGTGGATGCTCTGTTGGGTCAGATTCCGGCAGATGTGACCCATCTTCGATTTACCAGCGCTTCAACACATTTACCCATGGATCTGATCGGTTTGATCGGAAAGGTAAAGATCCGTATCATGGAAATGGATGGATGATTCGACTCAAGGATTTAACCAAGCGCTTTGGCGATCTCATGGCTGTGGATCACTTAAATCTTGAAATTCCGGAGGGCGAAATTTTCGGTTTTCTCGGACCGAACGGCGCGGGAAAAACCACCACCATAAAAATGATGGGCGGCATATTAAAACCCACTTCAGGACACGTGAGCATCTGTGAAATCCCGATGGCGACAGAACCTGAAGCTGCCAAAAACAAGGTCGGATTTATCCCTGATCGGCCCTATTTATACGAAAAGCTCACCGGAATGGAATTTCTGAAGTTTACTGCCGATCTCTACGGGGTTGAGGAGACCCGTTTTCCCCAAAAGGCAAAGGCGGTGCTGGAACAATTCTCCCTCGCCCATTGTTCGGGAGATCTCATCGAATCCTATTCTCACGGCATGAAACAGCGACTCATAATGGCGGCCGCGCTTCTTCATGAGCCGGAGGTCATTATCGTTGATGAACCTATGGTGGGCCTGGATCCGGCCGGTATAAAAATGGTAAAACAACTCTTTAAGGACCTGTCTCGGGAAGGCGTAACCATATTTATGTCGACCCATACCCTTAAAATAGCAGAAGATGTGTGCCACCGGATCGGGATCATCCATAATGGGAGACTTCTCACAACGGGAAGTCCGGGAGAGCTGAAGGAAAATGCCCAGCTATTGGATGCGGATCTTGAGGATGTGTTTATTAAGTTGACCACCGAAAATTAGAGAACTTAGTTCGCTTCGCTCACAATTGGAATACTGGAATATTGGAGTGCTGGAATGATGGGTTTAAATGAATTCTATCGATTTTATAAAAAAGATCGTTTCCGCTTTTATACCCAATATTCCATTATTCCATCATTCCACTATTCCATGTCGCACTTCAATGTTGAGCGTCAGCTAAAAATCATAATATCAATAGGTTGTAGAATTTCCGAGACGTTGAATTATGAACCACACGCTGGCACTGTTTAAACCGAGAATCTGGTCTTTTCGGAATCCGCTGATACTTAAGCCCAAAAAGGGCCGTACCATTAAAATTTGCTTGTTCGGCTTCATCGGGCTTTGCGTCTGGGGCGGAATATTCGTGGCTTGTTTGCGAATCCTCCATTATTTTAAAAGTATCCACGAATTGGGAGATTTGATCGGTCTCAAACTGCTCTCCATGATTCTGATCACCGTGTTTTCCCTGATGATCTTCAGCAGCATCATCACGTGTTTGTCTAAATTATATCTGAGCAAAGATCTCTCCCTGGTCCATTCAATGCCGGTTGCTTCATTCAAAATCTTTTTTGCCCGGTGGGTGGAGAGCACCTTTGACAGTTCCTGGATGGTATTGATCTACACTCTGCCCGTGATGTTGGCTTATGGGATTGTATACGGCACCGGCATGCCGTTTTATCTGATGATCCCCTTGAATTTGATTCCCCTTTCTTTCATTGCTTCGGGAATCAGTGCCTTTACGGTCACGTTGGGAGTCGTTATCATTCCGGCCAATCGGCTCAGAAGCATTTTTGTCTTTTTGGGCTTGGTTCTGTTTCTGGTTCTGTATCTGGCCTTCCGTCTCATGCGCCCTGAGCGGTTGGTGGATCCAGAAGTGTTTGCAACCGCTCTGATTTATTTAAAGGCCTTGCGATCACCGGCTCCACCCTATTTGCCGAGTACATGGGCGTTTGACAGCCTCCGTCTGTGTCTTCTCAATCAGACAGGCGCAAGCTTTTTCCATTTGACAATTGCTTTGAGCTTTGCATCCTTTCTGGGATTTTTGAATATTCTCTTTGCCGATGCGGTGTATTTCAGAGGAATATCCAAGTCACAAACCGCTCCGGCACGGTTTGTCCGAAATAGGCCATTGAACTACCGCGCGTTCGGTTTCCTTTCCGGAACTGTCCGGGCTTTTGTCATTAAAGAAATCAAATCGTTTTATCGTGATCAAACCCAATGGAGTCAATTGTTTCTAATCGCCGCTCTTTTCTTTATATACATCTACAACTTTAAAGTGCTTCCTCTGGAAAAAGCGCCCATTAAAACCATATATCTGCAAAACCTCTTATCTTTTTTAAATTTGGGTTTGGCTGCATTTGTGCTGACGGCCGTGACGGTTCGTTTCGCATTCCCTGCCGTGAGCACCGAGGGGGAGGCCTTCTGGCTGGTTCAATCCGCCCCCATTACCTATAAAAATTATCTGTGGATAAAATTTTTTATTTATTACCTCCCCCTCCTTCTCCTTTCCGAGGCCATTATCGTTGTAACCAATCTCCTCCTCAATGTGACACCGTTTATGATGGTGCTTTCAACGATTACGATATTTTTTCTTGTGCCGGGAATTGTGGCCATGGGAATAGGCTTGGGAGCGGCTTTTCCTGATTTTCGGTCTGAAAACCCCACTCAATCGGCAACGGGGTTCGGAGGACTGTTGTTTATGATCTTATGTGTCGGTTTTGTGGGCATGGTGATTATCCTGGAAGCCGGCCCGGTTTACCAGCTCTTCATGGCTGACATCAATAACAGAGAACTAACCGCGTTGAATTGGTTATGGACCATCGGCTCTTTTGCCTTGGTGCTTATACTGTGCGTCTTTGCTGTTATCATACCCATGAAATATGGAGAGAAACAGCTCTCTCAAATGGAAGCATAAGAGATGAGGGGGTGTCTTTTTTAAAGGAAAGGAGATAAGTGAATGCAGGGTGAATCATTACCGCAAAAGGAGTTGGGCAGGCGGTCAGAACCCAGAGAACCGGTTGATCAATATCATAGTGTGGAACTCACCGTCAGCTCAAACCAACTCATCTATCAGTTCAGAATTTGGAATATTTCTCAGAAAGGAATGTGCATCCTATTAAAAGAAGATTCCGCCGCATTTGATCATATCCATGTGGGAGACATACTCGAAATGAAATACTACCCCACGGAATCCGCACGTCCCACCGAATTTTTTAAAACTAAGATACAGCATATTACTAAAGAGGAGACAGGTCGATTCAAAGGCCATTATCTGGTGGGTTTGTTAATTCTAAACAAGCAGGGGCTGATGGAGACTGTTCCGTCGGATCAGGAGTGATCATGGTCACACGAGTCAATTCTGCTGCGTCCCGTCTGAATCTTGTCACATCCGTTTAACCCATCCGTCTTATATAGACACAACCCACTGAAATTTAATTGTTTTTTATTATAACGAGATTCTGTTTTCAGGCACATTCTTTGCAGTATTTCAATGCAGTATATGGATCGGATTTCGTGCGGAAGCGTTTTGTCATCCATCGAAGCCATGAATAGGTTTCCGGAATAATTCGCTTCCATGCGCGAAAACACTAAATTAAAGAAACAAAACACCGATATAACTATTATGGATTTCTATGGGTCCGGCAAGCGGATATGTATGAAATAACCTCCGGTTTGATTAAGGTGCTGTGAATGAACGAAAAAATCCTTGTCGTTGATGATGAACAGGACATCCTGCAGATGCTCAGCAAGCTGCTCCTCCAGGAAGATTACCAGGTAAAAACAGCCTTGGGCGGTGAAGAAGCAATAGCCATGTTCAAATCAGAGCCCGAACCCTTTGATGCAGTCATCACCGATATGAGGATGCCCGGCGTGGATGGAATAGGCGTTATCAAGGCAATAAAAGAGATTGATGAATACATCGAAGTGATCATTCTCACCGGTTATGCCGCCCTCGACAACGTGATTCAGGCTTTTCGGGATCATGGAGCATTCGATTATCTGACC
>DUZK01000070.1 GCA_013349495.1 Deltaproteobacteria bacterium
GGTGTCAGGTGTCAGTGTTCAGGTGTCAGTTCGCCTGCTTTTCCTTTCTGAAACCTGACACCCGAAACCTGAAACCTCATCTTTTTTAAATTTGACATAGCAGAATTATTCGACATTCTTTAGAATTCTTAATGATAATGTCCAAAGGACTGCGTTTTGAGAATGAATGACATGGCCGATAAGGTTCCAGGGACCTATAAATTCAAGAGGGTGTATTGACAAACCGGTTTATCTTGGTTATCAGGTTTTGTATCAAAAGGAGAAAGAGTAAAAAACATCGAGGGTTAAATGAAATATCTGCATTTCCGGTGGTGGCCAAGCCCATGAAGCGTGCTCACCATTCATGACACAAATTGAAACCCAGAGCCGTGAGTAGCTTTAACGAAGACTGAAGAAGAGACTGGCGGCTCTTTCTTTTTAAGCCAGGGTCTCTTCGGAGGCCCTTTTTTGTGGAGGGGGCGTTTTGATGAAAAGAGAATTGATGTTGGGCAATGAGGCAATTGCCAGGGGGCTGTTGGAAAATGGCTGTGCGATTGCGACCTCTTATCCCGGAACACCTGCTTCTGAAATTCTGTCTTCACTGATGATCCAGAAAAAGAGGCACGCATCATCCATGCACGCCCAATGGGCGATTAACGAAAAGGTCGCTTTTGAGATTGCCTATGCCGGATGCATGACGGGTTTGCGGTGTGCTGTGAGTATGAAACAGGTCGGTCTTAATGTTGCATCAGACCCCTTGATGAGTGCAGCATATTTGGGAACCGAGGGAGGGTTTATCGTCATCAGTGCGGATGACCCCGGACCCCATTCGTCGCAGACAGAGCAGGACAGCCGTTTGATGGCCATGATGGCAAAGATTCCGGTGTTGGATCCGGACTCTCCAAAACAAGCCAGAGAACTGGTGGAAACCGCATTCAAGCTTTCAGAAACATATAAAATTCCCGTCATGCTTCGGCCGACCACACGCGTTTGTCATGCCCGCCAGGATATTCTGCCGGGATCCATTCACTCCGACCCTAAAACACCCGAGTTTCACAAAGATCCCAGTCGATGGGCGGCGACTCCAAAGTTTCGTTTTCTGCTGCACAAAGAACTCGAAGACAAACTGAAAGCGCTGGCATCCGATGAACGAACCTTGCCGATTCGATTAAATCCGGAAACAGATGGAACCAGGGCAGTGGTTGCATCCGGAGTGGCCGCCGGGCATACGAAAGAGATCTTAAAATCGTTAAGGCTTTGGGACTCTATCCCTTTCTACCAGGTAATCCAACCGTTTCCACTCCATGCCGGGTTTATAAACGATCTGATCGACACCTATGAAGAGATTTTGGTTCTTGAGGAGACCACAGGCGTTATAGAGATGCAGCTTGCTGATCGACACCGGGTGAAGGGCAGGCTTTCCGGTAATGTACCCAAAGCCGGCGAACTCCTACCCGAACAGATTGAAGAGATTTTATGCCGGTATTCCAATATGCCGTTTGAGAACATTGCCATACCCGCCGTCCCGGGAAAAAGACCGACCTTATGTGCCGGATGTCCCCACCGGGCGAGCTTTTTTGCCATTAAAAAGGCGGTCCCCAAAGGTATTTACACCAGTGATATAGGCTGTTACACCCTGGGACTCAATCTCGGTGCAGTCGATACCGTTCTCTGTATGGGGGCTGCCATCGGTCAGGCTTCGGGATTTTATCACGCCTTTAAGGATACGGATAAACGTCCCGACATAGTCGCCACCATCGGCGATTCTACATTTTTCCATGCAGGCATGCCGGCCCTTGTGGATGCTGTTGTTAACGATGTTCGGTTTGTTCTCGTCATCCTTGATAATCGAACAACGGCCATGACCGGCAACCAGCCGACACCGACCTCCTTCGGAATTTCAAAAGATGGGGCATTCGATTTGCCCGGTTTAATCAGGGGCTGTGGGATTGATTTCTGTCGTACGGCGGATCCCTATCATGTAGAAGACTTCATTTCGTTAATCAAAGAAGCGGTTCACTTCAGTCGAGAAAAGGGCCCTGCTGTTATCATCGCAAGGCACCCCTGTTTGCTCGATCGACTCTCCGGAAATGCCCGCCCCAAACCGATTCCAGTGGAAATCACAGATGATTGCGACGGGTGCGGATATTGCGTTCAGCAATTTGAGTGTCCGGCTCTGATATTGGATGAAACGGAAGATTTTGTGCAAATCGATACCATGTTGTGCACCCAATGCGGGGTTTGTATCTCGGTGTGCCCAAAGGGTTCCATTCAGGAGGCAGAATGACTCAACAGCAAATCATCATCAGCGGTGTCGGGGGGCAAGGGGTTCTATTTGTAACCCGCCTGTTGGCCGAAGCCGCAATTCAAAAAGGGATGCCGGTCGTAACTTCCGAAACTCACGGCATGGCGCAGCGGGGGGGTACGGTAATATCCCATTTAAAAGTGGGAGATTTTTCAAGTGTCCTGATTCGGCCCCGTCATGCTGACGGATTGCTGGCCTTAAAGGAAGAGAATATTTTGCAGCACGGGCACTATTTGAAAGAGAACGGGTGGTCCATTGTCAATTGTCCTGATTCTAAAGCCATGGAAATCGACAAACCGGTTTATGGCATTGATGCAAATCGCTTGGCCATTGAAAATCAGGCCCGCCGATCTGTCAATTTGATTCTGCTCGGATACGCCCTTAAATTTCGTGGTCACCTCTTCTGTGGCTTTAAAGACATAAAAGCCGTCTTATCCAATCGGTTCTCAAAAAGGGAAAAATTGTTAAACAGCGCAATGAAAGCATTGAATGCCGGTTATCATGCAGCATGACAAAAACCGCTTTTCGGAAAAAGCGGGTTAAGGAGGCCAATATGCCGTTTATTCCGAACCATCTAACACCGGAACAGCTCAACACCGTTCAGTTGGACGGACTAAAATGGACACTTACGCATGTTTACAATCATTCTCCCTTTTACCGGGATAAACTCGATAAGGCCGGAATTAAGCCTGAAGATATCCGATCCACAGAAGACATCAACCGTTTACCCTTTACGGACAAAGAAGATCTTCAGGAGAACTACCCGTTTCCACTCCGGTCGGTACCGTTTGAAAGCATTGTCCGTATTCATGCTTCTTCAGGCACCACCGGAAAACGCAAAGTCCTCTGCTACACTCAAAAAGACATCGACATTTGGGCGGATATGTTTGCCCGGTGCTATGAACTGGCCGGGTTGACCCGCGAAGATCGCGTTCAGGTGGCGGTCGGTTACGGATTGTGGACCGCCGGCGTCGGGTTTCAAGCCGGCTGTGAGCGGTTCGGTGCCATTGCCGTACCGCTGGGACCTGCCAATGCGGATATGCACTGCGAAATGATGGTGGATATGGAATCCACTGTTTTTTGTGCCACGGCATCCATGGCGCTTCTCATGGCGGAAGAGATCCATCGCAGAAACCTTGTGGATCGGATCAAGGTCAGAAAGATAATCCTCGGCGCCGAGCGCCACAGCGGTGCCATGCGGAAACGTATCAAAGAGTTGATGAATATTGATCATATATTTGACATTTACGGTTTAACCGAGCTCTATGGCCCGGGCACAGGACTTGATTGCGAATATCATCAAGGAATTCATTACTGGTCGGATCTTTTCATCTTTGAAATTATTGATCCCAACACATTAACCCCGGTACCCCCGGGAACTATTGGAGAACTGGTGGTAACAACGCTCTGTAAGGAAGGCAGCCCTTTGATTCGTTATCGCACCCACGACATCACCCGGTTGCTGGCAGACTCCTGTCCGTGCGGCGTGGTGTTCCCGAAACATGACCGGATACTGGGTCGAAGCGATGATATGTTTATCTATAGGGCCGTCAATATCTACCCAAGCCAGATCGACCATGTCCTCAGTCAAATTAAAGGAATCGGAAGTGAATACCAGATTCATTTAACCCATCAGTCAGACGGCAGGGACATGATGTGTATAAAAGTAGAACGTGGAATCGAGTCAGCCCCGGAAGATGATTCATTGCTGGCTGAACGGGTGGGCGCTGATATTCGAAGGAAAATACTGGTTCGATGCCAAGTGGAGCTCGTTCCACAAGGATCGCTGCCGCGAACCGAGCGAAAGAGCAGAAGGGTGTTTGATCAACGCAATGGTGAATGATGCGCTGGAAATCACGCTATTCGGAGCGGTTTCAAAAAAAATAAAAAAAGATGAAAAAAGATCTTGATTCGTTATTTTGAAACTGTTAAAGCCTTTCGGCAATTATGCTGAATCATGGACGCTGAGGTTGAGTGAAGATATTGGGTGAAACGCTGTTTTTCTGTGGTTCAGTCTTCTAACGAGCCTGGGTCGCCCTTCTGGGTTGTGCGAGTAAATGTAGCCTCACACTTATGCGACCCAGGCTTTTTTTATCCCGCTGTGTTTCTATCTTTTATAGTGATACAACCCCGCAGAAACATCATCGATTGTTGAATGAGCTTCTGTTTTTCTGCAAGAGAAACTGGAAATTTGAAACTTGAAACTGGATAAGAACGGATTGGATCTGTTTAAATCTGATAGAATGCCTTTCCTAAGTTTCAAGTATCAAGTATCGAGTATCGCTCATTGATCGAAAACCTCTGCATAAGAGGGGCCATTTCCGGGCAAAGTATCGGATGAGTCGTTGAACCTTATCAACCGCCGATACTCGACATTTGTGTGGAGACGATGGATGAAGCGTCTGACCCGTTCAATTGGTGGTGTGAAGGTTTTCGCTGGGCTGCATGGAAAATGAGTTCCGCCAGTTGATGATCTGTGGCGCCTGAACGAAGAGGAGATTTTAGATCGACCTGTTCATCGGATAACAGGCAGGTTCTGATTTGACCGCTTGCAGTCAGTCGCAGTCGATTACAGGTACTGCAGAAATGACGGCTCAGGGCACTGATGAAGCCGAGTTCACCTTGGGCTCCCGAAAACCGGAACCGTTCTGCCGGGCCATCGGTCATGCTGTTCTTGACAGGAATCAATTCTCCCATACCCCGGATGCTTTCTTTGATCTCGGGTGTCAGCAGAGGGGTCCCTTTCCCGGCGGTTGAAGTTCCGATAGGCATGTATTCGATAAACCGGATATGAAGCGGATATTTCCTGGATAGTTCGGCAAATGCTTCCAGTTCATCGTCATTAATACCCTTGAGGGCAACGACATTGAGCTTAATGGGATGAAACCCTTTGTCCATGGCTGACAAGATTCCTTCCCAGACGTCATCAAATTTATCGAATCCCGTCAGTTTTTTATATTTATGTCTGTTCAACGTATCGAGGCTGATATTGATCCGCTTGATTCCGGCCGATCGGATCTGGTGGAGATGATCTTTCAGGCCGGTTCCGTTTGTGGTTAAGGACACATCGGTTATCCCGTTAATGGAATTGAGGTTCGCAAGAAAATTGAAAACCCCTTTCCGAACCAATGGCTCGCCGCCGGTTACCCGCACTTTGGAAATACCTATACCCACACAGATTCTTACAAGCCTCAAAATTTCTTCGTAGCTTAAGATTTCTTCATGGGGCAGCTTGTTATGTATTCCCTGGGGGATGCAGTAAATGCAGCTCAGGTTACACCGGTCTGTAATCGAAATACGGAGGTAATTCAGGCGGCGGTTATATCTGTCGATCAATCGGGTGACGGTCAATTGGGCTTGGTCCTTTCAATTCTAAGATTTGATCCGGTATATTAAACTTCTCCCGATATTCCGGAATCTCAATGATAGGCGGTCTTTCTATCGCTTGGATTCTGAATATATCGGGTTGATACTCATTCTTGACCAGATTGTACTGTATCATTTCATTAAAGATATTTTTGTTTAAATCGATGAGACCCTGCTTTTCAATGCGATTCAAAAAGGTCTTAATAATCGCAAACGACATTTTTCCCAGGGACTTGGTGTCTTGATTCCGGTGAATCCGGCGGTCAAGATCGACCTGTGCAATCACATCGAGCCCCCATTTTTTGCATATATCCAGTATCATACTGGTTTCGATACCGTACCCGATGGGAAACGGGATCATTTCAAATATGGACCGGTACCCGGCGTATTCTCCTGAAAGCGGTTGAATGATTTGTGTCAGTTCCGGAAAGAACAGCGAAAACAACGGCCGTGTTACCAATTCGGTTACCCGGCCCCCTCCTGTAGGACGAATTTTATTTTTGCCCGTGGCAATGGGCCGATCATAAAATGCTTTGGAGAATTTGATTTTATCCGAGAGAAGCAACGGTCCGATGAGTGCATAAACGAATCGATGATGAATGTTTTTAATATCCGCATCCAGATAAACGATAATATCACCCTTGGTGACATAGAGGGCTTTCCAGAGATTTTCCCCCTTGCCCTTGTACTTTTCCAGTTGGGGGAAAATATCATCGGCCAGATACACGTCGGCCCCATATGCCTGTGCAATTTCAATGGTGTCGTCTTCCGAGCCGGAATCCACAACGACAATCTCATCCAGGATGGGGTACCGAACCATGAGTTCGGATTTCATGATCAGAATTTCTTTTGCGATGGTTCTTTCTTCATTCAAAGTCGGGAGACACAGAGAGATGGAAAGGTTCTTTTGCTCCTTTGCCGCCACCAGGAGATTGAGATCCTTGAATTTGGAGTAATGAAATGTATTGGATTTGAGCCAATTATCATTCATCGCAGATTCCGCTGTCTATGGCCATTAAGACGCCGACGACCTGGGCGATCCCTTTAAACATGGGGTTGATTTTCATTGAAGAATTCAGATGGAATTGGTTTTTGCCTCGGGTGATTCCCAGGGTGACCGCCGGTATTTTATTTGAAAGAAATATGGACAGTTCCGATTCGCTCGCATCACTCACCGGTTTCAACCCCAGTGTTTTCATCACCGCTCCCGCACTTTTAACCAAAGGGTGATTGAAATTCAGTCTGGCGGCATTGGCATTGGCTATGGTGGTGATCTTCAACGCTACATCATGCTCGTGACCGATGCCGTCGGTGATGTCCTTGATATCGTTGAAAACCGATTTTACCATACGGTCCGAATCACTTCGGATTTCGAATCCGAGCGTGGCATCCTGGGGGGTCTTCCCGTAACTGATGCCGCCTCTTATCTGTCCGAAAACGATTCGGGTACGGGGTCGCTGGGGCAACCGCAGTTTTAAGATCTGATTGATCACATCGTTTAGAATCAGAATGGGGTTCGGTTTATGATAATCACCCATCCCGTTCGAAGCGGTGATATCACACTTGATTTCACATCGGGTCATGCCCTCCGTGTAGTAATTGAGCCGGCCCAGCTCCACCCCTTCAACGCAGACCGCCCCTCGAATGGGTGTCGGCCATGTTTTTATAAGATGCCGTATCCCACGCAAGTTGCCTTTGCCAACCGATTGTATCACCCCGGCCAGAACGATATCCGATTCGAACCGGAGTTCCAGTTTGCGAAGAATCTCCGGCATAGACAGCAGGATGCCGACTCCGAGGGAATTATCGAGAATACCGGGGCCTTTTATGGTATTGACCCCGACCCTGTAGTTGACCATATCGATTTGAAACGGCGTATCCAGGTGGGCGACCACGAAAATCGGCGGTTTTTTTTCAGACGCGCCATGAATGATTCCCAAAGGATTTCGGTAACCGTCCGTTGTGCATTCATCCACCTGGGATTCGGCCAGACGTTCCATGAACACCTTTGACCGCCGCTTTTCCTTGAAAGTGGGCGCAGGGGTCTGGCCGATCAGAACGATGTTGGTGATGATGGTCTCTTTCATCGATTTGATGGTCTCGACGAAAGACGGAATGCTGTCCAGATACTTACTCATGCCGATATCCTGATATGGTGGTTGTTTTACCGACAGGCGCTTCGCGCCTTAGTTCCGATTAAGCTTTTTCTATAATCGCTCCAGCTTAATTATTATGATAGCTGCAGATACTGGATTCTTGATAAAAAATAGGATTCAATCGTATCATCCAGTATCCTGCATCGAGCATCCAGCATCTTGCCGAAATTGGCAATTGCTGTGCATATGCTCTTTAAGAGTTATCTTTCCTGAGTACGGAGGAAAGGTTAATCGATATAAAAGCAACCGAAAAGTCTCGTAAAGATATACTAAAATTCTTGCAATCGTCAATATTTCATTGAAAACCCGGTTTGAAGGCGGAAACCGCAGGAAAAAGAGCCGATACGTTATGCGGAGCCGTAAAATTTCAGGATTGCTTCACACAACCCGGGTATGGTGTAGGCATCTGCGGTGATGTGCACCGGAAACCCCATTTCTTTTGCCGTTTCGGTAGTAATAGGGCCGATGCTCGCGATAATCACGCCTTTGAGGAGATCGCCCTGTTCGTCCATGGGGAGCAAGGCCTTAAAGTTCTTGACCGTAGATGAACTGGTGAAGGTAATCAGATCCACGGCCCCTGATTTGAGGTGTTCCAACAACGCATCGGTGTGATCCGATACCGGTTCGGTACAGTATGCCGTAATTTCATCGACTTCCGCACCCATCCGGGTGAGCTCTACAGGAAGAATCGGTCTTGCCTCCCGGGCGCGCGGCAGCAGGATCTTTTTCCCGACAACATCCTGATTCTCGAACGCTTCCACAATGGACTCGGCCCGATAACTTTCGGGCAAGATGTCTGTTTTTATTCCGTATCCAAACAGTTTGTCAGCCGTTGCCGGGCCGATACATGCGGTTTTCACGTGGCTGAGGGCCCGTGCATCGTAATCGTTTTCGAAAAGCCTTTGAAAGAAGAATTGAACACCGTTGACACTGGTAAACACCAGCCAATGGTATTCCGGCAGATTCTTGATGGCATGATCCAGAGGATTCCAGCTGTCCGGCGGTGCCACCTTAATGGTCGGATACTGGAGACAATCCGCACCCAAATCGGACAGCCTGTCCACCAGATGACTGGCTTGTTCACGGGCCCGGGTAACGATGATCCGTTTGCCCAGAAGGGGTCTATTTTCAAACCATTTCATTCTTTCTCTTAATCGGACCACATTCCCCACTACAATAATGGCCGGGGCTTTGAGCCCCGCCTTTCTTACTTCACCTTCAATGGTATCGAGGGTTCCGGACACGGTGACCTGGGCGGTTGTGGTTCCCCATCGCACCAGGGCTACGGGGGTATCTGCCGGAAGCCCGTGGCGCTTCAGCTGTTGTGTTATATTGGGCAGGTTTTTAACCCCCATCAAGAAAACAATGGTACCCATACCTCTGGCAAGGGCGCCCCAATCGATACTCGATTCAGTTTTGGCGGGATCTTCGTGGCCCGTGACAAAAGCCACGGTGGAGGTGAATTGGCGGTGGGTGAGGGGAATTCCGGCATAAGCCGGTGCCGCAATTGCCGAGGTAACCCCCGGCACCACTTCAAAAGGGATTCCGGCTTCTATCAGCGCTTCCGCTTCTTCTCCGCCACGGCCGAATATGAACGGATCTCCGCCTTTTAACCGAACCACCCGGCCCTTTTGCGCTTTTTCGACCAGGAGGGCGTTGATCCCTTCCTGAGACAATGTGTGGTCCCCTCCCTTTTTCCCGACATAGATCATCTCCGCATCTTGAGGAGCATGCTGTAAAAGGGTAGGGGCAGCCAGATAGTCGTAAATAATGACATCGGCGTTTCGAATGCACTCCAATCCTTTGACAGTGATCAGGCCGGGATCTCCGGGTCCTGCACCGACGAGATAGACTTTACCTTTCATAAGCTTCCGATTTCAACTGGTCCAGTATTTCGTCTGCCCCCATGGATAACAAACGTTCTGCTAAGGCAGCGCCGATTTTTTCCGGATTTGAGACATCCCCTCTGATGCTGTCTCTAATCACCTTTTTTCCTGAGAGATTTGAAACCAATCCCTGCAGGGTTAACACTTCCCCATCGATTTCGCCGTATCCGGCGATGGGAATCTGACAACTGCCTCCCAAGCGGTTTGACATGGCCCGCTCTCCCAACACTGCAATACGGGTTTCCCGATGATCCAGTTCATTGACCATTGATTCGATTTGCGGGTCATTTTGCCGGATTTCAATGCAGAGCGCCCCTTGCCCAACTGCCGGCAGCATGACATGCTTTGGAAGGACTTCCGTTATTTTATCATCAAGATCCAAACGTTTTATTCCGGCTGCGGCCAATATCACCGCATCCAGATTTTCTGTTTCAAGCTTTCTGATTCGAGTATCCAGATTGCCTCTCAGGGGTATTATTTCAATATCCGGTCTGGCATGAAGGAGTTGTGCCCCCCGTCTCAGACTGCTGGTTCCGATTCGGGCCCCGGTCTCTAATTCATTAAAAGGCTTGCCGTTTTTGGAAATAAGCGCATCCCCCGGGTCTTCTCGTTTCGGCACCGATCCGATGCAGAGGCCATCGGGTATTTCCGAAGGCATGTCTTTCATGCTGTGGACAGCCAGATCTATCTCCCCGTTCAGGAGAGCCTCTTCAATTTCTTTGACGAAAAGACCCTTGCCTCCCACTTTGGCAAGGGGGGTATCCAGAATCTTATCGCCCTTTGTTTTGATAATGAAAATATCGATGGTTAGGGAAGGATTTTTAGACTCCAATGCAGATTTGACCCAGTTGGCCTGCCACATGGCCAGTTTGCTGCCGCGACTGCCTATTTTGACGGCATTACGCATCAGTGGCTGCAGCCCCCGCAACTGGTGGCGGCGCATCCGCTGCATGACGATGCACCGGCTGAACGTGTAACCGTTTCTCCCCCCCCGCCTTTGCTCACAAACCCGCAAACAGACATCTGTTTGCAGACTTTTTTGCTGTTGCATGAGGGGCAGCAGGGCTTTTCTTTTCCGAAAATAATGTACTCAAAATCCCGATCGCATTTTTCACAGTGATATTCGTAAATCGGCATGTAGATTGCTCCATTTGGAATTATTTGCTTTTAATACCGTTGCGCGTGTCAACGTGAAAATCTAATCATCCATTTTCCTAAAATCAACCCTGACAGGATTATGCATCCAGCTGTTCAATGATACCTGCGGCTATGAGCGGAATGAGGATCTCATGATGTCCGGCAAGATCGATGCCTAACCCTCCTGAGGCGGTGGGGCGCTGAACCACATTGGTTAGCGGGCGGTAGTGGCGGATGAAGTCGATATTGACGGCCGTGAACGCTTCCAACGGAGAGCCGAGGTTTCGTGCCATTGTCACGGCCTTTAGAAAAACTTCGGGCAGGATGACGGCCGATCCCACATTCAGATATACACCTTTCTCTATGGTGGAAACCACGGTCGCGAATATTCTGAAATCCCGGTGGGTGGCTGCACCCGCTGCTTTGGGGTCAAAGTCAGGGTGCATGTGGAGGATATCGGTACCAAAAGCCAGATGAACCGTCACCGGAATGTTCAAACGAACTCCGGCGGCAAGGATGCTGGTTTCTTGATGAGGCAATTTCCGGTCAACCACCAAACGACCGACTGCATCACCCAGCCCCAGTGATTCAGCTTCTGCATTATGGATGGCCGTGTTCAAGAATTCAGCTGTTTCTTCAACCATTCCGAATGAGCCGTCACCGAGAGACGTGGATACATCTTCCGAGGTTTTTCCGGCCATAGCCAATTCCGCATCATGAATGATACCGGCCCCGTTCATAGCAACGGCAGAAATGATTCCCCTTTCCATGAGATCGATGACAGTCGGGTTGAGTCCCACCTTGATCACATGCGCTCCCATGGCAAAGACCACTGTCCGGTTTTCCCTGTACGCATTTACGATAGCAGAAATAACAGCCCTTACATGGCTGCCGGCCAGGATATCGGGCAGGCCGGATAGAAATTCCTTGAAACCGTTTCCCTTGTGCCAGGGTCTTGCGAAATCCCGCAGGCTCACCTTGCTCTTGCGTTTTGCAAGCGAATAGGTTTTGAGCTTCTTAAGATCCAAGGGTTTGATGGGCTTTGACATTATCCTACTTGTACTCGTTGGGGAAAAGGATTCGATCCACAAGATCGCATAGCATGTGTGCAATGGTGATATGTGTTTCTTGTATATGAGCGGTGATTTCAGATGGAACGGTGTATACCAGTTCTGCACAATCCGCCAACCGACCTCCTGTTCCGGTCATGCCGATGGTAATTAATTCGAGCCGTTTTGCCGTTTCAATGGCCTCGACGACGTTTTTTGAATTCCCGCTGGTGCTGATCCCCCAGGCAATGTCGTGTTTTTTCCCAAGGGCGCGAATCTGTTTTGAAAACACCAGGTCGAAATCGTAATCATTTCCAATGCTTGTAAGAATCGAAGTGTCTGTGGTCAGTGCAATGGCAGCTAAAGGGGATCGCTCGATTTTAAACCGATTGACGAACTCTGCTGCAATGTGCTGGGCATCGGCGGCGCTGCCGCCGTTTCCGAAGATCAACACTTTATGACCGGAGGCCATACATTCGGCCAGCATCCGAGCCCCCCTGATAATGAGATCCGTACCGGCCCGGATGGTCTTCTCCTTGACGGTGATGCTTTCTCTTAAGCTTTCTAATATGATGGATTCCATGCTCTGAATCGCTCGGTGTTATGATGCGGCGGCATCGATCATGGATTGTGTTTTTTTTATTTGGCGACCCGAATCATACCCCAGGCGATGAGCCTCCTCAAATTCAACCAAGGCCTCTTTGTAACTGTCCTGCTTCAAATACAAATAACCGAGTCTGTGTCGATAGAGGCCGTTTTCCGGTGATATCTCAACACTTTGACGGCAGAAGGTTGTCGAAATCTCAGGGTTTTCTCCCTTTAGATCGAACAAGCATCCCAGGGAAGAAAGAACCGCAGAATCATTGGGGTTCAGTTTGATTGCCGATTTATAGGCCCGGATGGACGGATCAACCATATCGAGCGCTTCGTAACACTCACCCAGAAAACGATATGCAGCACTTGATGATGAATTGAGCCGGACGGCGTCCCGGAGGTATTTCAACCCGTTTTTATAGTCTCTTAATTCGACGCAAAGCCTGCCGGCCTCCAGAGAGATTTCAAACACATCTTCGCTTAAACGGCGCGCTTTTTGGAAATACTCAAGGGCATCGTTCTTTTTTTCCAGAAGCAGGCTGATAACCCCGGTATTGTATATGGCCATGTATTCATCAGGGTTTAACCAGGTGGCTGTTTCAAATTCTTCCTTTGCCTGGTTGAGTTTTCCCAATACGCCGTAGCATACCCCCAAGCTGTTGTGCACGTTGACATTGGATGGATCCAGAAGCAGGGCTCTTCTAAACTCTTCGATGGCGCCATCAACATCCCCATCGGCATAGAGCTTGTCTCCGCTGATGTTCAGAGTGACTGAATCAAAGGATACGATGCTGTCTGGGCCGAAGAAGGCAGCATGATCCAGGGCCTTAATTGCATTGTCCAGAATATTCGGTTTTTGGTAATTGACTGCCGGATAAGCTGCAACACCTATTGTTACGGTTTCAGATGTCAGGCCCGAAAGGTTTTTTTGAATATCCTTACCGATTCTGAAGCAAGTGGGAGCCGTCTTATCCTGGAGAAAACATACGAAAATTTCAGGTTCGAGTTGACCCCAAATACGGTCTTCATGCTGAATGGCTGCATGGATGGATTCGGCCACGCTCATGAGAATCCCGTTTTGATCCATGCCGGTCTTTTCCAGAGCGAAAGCATCTATTTTAATGGCCAGGGCACCGAATTTATGGGCCGAGTTTAAGGTTTCCATGGCAGTATCAACCAGAGATTGACCGAATTGTAGCTCGGGAAACTCGGTTAAAAGCGCATCTTTATTCGGTGAAAGCTTTCTCAGGGGCGTTACCACAGACGGTTTTGCGTCTGTCTTTGAAATAAGAAAATGCTGTGACGTGCTACGGCTGTGTGATACCTGGGTCAGATTCGTCGTCATTATCCGGTCCTCTCAGAAGTTTTTCAAAAGCATTCTGTATGGTATGCAACTCATCGTCTCGGACGGTTCTCACGTCCAAAATGAACTTATCATCTTCGATCCTCCCGATAATCGGCGTCGTATAGTTGCGCATTGCAGCCTCTATGCTATTTGGAGACATACCCTTGATTGCAATGGTTAAGCCTTTGCTCGGCAAATCCAGCAAGGGCAATGCCCCGCCTCCGGACCGCGACGTGCAGTCCGCAAGCTGCGCTTCCATACGGCGATCTTCAATCTTTTCGAGTCGGTGGAGGAGGGATTCGGCCCGCTTTTCGATGATATCAAAGGGAAGGGTCAGCATCCTCAACGTGGGAATCTGTGATACCGCCTGGTCTTCATCCCAGTAAAGGCGCAGGGTACTCTCTAAAGCCGCCAGGGTCAGTTTGTCGATGCGAAGGGCCCGGGTGAGAGGATTTTTCTTAACGGCATCAACGATCTCTTTTTTTCCGGCGATGATTCCGGCCTGGGGGCCTCCCAGCAGTTTATCTCCGCTGAACGTAACGATGTCTGCTCCGGCTTTAATGGATTCCTGGACTGTCGGCTCCTTGAACAGGCCGTATGCGGAGAAATCGATGAGGGTCCCGCTGCCCAAATCTTCCATCACGGGGATTTGATACGTCGCTCCCAATGTCACCAGCTCTTTAAGCGCAACCTCGGCTGTGAACCCCACCACTTGGTAGTTGCTTCGATGAACCTTCAGCAGTAAAGCTGTGTCGGTTTCGATAGCACCCTCATAATCCCTCAAGTGGGTCCGATTGGTGGTACCGACTTCATGCAATATACTCCCGCTTTTGGCCATTACATCCGGGATCCTGAATGAGCCGCCGATTTCCACCAGCTCACCCCTGGAGACGATCACCTTCTTGCCCTTGGCCACGGTTTCCAAACAAAGCAGTACGGCGCCCGCATTGTTGTTTACCACCATGGCGGCTTCGCAACCGCATAATTCACAGATGATATCCTCGACCGCCGAATATCTGGAGCCCCGGTGTCCGGCCTCGAGATCGAATTCCAGGTTGGAATATCCACCCGCTATGGTGAGTACATGATCCATTGCTTCCTGTGCGAGGAGAGACCGGCCGAGATTCGTATGCACCACAATACCGGTGGCATTGATGGTTCTTTTGAGGTTTGGGGTCATTTCCGCTTCGGCGACCTTTTTAACCTGCTTGAGGATTTCCGTGTCGGTTAGATTATCTTCGAATATCGAATCCGGGTCTGCCAATATGGCGCTCCGGAGCTTTTCGATAACCGATCGGATGGATTGAACAATTATTTTCCGGGGTATCTCGGAAAAAAACGGATCGTTATTGGAGAGGTCTATAATGTGGTCAACACCGGGAAGCCTTCTTAATTGATCCTGCGCTTTGTTCTGGTTTTCCATTCTATTGCCGCGATTCCATGTGTACGAGAGAAGCGAAAACAACCTCCACCGGCTGCCGGTCATCGTTGGCAAGTTGTTAATCTTAAATAAAATCTTTAACATTTTATTGTGAATCATATCAATAGATTTATCTGGTTATCCAGAAAACCCAAGTCAAGCCGATTCGGCGCTGAAGGCAACCCGATTCGCAGACGTATGAAACTCGCACATAAGGGGGCGTAACACAAAACAGAGCACCGACTGAACCAAAGCATCGCGTTATATAACAAGCAGTTACGGCTTATAGCAGCACCTTCATGCTGTTCGATGTAACGCCCCCTAATGCACTCAGACAGTCATACTGCTGCGAA
>DUZK01000071.1 GCA_013349495.1 Deltaproteobacteria bacterium
AGCGCATTCCTCAACTTTAGCTCACTTTAGGCACTTCAAATTTAAACTTTTCGACTTCAGCTTATACAGGATAGTCGTCCTGGTAAAAATACGTCATCGAATTTACGAATTAGAGCACTAAGCACGAATGGTTCCTGACACCTGACATCGTCTCAGGATATATTTCATTGATCCGAATAAATGGGTACTGGCGTAAACTGCGTAACCGATTAATTTACTTGCGTGTTATCTTCTCCCTTTCTGAAGCGCTATGATGATGGGGCTTGCCACATAGATGGATGAATAGGTTCCCACGATCACGCCCACCATCATTGCAAAGGCAAAGTCATGTATGATTCCGCCGCCCAGGAGATACAGGCCGACGACCACAATGAGCGTGGTTACCGATGTCAAAATGGTTCGACTCAGGGTTTCGTTTACGCTTCGGTTGATAATGAAGATCAGCGGATTTTTATGATATTTTCGCAGATTTTCCCGAATTCGGTCAAAGATAATAATGGTATCGTTTAAAGAGTATCCGATGATGGTCAACAGGGCTGCAATAATGGGCAGTGTAAACTCTTTATCGAAAATCGAAAAAATGCCGACGGTGATGGTCACATCGTGGATCAGTGCGACAATGGCCCCCATGGCATACTTTAGATCTAAAATCCAGAATAAGAAGAGGGCGACGATCAGGGCTGCTATTATGAGAAACGGAATGCTCACGCCAAACAGAGAAATAAGGTACACCGCACCGATGAGCGCTGTAGCCATCCCACCGCTGATTAACCATTTCAATTCAAACCGTCCTGAAATATAGATGGTGATGAACAGCAGGGCGTAAAACATGGCAAACAGCGCCTTTTCCCTAAGGTCTTTTCCCACCTGGGGGCCGACCATTTCAACCCGTCTGATTTCGGCTTCCTTTCCGGTAGCCTGACTCAGCGCCTGGGCCAAATCCCTGGAAAACCCTTTGGTTGTCATGACGGATTGATCGGTGCGAATCAGGTATTCGCTGTCAATCTTTTTTCCGAAAGACTGGACAGAGGATTTTCCAAGATCGATCTTCCTCAATCCTGTCATGATGTCGTCAATATTGACCTTTGTGTTGAACTTGATCTGTATGAGCGTGCCGCCTGCAAAGTCGATACCGTACCGTGGTCCGCCATGAATGATGAGGGAAATTATGCTGATCAGGATCATGGCTATGGAGATGCCGAAGGCGATTTTTCGCTTTCCGATGAAATCGATATTGATATCAGACTTGATGAATTGCATTTAATGGTCCTTTTCCTCGATATTATTAAAAGGGTCCTGCGCAGGTGCCGGTTTGAATACAACGGGTGTCAGATACTCAGTTGTTTGACCCTTCTGTTTATCAATAAGTAATCGAACACGGATCGGGTGAGAATAAGGGCTGTGAAGAGACTCGACAAAACCCCCATACTGAGCGTCACTGCAAATCCTTTCACCGGACCGGTTCCAAACTGGAATAGAACCAGTGCGGCAATCAGGGTTGTGACGTTGGCATCAAGAATCGTCAATGTCGCACGGCTGTAGCCTGCATCCACTGCAGCCCGGGGAGTCTTGCCCAGGCCGATTTCTTCCCGAATCCTCTCAAATATCAGAACATTGGCATCCACTGCCATACCGATGGTCAGAATGATTCCGGCGATCCCCGGCAAGGTGAGGGTCGCCTGAAATCCGGCAAGACCGCCGGCAATAAGAACAATGTTTAAAATCAAGGCCACATCGGCCACCACACCGGCTCCCTTATAGTAAATGATCATAAACAACACCACCAGGACGCCTCCGATGATCATGGATATGATTCCTTTTCGGATGGAGTCGGAACCCAGGGACGGGCCCACGGTGCGTTCTTCCAATATCTTTACGGGTGCCGGCAGGGCGCCTGCACGGAGCACGATGGCAAGATCCCGGGCCTCTTCGGTGGTAAAATTTCCGGTGATCCGTGCCTGGCCGCCGGTGATCTTTTCCTGGATGACCGGAGCGGAGTAGACCGTTTTATCCAATACAATGGCCAGACGCTTTTGAACATTCTCTTCAGTAATCCTGGCAAATATTCTTGCTCCTTTACGATCGAAATCGATGGACACATACGGTTCGTTGTACTGGGAGTCGATCTGAACCCTGGCATTGGTCAGATACGCGCCGGTCAGCATGCTTCGCTTTTTTACCAGGTAAGGTATCTTTTTCACCCGACCGGTTTCTTTATTTTCATCCACCTGGTAGAGGAGTTCACTGCCCGGCGGAATACTGCCCTTTAGCGCCGAATCGATATCATGGGTATCGTCCAGCAGCTTAAACTCCAACAGGGCGGTACGACCGATGAGTTCCTTTGCCCGCTGCGTGTCTTTAATTCCGGGGAGTTGAATCAGAAGCCGCTTCTCTCCCTGCCGACGAATATCAGGCTCGCTGACCCCAAACTCGTCAATTCGATTTCGGATGGTTTCCAGTGCCTGGTCGGCAGCCAGTTTTTTGATATATTCCGTTTCTTTATCCGGTAAATCCATCAAATAGGTTGCCGCACCATCACCTTTTGTTTTTGAGATCAACCTTAAATCAGCGTATGTTTTCTCCAGGAGCTTTTCAAAGCCCTCCATGTCTTTTCCCTCTGCGATTTTCACAGAAATCTTGGAGCCGTCCACACGATCTATTTCCAGATACCGGATATGTTCCTTTTTGAAGGTGCTGCGAAGCTCTTGAGCAATCCGCTCGATGGTGCTTTCCACGGCCTTCTGGGTTTCCACCTCCAAGACCAGATGCATTCCGCCTTGGAGATCGAGGCCGAGATTGATCCGTTTATAAGGCCAGAATGCGGGATAAAAGGTCGGCAGCGTATAAATCAGACCTGCGATGACAACCACAAGAATGAGTACAGGTTTCCATGAAAACATCTTCAATGATTCGTTCCTTTCTGCCCAATATCTGATCTAAACTTTAAATAAAAACCCCCAAAATTGAGAAGCGCAGGGTACTCAATTTTAAAGGGGTTTATCAGGTTATTTGGATTTTTCAGAATCAGCTTTATTTTTTGTAGCCGGCTGGGCAGGCGCCGAAGCCGGCACCACGCCCGAGACGTTTGCGCGATTAACCTTGACACGGACCTTGTCTGCGATTTCTACCGTCAGAACGGTATCAGCGACCGCCGTCACCCGACCGTGAATACCCCCCCCGGTGACGATCCGATCTCCGGGCTTGAGGCTGCTTACCATCTCCCGGTGTTGTTTGGTTTTCTTCTGTTGGGGACGGATTAAAAGGAAATAAAAAATGACAAACATGATGATGAGGGGGACAAATGCCGAAAAACCGCCGGCACCTTGACCACCAGCACCGCCACCCTGACCCATTGCATAAGCGATATCGATCAAAACAATTCCTCCTTTATCTTTAATATCTATTTATTTCTGCACCGCTATATTCCATTCGAATAAGCGCTGTCAAACTGTCTATCCAATCTTTGCATAAAAAACATGACAAACCTGCGGCATCCTCGACTATTACAACGATAAGGTCTATCCTTCTTTTGATGCGTTGAACGTCCAATTCAATTCTGCTCTGCCCTGAACACCGGTTATCACCAGTGTGATTCCATCCGGCATTTTATTAACAATTCCAGCCTGTTCTTTCATGGGTGTTTTAGAAAATCGTATGCGGTAAATTGATTTCCAGGGTGATACATAAGGATAAAAATACCTGTTAACCGCATCATTTCCTTTAAGTTTAACGATTTCCTCGGGATATAGCCGCTCTTTATCGTTAATTTTAAGGAATATGTTCCACATGGATCCTTTAGTCTCGAAATCGTCCCACCGGCGTTCCGACACATAAACCGAAAATAAAAATTCATAGGCTGAATCGGCTGCTTCCAACTGATCGGAAAGTCGTTTATTCTTATCAGCCTCCTTTAATCCAAAGACTCTGGCATATTCCTCGGCATGAGCGGTTCTAAACGGTCCGGACTGATAGGTTGCCGCCAAAGAAAGAACCAAATTAAAGTTATTATAGATCTCTGTCTGCCGTGTCCAGTGATTCAGTTCCGATCGATAACGGCCTGTCAAATCGTGTCCGATTCCCTTGATCGGTCCGAGGCCCCGGCATCCGAAAAAGGTCATGCCCGCTAAAAAAAAAATGATGACGGATCGTCCTCTCAACATAATCCGTAGCCCTAAATCCTGTTGGTTCTTGGACATCATGGCAAGGCATTTATTGCGGATTCGATCACGAAGCTCGACCCACGGGCCTCCATGCTATAATGCCGTTAGCTTTCAGCCGGCAGCCATAAGTTCTCTCCGTCGAATTCGATTTTTTCAATATCACGGTAAACGAGTCTGTCCAACAGTTCGAAGACTTGCCCCATGTTAAACACCACGATCTTGCTCAAAGGATGGATCATGTTAATATCCGTCTCGAGTCTTCGATCACGCGTATTATAGATATAAACCATATTTTCGGAAAATTTTAATATTTTCCCCACACCGGAGCTTTTTCCCTTGTCGTCCGGCTCATCGGCGGTTCGAGAGAGTGAGATTCCTCTGCTGGTGAAGTATTCCGTGAGGAAAGCGAAATGCACATCCCAGATATTGTCGCCATTTTGAACCACATAAATCCCGTAGGCTTCCGGTTTCTTTTTTTCTGTTAACAACTGTTTGATTTCGCTTTCAAGATCCCCCTTTTTTAACATAAGGGTGTTGATATCATCTTGAATCGATTTCATATATTTTTCCAGTTGGGCCATCTCTTTTGTGGATGGGACCGGTTTTTGAACGGGGATTCCGCCTGCTTCCGGTTTCTTGATTTCCGGAACCGGCTTGGGTGAGGCGGATTCCGTCGATTTTTCTTTTGAGGTTGTTACCGTACTGTCTTTTCCAATGATTTGAGGGATTGGCGCCGTTTTGCCGGCTTGAGGCATAGGGGTCGGAGGCAAAGCCGCTACCTTTGGTATAGCCTGTTTCATACCCGGTTTTATCGGGATATAAGTATCCGGTTTTTTAACTTCTTCGGGTTTTTTTCGGCTCTCTTCAAAAGCCGTTGCTGTTTTTGGAGGGGCGGATTTTGTTTTCGGCGCTTCTGCTTGTTGAGTTGTCTCAGAGCTTGCAATCTGTTGCTGTGATTTGAGGCTTTCTTTTTTTGCTTCGAGATCCTCCAACAGTTTTTTCTTTTCTTTTATCTTTTCCTCAGTCGCCTTGTACTCTTTATAGGCCGATACCACTTGTTCGATCTTTTTTTCTTTTGTCTGTTCCGGGCCGGATTCCGGTTTATCGGACGGCTTCAGCAGTTTTTCAATCTCTTCATACCGTTTTTGAGCAGCAACCCCGGATTCAGCCGATTCGGATAGATCTTTTTCTATAACCTCGCCACGTCCCAAGCGTATTTTTTCCAAAATCTCTCGCATGGGGATAACCTCATCCCCGACTTTAACCGATTCGTCCGGCTTGACAATGAGATCCACGCCTTTCTCAAATCCGTATTTCTCCTTACGCTTTTCCATTACCGCCTGGAGTTCTTTATCATCTTTCAGTTTGCCGTAATCCACCACCGGTCCGCCGGCTTCTTTTGACGGTGCGGTTCTGTCAGCTGACGGGGAGTCTTTTGATGACGGAGTCGAAGGCTGCTGTTCTGAAGCCGGTGTCGTTTCGGACCCTTGGGTTGCAACGGTTTTTTCCGTGCGCTGATCGGTTTCAGAAATCGGGACCGGTTTATCCTTTAGCAGGAGAGCAAGAGCAACACCAATAATGACAACGCCAGCACAAATGATAATTATCCATAAGGATTTTCTTGAATTGTCGGCATTATCTTCGGCCATATTCCCTCCAGTCGGGAAATCAATTTGACCCCCCTGATACAGTAATCACCGAGAGGTGTCAACATTACCCCTTCTCATTATCATAGACGATCCTGCTTTCACCAGGCTTTAACTTGTCGTCTCCTACGATCTTAATATCGATGCTCCGCCTGGCTTCAAGGTCCATTATTTCCCTGCGTTTTTTGTTCAACAGATAGTTTGCCACATCCGTGGGTACAATGCCTTTTGCGGATTCAACGCCGTCCTTCAATAATGCGAGGCTCAGTTTTCTTAAAAACCCCAATCCCAAGGTCTCCGGAGACGGTGTAACCCCTTTGCCATCGCAGTATTTACAGGGTTCATAGGTGCCGTATTCAATGGAGGGACGGAGCCGTTGACGCGACATCTCCATGAGTCCGAATCCGGAAATTCTGCCGACCTTGGTTCGGGCTTTGTCCTCTTTCAGGTGGGTCTTAATCGCTTTTTCCACCGCTGCTTTATGTTTTGAGTCTTTCATATCGATAAAGTCGATAACGATGAGCCCCCCCAAGTCTCTTAATTTGAGCTGTCTGACGATCTCTTCCGCGGCCTCGATATTGGTTTGAAAGGCAGTCTGTTCGATGGAGCCGTGGCGGGTTCCCTTTCCGGAGTTCACATCCACTGCAACCAGCGCTTCCGCCCGATCGAGGACGATGGTACCCCCTGATTTCAATTCCACTCGGTTTTTAAAGACCGAAGCAATCTGTTTTTCGAGCTGGTATTTGGAGAAAATCGGTTTTGCGCTATTGTAGCGTTTTACTATCTTCTTGTGCTTTGGAGAAATAATATGCATGAATTCTTTTACTTCGTGATGAATGGCAGAGTTGTCGATCAAGATCTCCGATACTTCAGGCGTAAAATAGTCCCGGATGGACCGGACAGCCAGAATACGCTCTTTGAACAGGAGGGAGGGCGCTTTTTCGTTTAGTGCTCTTATATTAATGTTTTTCCAGAGCCTTAGCAAATACCTTATATCCCGCGAAAGAAGGGTTTTGGAGGCGGTTTGACCGGCGGTACGTATAATGGTGCCGAACCCATCCGGTATTTTTATTTTGTCGAGAAGCTCTTTCAGTCGGTTCCGTTCTTTTTCACTTTCTATCTTCCGAGAGATCCCGCGGCTGTTATTGCCCGGCATGAGAACCAGATTACGGCTCGGAAGGGATATGAAAGTGGTAAGCATGGCGCCCTTTTTGGCCTCAGGATCCTTGGTGATCTGCACGAGAAGCTCCTGCCCGTTTTTGATCACATTTTTTATGGAGCGCTCTCCGGATTGGGTGTCATGGAAATAGTCGTGATGAATTTCATTAATCTGTAAAAACCCGTGGCGTTCGGCGCCGTAATCGATAAATGCCGCCTGCAGACTGGGTTCGACGCGTGAGACGATCCCTTTGTAGATATTTCCCCTGGTGATTTCTCTTGAGGCACTGTCGATATAAAACTCTTCCAGTTTGCTGTCGGTTACTTTTGCAATTCTGCATTCATCAGGGTCGCTGGCATTGATAAGAATTTTGCTGTTCATAAAAAGTTTTCTATTTCATATTACATCATGTCGATGCTAATTTTTATACTCCTATGCATGGTTTTTGTATAAATATGAAAAAGTTAGGTACAAGTCAATCGATTTCTCCGATCGGCTGTCAATCCGGATTAACTTCTCCCTAAACTGATCGGTTCCGGGTTCAGAGTTCAAGGTTCAAAGGTTATAACTTATTGCCTATAATCATTTTCTTTCTTCAAGTCCGGGAATCGTCACGATTACCTGTTGGGTGAGATGGTCTTGGAGCCAAATTGAAGACAAAACATCCTTTGATAGTGGCTGCTTAGATTTTTTCAACCCTGAACCCTGAACCCTGAACCGCTTAACCAAGGTTCTCCGTTCCCTAACGATTTCGTGAGGCCCTGAACGCCGATATCTTCTGTCCAGTCTTGCTATTTAAAGAGCACTGTGGCATTAGTTATTTCGATTTTTAAACGCTATAGACGATACACCGGAAAATCCGAGTACGAATCGCTCTCATCCGACCGATTGGGTGTGCTGGAGGATAAAACACGCATGGATCAAAAGTATAATCCTCGGAAAATCGAAGAGAAATGGCAAAACTACTGGGAATCATCAGAACTGTTTAAAGTAGAGGAAGATCCGAGCAGGGAGAAATATTATCTGATGGAGATGTTCCCATATCCTTCGGGTAAGATTCATATGGGGCATGTTAGAAATTATACCATCGGTGATGTGGTGGCCCGATACAAAAAGATGCAGGGGTATAATGTACTCCATCCCATGGGATGGGATGCATTCGGGATGCCTGCGGAAAATGCCGCCATCGCCAATAAATCTCATCCGGCGAAATGGACCTATCAAAATATCGATAATATGCGATCAGAGTTGAAGCGTGTCGGATTCAGTTATGACTGGGACCGTGAAATCGCAACCTGCAAACCGGACTATTATCATTGGGAGCAGTGGCTGTTCCTGAAGATGCATGAAAAGGGAATGGCCTATCGAAAGGAGTCGTTTGTAAACTGGTGCGAGCCTTGCCTGACGGTACTGGCCAATGAACAGGTGGAGGCCGGTATGTGCTGGCGGTGCGGAAAGCCCGTTCGGCAGCAGAGGCTCCCCCAGTGGTTTTTTCGGATTACCGACTATGCGGAAGATCTCTTGGCGTATTGCGACCGGCTGCCGGGTTGGCCCGAAAAAGTGATTACCATGCAGAGAAACTGGATCGGTAAGAGCATCGGGGCGGAAATTCGATTCCCGGTGGAGGGCACGGTCACTGAGATACCCGTTTTTACCACCAGACAGGACACGGTGTTCGGCGCCACCTTCATGTGCCTGGCTCCCGAGCATCCGCTGGTAACGGAGCTCTCCAAAGGCAAACAGCAAGAAAAGGAAGTGAACCAGTTCATCGACCGGATGTCGCTGCAGGATCGATCGAGCCGCGCGGTTGATACCTATGAAAAGGAAGGGGTATTTACCGGGGCGTATTGTACCAATCCGTTGAGCGGCGGACGGATGCCGATCTTTACGGCTAATTTCGCGCTGATGGAATACGGAACAGGCGCGGTAATGTCTGTTCCCGCCCACGATCAGCGGGACTTTGAATTTGCCAAGAAATACAACCTGGATATTGTGGTAGTGGTAAACCCCTTTGATACTCAATTAGATGCCGGCGCCATGACGGAATCGTTTACCGATGAAGGCGTTATGGTCAATTCCGGCCGATTTGACGGTATGAAAAGCAGAGATGCCTTGGATGCCATCGCCGGTTATTTGGAGGAAAACGGCATCGGCAAGAAAACCGTAAGCTACCGCTTGAGGGATTGGGGTATATCCAGGCAGCGATATTGGGGCGCCCCCATTCCCATGATTCACTGCAAGACCTGCGGCATTGTCCCTGTGCCTGAAGAAGCGTTGCCCATCTTGCTTCCGGAAGATGTGGATCTTTTAGACGGCGGACGGTCACCGCTTCCGAGTCTTGAAAGCTTTGTCAAAACCGATTGTCCCAGATGCGGTGATTCTCAGGCCAGACGGGAGACCGATACCATGGATACGTTTGTGGAATCATCCTGGTACTTCGAGCGTTACTGCAGTCCGGGTTTTAAGACCGGCATGTTTAAAAAAGAGGCGGTGGACTATTGGATGCCCGTGGATCAATACATCGGCGGTGTTGAACATGCTATTTTGCACCTGCTCTATTCGAGGTATTTCACACGGGTGCTTCACGATTTGGGGTTGGTGAAGTTCAAGGAGCCGTTTACCCGGCTGTTGACCCAGGGCATGGTCTGCAAGGAGACCATTTCATGCCCTGAACATGGATTCCTGTTTCCGGAAGAGGTGGAGAGCAAAGACGGCGGACGGATCTGTAAAATGTGTGGAGCGACTGTTGAATTGGGGCGCATCGAAAAAATGTCCAAGTCCAAGAAAAACGTTGTCGATCCGAGAACCCTTTTAGAGAAATACGGTGCGGATATTACCCGCCTGTTCTGCCTGTTTGCCGCTCCTCCGGAAAAGGATTTGGAATGGAGTGAGCAGGGAGTGGAAGGGGGCTTCCGCTTTATTAACCGGGTTTGGCGGTTGGCCCGGGAGTGGATGAACGATATCGAAGATATCAAGGCGGTATCTCCCTTTACCGATCACCCTGACCGGCTCAACGGTGAAATCCGAGCCCTTTATAAAACAACCCATGCCACCATCAAAAAGGTAACCACCGATATCGAGGATCGATTTCACTTTAACACGGCCATCAGTGCCGTCATGGAACTGGTAAACGCCTGTTACGGAATCGATGGGAATCGGGACGACCCCCTGGAACCGCAGGTCAAACGCTTCACTCTCGAAGCCGTGGTTCTGCTGCTGTCGCCCATTATTCCCCATTTGTCGGAAGAATTGTGGGAGGCCATGGGCCATAAGGAGAGCATTCTGCTGGCCCCTTGGCCGACATACCGGGAAGATGCGTTGACCAAAGACGATTTGTTGATCGTCGTCCAGGTCAACGGAAAGTTAAGAAGCCGGTTTACCGTAAGCCCGGATGCAGATGAAGAAACCATAAAGTCCATGGCCATGGAGGATGAACGGATACAGAAATTCATTCACGGAAAACCGGTAAAGAAAGTTATTGTGGTTAAGGAAAAACTTGTTAATATTGTGATTTAAGGACGGTAATGGTGATGCATCGAAGATACGAGGAGGAGCGTGTGCAGGTTGGAAAGAGGCTCATTGCTGCGGGGGTGTTAATATTATACTGCGTGCTTTTTACAGGCTGCGGTTACCGGTTTTCAGGCGGGGGCAGCTTTCCAGCCGGGATAAAGTCTGTTTTTGTGGAGATTTTTGAAAATCATACATCGGAAACCGGAATCGAGCAAAAGTTTACCAATGATCTGATCTATGAAATTACGAGGAACGGCAGCGTAAACTTTGCCGGCAGAGAAAGCGCAGACGGCATCATTTCCGGAGTCATCGTTTCCTCCGGTACAGAGACGGTATCTCCCCGGGGGGTAACCGCCGCTTCCGAGAGGCGGGTGAGAGTCAGGGTTGATTTAAAGCTCACCCTTTCGGATGGCAAGGTGGTTTGGTCTGCCAAGGGAGTTACCGTCAACGAAGCATATCAAGTGGCCTTGACCAATCAACAGACCGAAGAGAATAAGCGCGAAGCCATTGATAAGATATCTGAAAAACTTGCGGAAAGCGTGTTAAACCGATTGACCAGTGATTTCTAAGCGGTTTGCCGGGGGATTGCCCCGGCAAACCGGAAATTTTTAATTGACGGCATTGACGAGTTTGGACAGGCGGGAAACCCTTCGGGCGGCCGTATTTTTATGGATAATGCCCTTTGAAGCGGTATCATCGATAACGGACTTCGCCGTACCGAGTTTTTCCAGTGCCGCCTCTTTAGCATTTTCATCGACTGCTGTTTGAACATCTTTAACGACGTTCTTTATCCTGGTCTTGGCAGACCGGTTTCGCGTTCGCCGGTTGATATTTTGTCGTGCACGTTTTAAAGCTGATTTATGATTAGCCAAAATTGAAAACTCCTTTCATTGTTTAAATTAGAACACAATAAAATAAATAATGTATCTTGATCTGTCAAGCAGTTTTATGAAGGGAATTTTACACCACTTCATTTTTTATGTCTGAAAACGCCCGTCTCACAAAAGCTGCCGGTATCGTCGGGTTTGCTACGCTGCTGAGTCGCATTTTTGGTTTTGTCCGGGACGTTGTCATTGCATGGCATTTCGGCGCCGGGCTCGGTTCGGATGCATTTTTTGTTGCTTTTCGGATTCCCAACCTGCTTCGTCGGCTTTTCGCAGAAGGTTCCCTGAGCATCGCTTTCGTCCCCGTTTTCACGGAGTATATCAAAGAATGGGGGACGGAGGAGGCGTTTCGGTTTGCAAGATCCGCCATTCGACTGCTGTCCGTTCTTCTGGCATTTACGGCGGTAGCCGGGATATTGCTATCCCCCATCATCGTCAGGGTCATTGCTCCCGGGTTTGCAGAATTCCCCGACAAGCTCAACTTGACCATCACCTTGACCCGCCTGATGTTTCCTTACGTGATTTTAATATGCCTTGTGGCGTTGTGCGGGGGAATATTGAATGTTCTCGGCCATTTTTCAGCCCCCGCCCTTGCCCCGGTGTTCTTGAATATCGCCATGATCGGCTCGTTGTTTCTGATCTCTCCCCGATTGACCCAGCCGGCCATGGGACTTGCCATGGGGGTTCTCCTTGGCGGGATGCTTCAACTGGCACTTCAGATCCCTTTCCTGATTCAAAATCGGTTCTTATTCTGGAAAAAAGCCGACTTTTATCATCCCGGCCTGAAACGTGTGGGCGCTTTGATGCTGCCGGCCGTATTCGGAGCAGCGGTCTATCAGATCAATATTCTTGTGGGGACCCTTCTGGCATCCCTGCTGCCTGAAGGAAGCGTGTCATACCTATACTATGCCGATCGATTGGTCCAGTTTCCCCTGGGTATTTTTGCCGTTGCGGCGGCAACGGCGGTTTTACCGAGTCTTTCCAGGCAAGCGGCTGAAAAAGATTTCCACGCAATGAAGGGAACCTTTGCCTACGCATTCAATTTCGTTTTGTTTATTACGATTCCGGCCATGGTGGGTTTAATCGTGCTGAGAGAGCCGATTGTCGCGCTGCTGTTTAAACGGGGCGCCTTTGACCATGAAACCACCCGGATGACGGCCGATGCGCTGCTTTATTACGGGGTCGGATTGTGGGCCTTTTCAGCGGTCCGGATCGTACTGTCGACCTTCTATGCACTTCAAGATACCGTCACACCGGTTAAAATTGCCTCCGTATCCATTGTCGCCAACATCATATTCGGCATCATTCTCATGCAGTGGATGGCCCATGGCGGTTTGGCACTGGCCACATCATTGGCTTCCATGGTCAATCTGGTATTTCTCATCCGGGCACTCAAGGGTAAGATGGGGACGTTGGATTGGCGAAATATTTCAGCCTCTGCTTGCAAAACCCTAATATCTTCTGTCATAATGGGGGTCGGTGTGGGGTTCACCGGCATGCATCTCATTCCCGGGGGTCAGGGATCGAGTGTGGGCCTGCTATTCGGATTGACGGGAAGCATTTTCAGCGGGCTGATTCTTTATGGGTGCTGCTCCCGGATCCTGAAAAGCCCTGAGCTGGAGTCGATTCTCGGCATGATCCGGAAAGGAGTCAAAAGAGCAAAAGCATGGGGTTGAGGCAAAAAATCCTTTTGACCGCTGCCGTACTGATACTCTGCTCCCTTGGCGGGTTGATTATATTAGGGGATAACGGGCTGTCGGAACTGAAACGGCTCCGTAAGGAACTGGATGGCATTGTTGCGGACAACCGATCCAAATCACGTGAGAATTTATCGATGTACCGGGAAATCGAACGCTTAAAAAGCGATTATGAATACATCGAGGATGTTGCCAGAAATCAGTTGGGAGTAATCGGCAAAGATGAGGTCATCCTAAAAATAAAAGAGAACGGCAGCAAATGACCGACGTTGAATTCCATACCGCCACCATGGCCAGAGTTTACGCCCAGCAGGGTCATTTTCAAAAAGCCGCCGAGATCTACCGCCACATTCTTTCGAACGAACCGGATCGGCAGGATATCGCCACGGAGCTTTCGATGGTTGAACAGAAGTCGGCCGATATGGAGCAGGAACAGGAAAAGGATACGAGGGAGAGCGATCTCGTTTACCTGTTTCAGAAATGGTTTCAGACGGCTGCAAGACATCGACGAATAGAGACCCTTAAAAGACTGAAACAACATTTTTCAACCCAAAGATAATCTCCAGGCCCCATCCCGTCAGATTGTGATTGATTCGCAAGTCAATATAAGATATTGTTTTTATGTGGAATAACGCTTGATCCAGTGAACCCGGAAACGAATACCGGAAGCGGCGATTCAAGGAGTGAGAATATGGGAATGCGCGGGCGGAAAAAACAAATTTTTGTGTTTCTTATGATTCTAAGCCTTACGGGGATATGGATATCCGGATGCAGCACATTCAAAACCAAGACGTCTTCCCGCAGCGCTCCGGCTTCGAAGGAAAAGGAACAAAAGGGACCCAGGCCGCTTTACTATGATTTCGGGGATGTCCTGGTCCCGAGTGAACTTAAAGTCGTAAAGAAATCATCTTTCGTGTTTCGAACTCCCGGGCTTTCGGCCGGTGTGCTTTCTCTGAAGGGAAGGGTTGAGATCGATTCTCTGATCTCCTTTTTTGACACCAATATGGCCAAGGACAACTGGGAGTTGGTGAGTTCTTTTAAATCACACCGATCCATTATGCTGTTTCATAAAGAAAATCGATGGTGCGTCATTAACATCTCTGAAAGCGAGTTTTCCACTTATGTGGAGATTTGGGTGTCGCCGACGACCAGTGAAGCAGGTGTAGAACCGATAAAGGGATCATGAATACCGGTATTGAAAACAAAAATATCATCCTCGGTGTCACCGGAGGGATTGCCGCTTACAAGAGTCTGGAGCTTCTCAGGCTTTTGAAGAAAGGCGGCGCCCATGTGCGGGTGATCATGACGCAGAATGCCACCCGGTTTGTAGGGCCCCTTTCCTTTGAAGCCCTTTCCGGACAACCGGTGTGCACCAGTCTTTTTGAAAAAAGTGATGATGCCATTATCAGGCATATCGAGTGGGCTGAATCGGCAGATGCCGTCATTGTCGCTCCGGCTACTGCCAATATGATCGGAAAACTGGCTCATGGCCTGGCGGACGACGCCCTCAGCACATTCATGACGGCGGTGACCTGCCCGGTGATGATCTGCCCGTCCATGAACACCAATATGTACATGAGCCGGGCAGTCCAGCAAAACCTTTCCATTCTGAATGAATATGGCTACCTTCTGGTGGAGCCGGATTCCGGGTCTCTGGCCTGCGGAACCGTCGGGCCCGGCAGGTTGCCTGAACCGGAACAGATATACGAAAGGGCGCTTCATTGCCTGATTCAAAAGGATTTTAAAGGCAAACGGTTTTTAATCACTGCCGGACCCACCCGGGAACCCATTGATCCGGTGCGGTACCTCAGCAATCCGTCTTCCGGCAAAATGGGGTATGCCGTTGCAAAAGCGGCGGCTCAGAGAGGCGGGGAAGTCGTATTGGTGGCGGGTCCGACCGTCCTGCCGGACCCTTACGGAATAACGCTTATCAGGGTTCGGACCGCAGAGGAGATGGCGCAGGCCGTCTTTGAACAGATGCAAACGGCGGATATCATCATAAAAGCCGCGGCCGTTTCCGATTATTATCCGGTTGAGCAGTTCAGCCAGAAAATCAAAAAGCATCAGAATGAAATGGCGTTAAGCCTCAAGCGGACAACGGATATATTAAAAGCGCTGGGTGAACGGAAAACGGGCCAATTCCTGGTGGGGTTTGCAGCCGAGACCGAGGATCTTCAGAAAAATGCGGAAACGAAACTCAGGCAGAAAAATCTGGATCTGATCGTGGGAAATCTTGTGGGTATTGAGGCTTCAGGATTCCAGTCCGATACCAATACCGTCACCATATTCTATCCGGACGGGAGCGGAGAACCACTCCCGTCTATGGAAAAAGAGGGTGTGGCCCATGTATTGCTGGATCGCATCCGAGATCGTATATAGATCTGATGATAACCTTAGAAACCATTTCAAAACCCCATCTGAGTCTCGATGGCAGCGTTGCAGATCTCCTCAAAATGCTCACATACGACCGTGTATGCTGTGCTTTTTCGTCGGCCTGCGC
>DUZK01000072.1 GCA_013349495.1 Deltaproteobacteria bacterium
TCTTCTGATTTCAGCATTTTTATGGCAACCGGAAACGTCAGCGGTCGGATGTAATTGTTCAATGCCTGTTCCACTGCTTTTAGATCTGTCATTTTATCCTCCTCCAAATCAATGTCCTAATAATTTAATATCTTGACATCCCTTTCATCCTGAATAATGGAATGTTGGAACAATGGAATATTGGGAAGCAACAGTGGAAAAAATTATTTATATAAGACAAATTCCTTCAAACCCATCATTCCAAGATTCCATCATTCCACCATTCCAATTGGGGCGAAGCCCCTATGTTCAATGTTAACGAAACTCGCTGCTGCGAACCCCGTCCGGGTCTATTTGGTTGATCAGTTGTATCACCTCCTGCCCTGGAGCAGGGGTTTCGGCTGCATCCGGTGCCACCAGAATATCAAAGCCGGTCTTCTCTTTGATCTCGTCAACGCTGTGGCCCGGGTGATAATACTGGATCTGCATGACCCGATCCGGATTTTTGAAATTCATCACTCCCAGATTGGATACGATCACGATTTCATTTTTTTGATACGCTTCCAAGCGATGATCATATCCCTGGCCGGTTACAAAATCGACTTCCTCAACAAAGACTCTGTTGGTATGCCGGGTCACCCAGATGACCACCTTCGGCGTAATCGGCATCAAAAACGCTGATGCCGCCCCGCCCGGCAATTGCACTTTGGGCCGGTCGATATCTCCGATGACACTGAGGTTGGTGTTTCCACGCCGATCGACCTGGGCGGCGCCCAGGAACATCACATCCAATTCTCCCCTCTGGGCCAGATCAAATGCCTCGTGGAGCCCGAAGTAGGCTACGGCATTTCGATTCAGCCGGGCATCGAAGGACGATGGGTAGATCCTGTCAAGCTCGGGGTCCACCCCTTCCGCTCCGGAAATGTAAACCATGTCCGGTGCATGGGTTTTGCGCGCCACACTCATGGCCAAAACCGGCAACGGTGAAGAAACACCGTGGAGAACGGTGTTGAAATTTTCAATTTCCGCGGCCATGGCATAAACCATCAGATCCGGCGTTTCGATTTTAGCAGTCATGTACTCACCCTCCTCCCCATCCCCATGTATACGTATTGATCCAGATATTCATCGAATTGATCCTTGGCGGCTGCCCGGAGGTATTCTTTGATGTGATCATAGTCCGCGTCGTAATAATTAAAGCAGGAGCAGGGATAGGCTCCCTTCGGCGTCTCCACCACGGCATCCACGATGAAATGGGGAATAGTCGTGGCCTCGGGCATCTTTCTGATTTCACTGTTGGAAATCAGTTCTTCCACCGTCACCACCACCTTCTTGGCCGCCTTTGCCTTGATCACGTCTTCATAAAGCGGACCTTCGATCCTGACGTTTCCGTATTCATCCGCCTTCTGGGCATGAATAATCGCGACATCCGGTTCAATGGCCCTCACTGCAATCATGGTTTCGCCGGTGAAAGGGTCCTTCACCTCTTTCTGGCTGCCCACCACCTCGCTGATGGTCAGCAGGTCGGATCCAAGCATTCCTTTGATGGGAATGGAGGGCAGGCCCATGGCTGCGGCACGAAATCCGGCAATAATCGGCTGGCAGGCCCCTTCTTTCGTAATGATCTCGCCTTTCTCCGATTTTTTTCGAAAATTGGGCGCCATCCCGAAAACCTCAAAGGCCAGCATGCCGGCCCGTACTTTGGCGACACAACCGGCACCGATAAGCAGATCAAAATCCATCGCCGGCTCACGGTCTATCAGGTTCAGCTCCTTTTTCCCCTGGCGCACCAGTTCCCTGACAAACTCCATCGGCGCCCGTTGAAAAGTGGCGCCGCCAAACGTTATCAAGGCGCCGTCATCGACGAATCCTGCAGCCTCCTGGAGACCGGTCAATACCTTTTTCATCTGATATACCTCCTGATCCACTGTTAAATAGGACGCAGCCCCTCCCGCCTTTCCATAACTTGTATGATGGCGGGCAGGTTTTCGCGGATAGATTGTAATCGATACTCGTTTCTTGATGCCCGATACTCGATATATAATTACAATCCAGCCGATAAAATGAATGTAAGATCATACCGCTTATCAAGTATCCAGTATCCAGTATCAAATCTAATGTTCATCAGCGTCCAAAAAAGGAATTTTCGAATTGAACCGCAACAGAGTTTGTATAGCAATATATGGAAGGGCTGTAAATAAATACCGCCGAAGTGCTATCGTTTAAAGGGTATCCTATGAAAATCAAATCGGCCGATACTTTTTTATTACAACCATTTCCCTTGACAAGGATGAATTTCCACTGATAGAAATCATTAATATTTTAAAAGCGAGATTTAAGGTAGCATCACTGTTGAAGAGGCGCAATGCCTTTTCCTCAGACATGTTCGATCAATTTTCCCCATCGTTTTGTGATTTGTTTTTTAGATCGAGAGACAGGCTGAACGCGTTCGATCTTTTTTTAAATGAGAAAGCGAAAATATCCATATGGCGATCGACCGGTTTTATATTGACGGCATCAATCAGCATATAGACTTTTTTATTTTCCATCATTCATCAAGACAAACGATTTAAAGGGCAGGAATTTGATCATGAACGAATCTGACAAAACCTTTCCGCACATTCTTTTGGATAACGCCCAAAAATATGGCGACCGCAGACCAGCCATTCGAGAGAAGGGCTATGGTATATGGCAGTCCTTCACCTGGCAGGACTATCTGGATCAGGTCAAAGATCTCGCTCTGGGGTTGGCATCTTTGGGATTTCAGCGGGGAGATAAAATGGCCATTATCGGAGACAACCGGCCCCATCTCTATTGGGGAATGGCAGCGTCCCAGTGCCTGGGCGGCGTTCCGGTCCCGCTTTACCAGGATGCCATTGAAAAAGAACTTTATTATATCCTGGATCATTCAGAGGCCAAATTTGCTTTGGCCGAAGACCAGGAGCAATCCGACAAACTGCTTGCCCTGAAAAAGGAAATTCCCCGGCTCGAATACATTATCTATAACGACCCCAAAGGGATGCGAAACTACGACGAACCCTTTCTCCTGCGCTATTCCCACGTCCAGGAACTGGGCCGGAAATTCGGTAAAGAAAACCCCGATTATTTCATGAACGAAATCAACAAGGGCAGGCCGGATGATGTCGCCATCATCTGTTATACCTCCGGCACCACCGGCAATCCCAAGGGTGTTATGCTTTTACAAGAGGCGGTAATTGAGGCGGCCAAAGGCTTTACCGGGTTTGACGGTCTTACGGAAGATGAGGAGATCATGGCTTACCTTCCCATGGCCTGGATCGGTGACCACGCCTTCTGTTACGCCCAGGCCCTGGTCACCGGATACACCATCAATTGCCCTGAAAAAACCTCCACGGTGGTGCATGATACCAGAGAAATCGGACCGACTTATGTTTTCGCCCCGCCGAGAATCTGGGAGAATTGGCTGACCCAGGTCATGATCAAAATGGAAGATGCCGCATGGATCAAACGCAAGATGTTTCATTTCTTCATGAACGTGGCGGGTAAGGTGGAAAAACTGAGAATGGGTCATGCATCTGTCCCCGTGGGCCTTAACGTTCTCTATCAATTGGGCAGGTTCCTGGTTTACGGACCGCTTTTGGATAACCTCGGCATGAGAAGGGTCCGGGTGGCCTATACCGCCGGGGAGGCCATCGGTCCTGAGTTGTTCGAATTTTTTCGGTCCTTGGGAGTAAACCTGAAACAGCTCTACGGCATGACCGAGAGTATGGCTTATATATCCCTTCAAAAAGACGGAGATATCGACCCTGAAACCGTAGGCACGCCTGCACCCGGGGTGGATATCAAGATCACCGACAGAGGAGAGGTTACCTACAAGGGCCCGGGCAATTTTGCGGGGTATTACAAAAACCCGGAGGCCACAAAAGAAACCCTCATCGACGGGTACATTCAATCGGGTGATGCCGGATATATCACGGAAAGGGGTCATCTCAAGATAATAGACCGGGCCAAGGATGTCAGCAAACTGACCAACGGGACCTTATTTGCTCCCAAATATATCGAAAACAAGCTCAAATTCAGTCCATTCATCAAAGAGGCTGTGGCCCACGGAATGAATATGGACTATGTCGCCGCTTTCATCGATATCGATTACGGGGCAGTCGGAAACTGGGCTGAAAGGCGGCATATCGCCTATACCAGCTATACGGACCTTGCACAGAAGCCTGAGGTCTATGATCTCATTAATAACGAGATCCTCCGGGTGAATAAGAGCCTGAGCCAGGACAACCAACTCAAAGAGGCTCAAATCAAGCGGTTTCTGTTGTTGCACAAAGAACTCGATCCGGATGACGGCGAAATCACACGAACTCGAAAAGTGAGAAGAGGATTCGTTGCTGAAAAGTATGGCGCCCTTATCGATGCCCTTTATACGAGTCAGGAAAGTGTGGAAGTGGATGCGACCGTTACCTACGAAGACGGCCGGACAGCCACTATGAAAGCCAATCTCAAAATTGAAAATGCTGAAAACTTTTAAGCAGACAGGTAGGCGGTAGATCATGAGCCAGAAAACAGAACCAATATTGCAAATGGAAGCTATAGAAATCAGTTTTGGAGGCCTGAAAGCACTCGACAAGGTTAGCCTCCAGGTATATCCCGGAGAAATAATGGCCATTATCGGGCCCAACGGCGCCGGCAAGACAACCCTGCTCAATGTGATAAACGGCGTGTATACACCGGATAACGGCCGAATCTTCTTTGATGGCAAGGAGAGACCGTTGAAGATAAAGCCGCACCACGTGGCGGCCATGGGAATCTCCAGGACCTTTCAGAATTTGGCCCTTTTTAAAGGAATGGATACATGGAGCAACATCATGGTGGGCCGGACAAAAAAAATGCACGCCGGCTTTTTTTCCCAGGGTATTTACTGGGGAATGAGTCAAAAGGAAGAGATCGAGCACCGGGAAGCCGTGGAGGGGATTATCGACTTTTTGGAGATTGAAAACATCCGCAAGCAACCTGCGGGCATGTTGCCCTATGGCCTCCAGAAACGGGTGGAGCTGGGACGCGCCCTGGCATCGGAACCGAAGCTTCTGCTTCTGGACGAACCCATGGCGGGAATGAATCTGGAAGAGAAAGAAGATATCGCCCGGTTCATTTTGGATGCCAATGAAGAAATCGGTTACACCATTGCCCTCATCGAACATGATATGGGAGTGGTGATGGATATTTGCGATCGTATCGTGGTTCTCGATTTCGGCAACAAAATCGCCGAGGGGACTCCCGATGAAATCAAGTCAAATCCTAAAGTCATCAAAGCCTATCTGGGTGAAGCAGAAGGAGGAGGAGAGTAAATGAATTTTTTCTTTGAGGTGCTGATTACCGGTCTTCTGGTGGGCATCATGTATTCTCTGGTGGCTCTTGGATTTGCTCTGATTTACAAGGCATCGGATGTATTCAATTTTGCCCAGGGAGATATGAGTCTTCTGGCCGGCCTGGCTCTGGTGGGTTTCCTGACGATTATGCCGTTATGGCTGGCTCTTGTTTGCACCATTGCCGTCATGACTCTTCTGGCATACGCCACGGTGTTCATTATATTCAGACCGTTGGTGGCTCGCCCGCCGCTCATCCTCTTCATGGCAGCCATCGGATTGGCGTTTCTGGTCCAGGGTATCGGCCAGTCTATCTGGGGCACGGATGCCAAAGGATTGAATATCGGAATACCGGACAATCCTATCATATTAGGCGAATTATTTCTCAGTTCTTTTGATTTGATTTTTGGGGTTGTCGCAGCGGCGCTTGTTGGAGGACTTGTCCTGTTTTTTCAAAAGACACGAACCGGAAGAGCGCTGCGGGCTGTCGCCGATGATCATGAGGCAGCCCTTTCCGTCGGCATTCCGTTGCTCAATGCCTGGGCTGTGACCTGGGTGATTGCCGGTATCGTGGCCACGGTGGCGGGCATAGCCTGGGGGTCCCGTCTCGGCGTTCAGTTCAGCCTGTCCCTCATCGCTTTAAAGGCTCTGCCGGTACTGATCTTAGGCGGCATTGACAGTATCCCCGGGGCTATTCTGGCAGGCCTTGTTGTGGGTGCCGGGGAAAACCTGGCAGAGGTGTTTATTGGTCCCTATGTGGGTGGAGGTATTCAAACCTTTTTCCCCTACCTGATGGCTCTGCTGTTTCTCTGGTTTAGACCTTACGGCATGTTCGGCAAAGAAATCATCGATCGGGTATGACAGGAAGGTCGAATTCGGAATGATTCGATTTTGGAATTTAGATTTTGGATTTCGGATTGAAAGGGCAAGGGTCAGAGGGAATGATCGAACTTAGATTCCATTGGTAACATTATTTCCACCGCGCCGGACGCGGAGACATAACGTAACGGAGTTAATTTATGTTATATAGAGAATGCGGCAATTTTAAAGATAACTATGCAAAAGATATGGCCATTTTCCCCATTCCGTTAGACCGCTGGGGCCTGGGCATCATGCTGGTTTTTGCCTTCCTGGTGATTCCTTTTACAGCCAGTGATTACTGGCTCAGCAGTATAATGATCCCTTTTTACTGCTTTTCTCTGGCCGCTCTGGGGCTCAATTTCCTGACCGGCTATGCCGGCCAGGTTTCCCTCGGCCACGCTGCGTTTATGGCCGTGGGAGCATATTCTTCACTTATTCTGTACGGTCGTTACGGCATTCCACTGGTACCGAGCATCTTAGGCGGCGGCATTGTGTCCGCGATCGTCGGATCTATATTTGGGATACCCTCCCTAAGAATTAAAGGTTTTTATTTAGCCGTTTCCACTCTGGCAGCCCAGTTCATCATCGAATGGGTTCTTACTCACTGGAAATGGGTCAGCGGTGGTGTATTCGGTACCATCGATGTGCCGAATCTATATATTTTCGGGGCTTTGCTGGATACGCCCCTAAAGAAATATTACTTGGTGTTATGTATCGTGGCACTAATGATTACCTTCGGTAAAAACCTGGTGCGTGGTCAGTTGGGCCGGAACTGGATGGCCATCAGAGATATGGACGTGGCCGCTGAAATCATCGGCGTCTCCCTGTTCAGGTATAAATTAATCGCGTTTGCCGTTAGTTCATTTTATGCCGGGGTTGCCGGAGCCCTGATCACAATAACCTATTATGGAGCGGCAAATATCGAAGAATTTAATCTATTTCTCTCTTTTCACCTATTGGGAATGATCATTATAGGCGGAATGGGAACGATCTTAGGTTCTTTTTTGGGCGCCGGTTTTATGGTTCTGCTGCCCATCTTTATTAACCAGTCAATGCTGACTTTTATGGAGAGAGTCCCTTCGAACCTACGGGCCAACAGTGAAGCAATTGTATTTGGCGGGTTGATTGTTTTCTTTTTAATTGTTGAACCTTACGGAATGGCGAGACTCTGGCATACGATCAAAGAGAAGATGCGGTTGTGGCCGTTTCCGTATTAGATTGCATACTATTAACCAAGGAGTTATCAGTGACTAAAGTGAGCTAAAGTGAGCTAAAATTAAGGAATTCTGCCATTTATATACGAAAAAGACCACGAGACAGCGTGTACCTCAACTTTAGGCACTTTAGATCACTTCAAATTTTAGTCACTCATCGATTGTTTATCGGCAAAGCCGGTTGTCTCTGACCACGCAAGGCGGGATCATAGACAGGCCATGTACTCTTTGTGTTCTGGATGAGGGTAAACGTTAAGTTAACTCAATAACCATCAACAACAAAAAAAGGAGGGCATGAACATGGGACGTAAATGGATATTTACCCTTTTTGCATTGGTTTTGGCGTGCAGTTTGATCCTGGCATCAGGCCAGGTTCAGGCGGCAGATGAAAAAGCGCAGTTTTTCGGCCTCTTGATTTACAGAACCGGTCCTTTTGCCGCAGGCGGTAGCGGTATGGGCAGCGGCTGGGAAGACTTTATGGAGCTGAGAAATATGCAGGGTGGTGTCAACGGCATTAAATACGCATGGGAGGAATGCGAAACTGCCTACAACACGGCCAGAGGTGTGGAATGTTACGAGCGGCTAAAGGATAAGGCCGTCCTGTTTCACCCCTGGAGCACCGGTATCACCTATGCCTTGATCCCCCGGGGCACCAAAGAGGAGAAGGTGATATTTTCTTCCGGATATGGTCGGGCCGATGCGTCCGACGGAAGCGTTTTCCCCTGGGTTTTTACAACCCCGACCAATTATTGGTCACAGAATTCAGCCAAAATTAAATTTATCGGCGAAAAGATGGGGGGCATGGACAAACTCAAGGGTCTTAAGATCGCCAACCTCCACATCGATGTCCCTTACGGACAGGAAACAAAACCCATGCTGGATGCGCTGGCCGAGAAATTCGGTTTTACCATACAACACTTTCCGGTGCCATGGCCCGGAATTGACCAGAAAGCCCAGTGGATGGACATCGTCCGGAGATTTAAGGCCGACTGGGTCATCAACCGTAACTGGGGAGTCTCCTGTACCGTACCGCTGAAGGAAGCGGCCAGACTCGGGTTCCCGCGAGAGCGCGTCCTCGGTGTCTGGTGGTGCGGCTCTGAAGAAGACGTGCTTCCGGCCGGCCCGGCAGCCAAAGGCTATTACTCAGCCAACTTCCACGGATCCGGAAAAGATTTCCCTCTAGTTAAGGAAATTATAGACAAAGTCTATGGTACAATGAAAGGGCATATGGCCTTTACCCGTGTGGGTTCGGTATATTGGAGCAGAGGCATCTATATCGGTGTCGTCACCGAGGAAGCCATACTAACCGCCCATAAGAAATTCGGCGTTAAGGTGCTTACCGGAGAAGAGATCCGGTGGGGCATGGAAAACCTTAATATCACTGCAGAGCGAATTAAAGAGCTCGGGCTGGAAGGATTTATGTCTCCTATCAAGACCTCCTGTGAAAACCACGAGGGCGGAAATATCGTCCTGTTCCAGCAGTGGGATGGAGAAAAGTGGGTGCCCGCTGGTACTCAGACGCCGATGAATGACTTCGTCTGGCCCCTGATCAAAGAATCTGCGGCAAAGTATGCCAAAGAACAAGGGATCACCCCGAAAGATTGTAAATAATTAACAAACCATGATGCAGGCAGGGAGTCCTTGGACTCCCTGCCCCATCGTAACCCTTGCCCTTGATAAAGCAGGGCAAAAAGGCTGGCATGACTATGGAGCAGGCTCCCCTACTTAAGGTCAATAACATCGAAGTTATCTACGAACATATCATCCTGGTCCTCAAGGGGGTTTCCCTGGAAGTCCCCAATGGGGGAATTGTTTCCCTGCTCGGGGCCAACGGGGCCGGAAAAACCACCACCCTGAAGGCTATTTCAAACCTGGTTAAGGCGGAGCGGGGGGAGGTGACCAAAGGCACTGTTGAATTTGAGGGCAGGCGCATCGACAAAATGTATGCTCCGGCAGTGGTAAAAATGGGCCTGATCCAGATCATGGAAGGCCGCCGCACTTTTGAGCACCTGACCGTAGAAGACGACCTCCTCACCGGCGCCTACACCCGGGGCCATGACAAGAAAGGGATCAAGAAAGACCTGGACATGGTTTACAACTATTTTCCCCGGCTGGTGGAAAGAAAGCGTGTCAAGACCGGGTATATTTCGGGGGGTGAGATGCAGATGTGCGCCATCGGTAGAGCCCTTATGGCCCGGCCCAAGCTGATTCTCCTGGACGAACCGTCCATGGGGTTGGCGCCGTTACTGGTGCAGGAGATCTTCGGCATCCTGGCCCGCCTGAACAGGGAAGAAAACGTGGCCATGCTGCTGGCGGAGCAAAACGCTTCAATGGCGCTTCAGTTTGCCCAATACGGATACATCATGGAAAACGGTCGGGTGGTGCTGGACGGTGATTCAGAGACTCTCCGGGACAATGCCGATATACGTGAGTTCTACCTTGGTTTGACGGATATCGGAAAGAAAAGCTACCGAGATGTGAAGCATTACAAACGAAGAAAGCGGTGGCTGGCCTGATATCAATCACATGATCTTTTCAAGCTCATCCTTGGAAACCTCAAACGTTCTGTCGAACTCCTCCCAGAACCTTTTATCTTTGTTTTTCCACCCTTCGCCGAATCTGTTGTCGAAAAAGGATCCCAGACGGGCAAACCAGTTGCCCGGCTTCTCAATCCCTTTTTCTTGCGCAATGAGGACCTCTTTGAGATAAATGTCTATCTCGCTCATCTTCTCTTTGGGAATGTAGGATTTGGCACCCAGTTTTATCGAGCCCACCAAATTATCCGGATTTAATCCGTGGGCGGTGAGCATGAGCACCGGTATTTTTTTCTCCGCCGCAATCTCAAGCAGGTCAAATCCCTTAACACCCATGATATCCAGAATAGCGGCATCGTAAGCCTTGCTTTCCATGAGCTCTATAGCCGACTCAAACGTTGAAGCGGTTTCAATATCAAATTCATCCAGGAGCTCCTCCAGCGTCTCCAGAACATCGCGTTCATCATCCACCACGAGAATCTTTTTCCCTTTAAAAATATCATCACCGGTCATGATTGCCATCCCCTTCTGGTTTCGAATTAAATAGGATACAGGTCCGCCCGCCATTCAACACACAAGCGGGCTAGGATAGATTGTAATCGATACTCGCTTCTTGATACTCGACACTCGATAAATAATAACAACTTACAGGTTAATACAAATGAAAGATCATACCACTTATTCAGCATCCAGTATCCAGCATCCAGTATCAGTTCTAAGGGTTATCTGCGTTCATCAGCGTCCAAAAAAAATCCTATGCAATCAAGTTATTACAGTTTATGGTTCTTGACAAATATATTTTCAATTCCTTATGATTTTACCTTGTCAAAAAAGAAAACGGATCTCAACTCATGCCGATTTACGAATATCAGTCCCTGACCCCTGAAAAGGCTTGCCCCAAATGCCGGGATGGCTTTGAGGTTTATCAGAAAATCCATGAAAAACCGCTGTCCAACTGTCAACATTGCTGCAATCGGGTCAGAAAAATCATCTCCTGGTGCCATTCAGCGGTTATGGAAGAGTCAGAAGGCCATATTAACGTAAAAAATAAGATCAAAGCATACGAGAAATCAGGAATGTGGTCTCATGCCGCTGAAATGGCCGACAAGCATGCTGAAAGAATAAAAGACAAAGGGCTAAAAACGAGAGCCCTCGAGAATTATAAAAAAGCTGGTTATAATACCGATTCCCTCACCAAGCGCGAAAAATTGAACGACAAGTGAAGCGCGGCTCTACTGTTTCCCGCCGTACAATTCCTTGATCTTGGCCCTATCCGGCGACCCGTCGTCCAGAATGGGTAAATCCGTGATAAATTCCACATACTGGGGTTTCTTGAATCTCGCGATCCGATTTCCCACAAAATCGATCAATGCCTTGGACTCAAGGGCCTCCCCTTCTTTCAGCAGACAAACCGCTTTAATCCCCTCTTTCCATTTGGGATCCGGCACGCCGAAAACAACCGTCTTTTCTACGGCCGGGTGCTGGAGAATCGCCTTTTCCACCTCCGCCGGATAGACATTTTCGCCGCCCGGCTTGATCAATTCCTTTTCAGCCGTGCGTCCTGCATACCAGAGAAAACCGTCTTCATCAAAACGACCCAGATCGCCGGTATGGTGCCACCCCTCCCGAAAGGTATACGCATTGTCTTCGGGCAGGTTCCAGTAGCCCTTGAAGACCATCGGCCCTTTTACGGTGATTTCACCCACCTCGCCCGTTTCAACCGGACGATCATAATCATCCACAAGCTGCACAACGGTCAGGGGAAGCATTTTACCTGCAGAACCGGGTTTCTCATTGTAGGCACAAAAGGTGGCCATGCAGGAAGTCTCTGTCTGGCCGTACAGGCAGTAAAACGTCCCGCCGGTCAAATGTTGATATTTTTCTATGGTCTCGGGTGTGTCCAAACCGGCCACTAGCCTTAATGTCTTGATCGATTTGCCCGTCTGCTCGTGCTGTTCGAGAACTGAGGAAAGAATCGGCGAAAATGTAAACATCATGGAAGCGCCCTTCTCTTCAATCAGTTCAGCCGCCCGGAGGGCATCGAACTTATCCATATTCACGTTCAGAGCGCCGGCATGAAAGCTTGTGGTGGCCATAAAGAGACCGCCCACATGAAAAAGCGGCAGGAGATTCAAATGTACATCTTCTGCCGTCACATTGAACAGGTAATCGAAATGCATGTCCGCACAAAGGACATTGCCGTGACTCAGCAAGGCCCCCCTGGGCCTTCCGGCCACAGCCGCCGTGTGTATGATAACGAAACCGTCATCGGTTGATACTTCAGTCGGATCGAAGCTGCCCGGGTTGTCCATCAACGAATCAAAAGCAGAAAAACCGCCCCCTTCCGAACCCAGGCAATAATATTTCTCAACGGATGGAAGTTTTTCTTTTATACCTTGAACCGCTTCCTCGTATTCCTTGTCCGCAAAAACCAGCTTCGACTCGCAATCGTTCAAATTAAATGCCACTTCTTCAGCCGAAAGCCTCCAGTTAATGGGCAGCATGATTGCCCCCAAGGCAGCGGCAGCACCGTAAAGAAGGAAATATTCAAGACTGTTTTTTCCCAAGACACCGATACGATCCCCCTTTTCGATACCGGCTTGCTGGAGACCGCAAGCCAGATGGTCCACCTTCTCCTTGTATTCTGAAAACGTCAGCGTTCGATCGTCTACGGCCTCGAACCATGCGCCTTTTTCTTTGAAACAAACGGCATTGCGGATTATCAAATCATAAAAGGTAAAGTCATAAAGCCCCATAATCCACCTCTCCAAAGAAGACTTTCCCGCGGCATACGTGCGGGAGGGTTGGGTTGTAAGATAGCAAATAAACCGAGAATCGCTTAAGCAGGCATAATAGATAGCGGCATCCCGAATGTCAATATCATATATGATTTGAACAGGTTAACCTTGTTATTCATCGTTCTCAAGTTAAATAGAACGCAGATTTCCGCAGATACACACAGATAATAATATTTTTTTCTTAATCCAAATAATCTGCGTTCATCAGCGTCCCAAAAAGGAAATTCCTATACTATCAAGTTAACCTTGCCCGCGCTATTGTCATTTCGGCAAATGGAAAATATAATAAAGAACTGGAATCCCTATCCATTCATTTTAATATAGGAGGTCGGCATGGTCAGGAAAATCAGGCAGGCGGCTGTGATCGGTGCGGGAACCATGGGAACCGGTATTGCAGCCCTTCTGGCCGGAGTCGGTGTTAAAACACTGCTATTGGACATCCTTCCCCCGGGTCTAAAGGATGCTGAAAAAAACGACCCGCTTGCCCGAAATCGCATCGCCAAGGCCGGTTTGGATCGGGCTTTCATGTCTTATCCGCCGGTTTTCCGGCACCCAAAAGATACGGCGCGTATCACCATCGGCAACATGGAGGACGATCTTGAGAAACTCAAAGGCTGCGACTGGATCATCGAAGCCGTCATCGAGAATCTAAAGATAAAACAGGACCTGTTTAGTCGAATCGAAGCACTGAGAAAAGCCGATGCCATTGTCTCCACCAACACATCCGGTATCCCCCTTAAAAAAATATCCGAATCACTGAGTCGTGATTTCAAAACGTACTTCCTAGGCACCCACTTTTTCAACCCGGTGCGATACATGACACTGCTTGAAATCATACCCGGTGAGGACACACGACCTGAAATTATCGATTTTATGACACGCTTTGGAGAACGGATCCTCGGCAAAGGAATTGTCTTGGCAAAGGACACCCCGAATTTCATCGGAAACCGCATCGGTGTTTACGGCATTGTAAAAGCCATGCAGTTGATGATGGAAGACGGATTGACCATTCCGGAGGTTGATGCATTATTCGGCCGGAACCTGGGTCGCCCAAAAACAGCTATGTTCAAAACCGCAGATCTGGTGGGTCTCGATGTTCTCGGCGACGTGGCCGGAAATACATATGAGCTGGTAGCAGAGGATGAAGACCGGGATGGTTTTCGGGTTCCCGAATTTATTGCTCGAATGATCGATCAAAACCTTTTGGGAAAAAAAACGAATGCCGGTTTCTATAAAACCGAACTGACCCCCGAATTCAAGAAAGTCCGAAAGGTAATAGACCCGACGACTCTGGAATATTCCGAGTATGATCGATCCGATTTTTCCTGCCTGGCGGAAGCCAGGAAAACCGAATCACTGCCTGATAAAATCCGGTCAATTGTATATGGTGATGACAAAGGCGCTCGTTTTGCCTGGAAGGCCGTTGCCGACAGTTTGATATATGCAGCCAAACGAATTCCGGAAATCTCGGATACCATCCTTGAAATCGACAGGGCCATGAAATGGGGATTCAACTTTGAAATGGGACCTTTTGAACTGTGGGATGCCATCGGTCTTGAGGAATCGATTCAAAGAATGGAGACCGACGGGTTTTCGATTCCTAAACCCGTTAAACAGATGGTAACCTCCGGGAACGGTCGCTTTTATAAGTCCGAAAACAATAAATTCTTCTATTATGATTTCAAAGACGCCGATTATAAGGAAGAACCGGCCACACCCAATATCATCCATTTAAATCGCCTAAAATCCGGAAAGAAACTGGTTAAAACCTGCCCGTCCGCCTCTCTGATCGATCTTGCCGACGGTGTTTTCTGCTGCGAGTTCCATACCAAGATGAATGCCATAAACCGGGAGATTGTCGATTTCCTGTATGATGCATTTGAGTATGTCGATCAAAACGGTATCGGTGTGGTGATCGGCAACCAGACCACCGGCCTGCCGGGTACTTTTTCTGTCGGCGGCGATCTGGCCTTCATGGCCGGTCTGGCACAGCAGGGTAAGTTTTCGGATATGGAATCTTTCTTAAAAGACGCTCAAATGGGAATGCTGAAAGCGAGATATTCATATTTTCCGGTGGTCACTGCCCCCTATGGTCTGGCTCTGGGCGGCGGGTGTGAAATCTGCCTGGCTTCGGATAGAATCGTTGCCCATGCGGATCTGAACATGGGATTGGTGGAATTCGGTGTGGGACTGCTTCCGGCCGGAGGCGGCTGCCTGAACCTGTGGCGGAAAGTTCTGAATTCTATTCCGGAATCGATTCAGGAAATCGATCTGGCCAAGTTTTTTATCCCCGCTTTCATGTCCATTGCACTGGCAAAAGTATCAACGTCTGCAGCCGATGCGCGCGCGAACGGCTTTTTGGGTCCGGCCGATAAAATTATCGCGAACCGGGATTACCTTGTCGCCGAAGCAAAAAAAGAAGTGATCCGCCTGGTGGAAACCGGGTATTCGCCTCCCAATAAAAGCGGCATTCGGGTCATGGGCCAGGCAGCTCAAGGTATGGTCAGGGCTGAGATACATAATATGCTCAACGGCAATTTCATCTCCGAATACGATGCGTTCATTGCCGAAAAGATTGCCTATGTCATGAGCGGCGGTGATGTTCGCGACAACAGCGAGGTGGATGAAGAAGTCATCCTGACCTTGGAGCGGGAAGCCTTCATTGAGCTCTGGAAACAGGAAAAAACCCA
>DUZK01000073.1 GCA_013349495.1 Deltaproteobacteria bacterium
ATTCCTTATCTTTAGCTCACTTTAAACTTTAGTTCACTTCAAACTCTTGCAACGCTTCTTCAGGCAGAGCCGGACAACTCTGACCTGGCCCAGAGGACCAGGTTTTTTAGGACTAAATAAACACCAAGAAGGCAATGCCTGTCGGAACATTTTTAAAAATAATCCTTGACATACCACCATGTGGCATGTTTAATGTGTAGCCGTGTGGAGCGGATACTTCATCCCTACACGCTTCCATTCTTCTATCGTAGGCGGCTGTCCAATACCTCCTTCCCAGCCGCCTACTTTAGTTTGGGATCGGCAGTCCGGCAGTCCAAATCAGGGAATTTATTTCAAGGCCGTTCTGCGGCGTTTATCATCCTCGTTCTTATACTTAAAATAGCATTTGGCGCAGAGGGATTCGTACTTCACACTGTCTTTACCTTCTATGGCCACCTGCTCACCCTCAAAGACAAACCGGTTTCCGATCTTGCGACCGTTGGCCACCGCTTTCTGACCGCATTTGCAGATGGTTTTGAGTTCTTCAATACTGTGCGCCAGCAGCAGCAGGCGTTCGCTCCCTTCAAACCCGTTTAAGCGGAAATCGGTTCGCAAACCGTAACAGATGACCGGGACCTCCAGAATTACAGCCACCTTGAACAGCTGATCCACTTGCGCGTGCTTTAAAAATTGCGCCTCGTCGATCAGCACGCAATGAACCGCACCCTTCTCCTTCTGCCGGTCTTCAATCATCACATACAAATCATCCGTTTCGCCGGCCACGATATCCACGCCCCGTTCTATGTCGAGACGGGAAACCACTCTGTCGCTTCCCTTGGTATCGGTGTCGGGCTTGATGATCACCGTGTTCATGCCTCTTTCCCGGTAGTTGTAATCCACCTGGATCAGGGCCGTGGTCTTTCCGCAGTTCATGGCGCCATACCGAAAATAGAGTTTAGCCATTTGGAGCTCCGTTTACTATTCAATACGATTCACGAAAGGATATTCAATCAAAAAAGGAGGTAAAAACAGATCAGGACAGGAGATCACTTTGTCCCAAATATCTTATCCCCCGCATCGCCGAGACCCGGCAGGATGTATCCTATATCATTCAGCCGTTCATCAATGGAAGCTACATAAATGTCCACATCCGGATGATTCTCTTCAATCCGTTTGATCCCTTCCGGGGCGGCCACCAAAAAAAGTCCCCGGATGTTCCTGCAACCGGCTTCCTTCAAAAGTTCGATGGCGGCATTTAAGGTGCCGCCTGTGGCCAGCATGGGATCGAGAATAAGAGCGATCCGTTCTTCGATCTGGCCGGTCATTTTCACGTAGTACCGCACCGGTTCCAGAGTTTCCTCATTTCGATAAAAGCCCACCACACTGACTTTTGCGGAAGGAATCAGGTTAAATACTCCGTCCATCATGCCCAGACCGGCCCGTAAAATGGGGACAACCGTAATCTTCTTTCCCTTGATTTCTTCCACCTTGACAGGACCGGCCCACCCCTGGATTTCTCTGGACTCTGTTTCGAGATCTTTGGTCGCCTCGTAGGTGAGAAGGGCGGCCAGCTCCGAAGCCAGCTCGCGAAAGTCTTTGGTGCTGATATTATGTTCCCTCATTAAACCCAGTTTATGACGGATCAGCGGGTGCCGAACAACATGAACAGTCACGACTGCCTCCTTGTCCTTTTATATCCAATGATGGTTAAGCCTGTTTAAAAATCACCGAGCGGTCTTCTGAACGTATATTCAGCAGGCTTCTTTACCAGGCTTTCAAATGCTTCCTCGTGATTCCCACCGGCATAGGAGAAAGGAAAGGATATCAGATAAATAACTGTTCCCGCTGCAGTGCCGATCAGTCCTGCCGGTCGAAGAATCACCATATCAAAAGCCATTTTCTCGCCGCTTCGCTCAGCCAATTTTTGAGCTGCGTCCTTGGCAAAAACGGGTGCGGCCAGCGGTACCAACAGCAGGGTCAATATGGTGAAAAGAACCGTGGATTGTTTGACCATTTTATGCATATATACCCCCATACGGTTTAAGTTTGAATAGGGAAAAGAGTTGACACGTTGATATGTTTTTTACGTCTGTTCCGGGCACACCTGCCTTTTGGGGAATGACTTTTTCGATTAAAATCGGACGCTTCATTGGATACAGACAGGAATCGATTTGCAGAGTAGAAAATGGTGGTGGGTTAGTCAAGAGAAAAGAGCAAACCGCAGGCCGATTTGTTAGCATTATACCATATAATCAGCAAGTTAGTGTAATCGATGAAAGGCTCTCCATATCACATTGAAGTCGCAGTGGCTTTACCGGTTCATCAAACCTATACCTATCTGGTACCGGAAGAATTCATTCCTTTTGCAGATGTGGGAAGGAGAGTTTTGGTCCCTTTCGGAAAGCAGCGTGTCACCGGTTACATTTTGGGATCCTGCAATGCAGATACGGACAAAGGCATCAAACCGATTGAGGACATTTTAGACGACGCACCTATTTTCCCAGAAACCATGATCCCGTTTCTGAGATGGACGGCTTCCTATTACATGCATCCCATGGGAGAGGTGATTAAAACCGCGTTGCCGGGGGGGCTCAATCTTTACGAACGGGTAACGTTATCGATTACGGAAAAAGGGAAATCGGCCCTCGCATCCCATAACCTGCCGGATCAGGAGCAACAGCTTTTAGATCACATCCACCGGAACCGCTGCAGTCTGAAAGATCTCTACAGACAATTTCTTAAAGACATTTCGTCACCGTCCGCCGTGATCCGGAAGATGGAAAATTCGGGGTTGATTATACGGCAGAAGAGATTAACGCACGGGATTGCCAAACCCAAGATGGAACGATTTGTCCGAATTCAAGATCCGCCCGCACCATCGGAGGGCATCTCTCAAGTCCGGAAAAAAATTATCGATTTCGTATCATCCGAAGGTGAGATGTCGGTCAAGCACTTAAGGAAATTGGTTCCCACCGCATCTCACCTGATTAAATCCATGGAAGAAAAGGGTCATCTCAATATCTGCCACAAGCAAGTCTACAGGGATCCTTTTGGGGAATCCATTCCCCCTGACACCGCACCTTCCTTGACCATAGAACAGGAAAAAGCGGTAACCACTGTTTTAGAAGCACTGGGCAAAGGATTTCAGACCTATCTCTTGGCGGGCGTCACCGGCAGCGGAAAAACCGAAGTTTATATGCAACTTGCCGCCGCTGTCTTACAAAACGGATATTCTGTCCTGGTCCTGGTCCCTGAAATCGCTCTGATTTCTCAGATCGAGCGGCGATTCCGGGCTCGATTCGGTGAATGCGTTGCCGTTCTTCACAGCGGGCTTTCGACCGGTGAGCGATACGATCAATGGATGCGTATCCTTAGAAACGAAGTGGACATTGTCATCGGAGCAAGATCTGCTGTTTTTGCTCCCTTTTCTGATCCGGGTCTGATCATCGTGGATGAAGAACACGACACCTCGTACAAACAAGAACATCAGTTGCGTTACAATGCCAGAGATCTGGCCGTTGTCCGTGCCAAACTTCAAAATGCCGTGGCCTTGCTGGGGTCTGCAACGCCTTCGATTCAATCTTATTTCAACTCCCAGCGGGATCAGTATATACAATTGACTCTAGAAAACAGGGTGGAAGAACGATCCCTTCCCGAAATTACCGTACTCGACTTGTGTCAATCCAGGGACTCCCGCGGGATAAGGCGATTCATTACCCCCGAGCTGTCCCAAGCCATAAAGCATACGCTCAACCGGAACGAACAGGTACTGCTCTTCCTCAATAGAAGGGGATATGCCAGTTTTCCCATCTGTTCAACCTGCGGGGAAACCATTCGATGTAAAAACTGCGATATTTCCTTGACCCTCCATCAGGATATCAATGCCTACAAGTGTCATTATTGCGGTCATACCAAGGCATCCGCATCCGATTGCCTCGCATGCGGGTCATCCAAAATTCATCATCTGGGCCTCGGCACTGAAAAAGTCGAACAAGCCATGGCCGGACTATTTCCTGAAGCCCGGATCGTTCGTATGGATCGGGACACCACGAGCCGGAAGGGATCTTTGGTCAGTATACTGAAAGATCTTCGCGCAGGCCGCATCGATATCCTCGTGGGCACCCAGATGGTGGCAAAGGGTCACGATTTTCCGAACATCACCCTTGTGGGAATAATCTGTGCAGATCTCTCCCTGAATTTTCCGGATTTCAGAGCCGGTGAAAGAACCTTTCAACTGTTGGCACAGGTTGCCGGAAGAGCCGGCCGGGGGGATCGCCCGGGACGGGTCATTCTGCAAACCTATAACCCGGATCACTTCAGTATCGAAACGGCAAGAGATCAAGACTTCAGGGCCTTTTACGAAAGAGAGATTACCTTCAGGAAGGCACTGAATTACCCCCCGTTTTCAAGGATCGTGCTGATTCGGATCTCCGGTAAAGACAAGAATCTGACGGAACAGGCAGGCAGGTCCATTGGCGATGCCTGCCGCGAAATGCAAAGAGCCCATAAGAAATATTCGGATTCGGTGGAAGTTTTAGGCCCCATATCGGCGCCGGTTTCAAAAATTGCAAACCGATACCGCTGGCAAGTTCTGATCAAGGGGGGGAAGGCCAAGTCGCTCCACCAGTTTGTCCGCCGGGTCGTTTTTGAAAATTCGTCCATACTGAAAAACCGGTCCGTTAACGTCTCCATCGATGTGGATCCCATGCATATGATGTAGAAAGGGTTCTGGGTTTAGACAAAAGCGCCTTGACTTTAGGAAAAGGGGGCTTTAATTAATTGATATATGCGAGTTTCAAACATCAAATTTCACAAAATATTGGGCTCGGAGGGTTGTATGATTAAAAGAGGGCCGATTTTGCTGCTTTTGGTTTGCTGCTCCTTTTTGGCGGGTTTGTTTTCATGGTCCGGTGCGTCTGCCGACACGGACCAGCCCATTGCCGTTCTGCCGGAGATTCAATACGAGTTCAAACCGGTTCCGGAAGGCACCCAAATTCATCATGGCTTTCAAATTCAAAATAAAGGAACGGCAACGCTTAACATTGAAAAAGTAAGGACCGGCTGAGGCTGCACTGCTGTTTCGTATCCGAAACAGATCCCTCCCGGCGGCGAGGGAACGATAAAAATCAAAGGAGACACAGGAGGCTATGGCGGCCGAAAATTCAAAAAGCACATCAAAATCAATACAAACGATCCAAAAAACAAGGAACTGACCTTTACCCTTTTCGGCGATGTGGAGTTGGTCTTTGCCATGCATCCCCGGCATGCAAAAATAAAAGGGACGGTGGGCTCGACCCAGAAGGTCGTCATAAACATCGTGCCGGAAAAAAAATATAATTTTAAAATTCTGAGCGCAAAAGCGGAAAAGGGTAACCACATTAAGTATGAACTCAAAGATATAAAAAGAGACGATCAGACAGCCTATCAGTTAACGGTTGAGAATACGGTAACGACAAAGGGCCGGTTTTTCGACACCATTGAATTGAAAACAGACAGCGAATTCCAACCGGAAATATCCGTATGGGTTTTTGTGGACCTCGAGGATAAAGACAAGAACAATAAATAGCTATTGATTCCCGAATCCGTTCTGCCCTCCGCAGTCCGGACATTTCCACGTGATGCCGTTGCAGGACATTCCCCATAGATTTTCTTGCATGCATCCTTGGCAGATCCTAAACCCGCACCGGCAGCCCCAGCAAAAGGGGACACGGATCCCGCAACAGTGGCATTCGGTTTCCGTTTCCCTGCGCCGCCTTTTTCTTGGCTTTCTATGATTCGACATTTTGGGTGGTTGCATCACACTCATACCAAAGCAGTCCCGTGGCTGCTTGTTGTTTTAAAGGGTAAGTGGTATAGATTTTTTTAATGCAGCGGCAACAGGCTGTCAATAAGTCCATATGTCACTAACTTTTTGATTAAATAAATTAAATAGGACACAGATCTACGCAGATATGCATAGATAAAAATATCAATATTTTATAATCGTTATAATCCATGTTTATCTGCGTTCATCCGCGTCCAAAAAAAGGAAATTCCTATACCATCAAGTTGCGATTATCATGAAACAGGAAAAAACGCTTTATCTGATTGACGGAACAGCCTTCATCCACCGGGCGTATCATGCCATTCGGGGTTTGACCAATTCCAAGGGTCTTCCCACAAACGCCGCATTCGGTTTTACCCGGATGCTCCTGAAGTTAATGGACGACCACAGGCCTGAATATGCCGCCATGATTTTTGATGCAAAAGGCCCCACGTTTCGTCATGAAATCTATGACGCCTATAAAGCCAACCGCCCGCCCATGCCGGAAGATATGGCGGTTCAAATTCCCTACATCATGGATATTACGACAGGATTCAACCTTCCGGTTTTCCAGGAATCCGGATATGAGGCGGACGACTTAATCGGAACGTTTGCACGTCTCGCGGAGAACGCCGGTTTTTCCGTGGTCATGGTGACCGGGGATAAAGACTTTATGCAGCTGGTTACAGAAAAAACCGTCATCTGGGATCCCATGAAAGACAAAACCACAGATGCCGCCGTAATCAAAGAAACCTTCGGTGTTTCTCCAAAACAGATGATCGACGTGATGGGGCTTTCCGGCGATACTGCCGATAACGTTCCCGGGGTGCCGGGAATCGGTCAAAAAACGGCCGTGGATTTAATCCAAACCTTCGGTAGTTTGGAAGCATTGTATGAGCAGGCGCATACCATCACCCGAAAAAAACAAAAAGAAAACCTGACGGCGTACAAAGACCAGGCGGTTTTGAGCAAAAAACTGGTGACCATCGATACCCACGTACCGGTTCCATTTGATCCGGAAAAGTTCAGGATAATGCCGCCGGATCAGGACACGCTTTCCGCTTTATTCAAAACGCTGGAATTCAAACAGCTTCAACAGGCATTTCAAAAAAAGAGGGATCTTCGTAAAAAAGACTATCAAGCCGTTTTAACCGAAGAAGCGCTTTCCCGCTTGACGGACCGGCTAAAAAGCGCGGAATCCTTCGCCCTTGATACGGAAACCACCTCTCGGGATCCCATGCGGGCGGAACTGGTGGGGATGTCGTTTTCCATTTTCCCTGATGAGGCGTTTTATCTCCCCTTCGCACACGAAGATCCGGATGCCCCTCAACAGCTCGATCTGGACGAGACACTCAGCCGGTTGAGGCCCATACTCGAAAACCCTGATATTTCGAAAATCGGGCAGAACATAAAATACGACTGGATGGTCCTGAATCGGCACGGCGTTAAACTCAAGGGAGTGGCCTTTGACACCATGCTGGCGTCCTATCTCTTGAATCCTTCCAAACGTTTTCACAACCTGGATCAAATTGCCCTCGATTTCTTGGATCATAAAACCATCACCTATGAAGATGTCGCGGGGAAAGGGAAGAAAAACGTCGGTTTTAGTAAAGTGCCGTTAAAAAAAGCGGTTCCCTATGCCTGCGAAGATGCCGATATCACACTGGCGGCCAGGAACGTCCTCTTGCCGGAATTGGAAGCGCTCGGCTTAATCGATCTCATGGAAAAGGTTGAAATGCCTCTGGTGCCGGTGCTCATGAAAATGGAAGAAAAGGGGGTATCCGTGGACCAGGAAAGGCTTCGGGACCTCTCCGGTTCGTTTCAATATCAACTGGAAAAAATCGAAACCGACATCTATTCCGTTGCCGGAGAAACGTTCAATATCAAATCTTCCCAGCAGCTTTCCCGGATACTGTTTGAAAAGTTAATGCTTCCGGTTCAGAAAAAAACCAAAAAAAAGACCGGACATTCCACAGACGTGGATGTGCTGACCACTCTGGCCGCCCGGCATGAACTTCCCGCACTGGTTCTGTCTTATCGGACGCTTTCGAAACTGAAATCAACCTATACCGATGCACTTCTCGATTTGGTCAACCCGGATACGGGTAGAATTCATACCTCTTATAATCAGACGGTTACAGCCACGGGACGTCTCAGCAGTTCAGAACCGAATCTTCAGAACATACCCATTCGAACCGAAGAAGGGCGCCAGATTCGAAGCGCCTTTATTCCACACCCGGGATGGCGTTTCGTCTCAGCGGATTATTCCCAAATCGAGCTGCGTATTCTGGCCCATTATTCCGAAGACGAAATTCTATCCCGGGCGTTTTATGACGGGGAAGACATCCACACCCGGACGGCGGCAGAAGTATTCGGGATCCCGGGAGATCAGATTACCGCCGAACTCAGACGCCAAGCCAAGGCGATTAATTTTGGAATCATATACGGTATGAGCGCCTTCGGCTTGTCCAAGCAGCTCAATATTAGCCAAAAAATGGCAAAAATCTATATCGATAATTATTTTTCGAGATATAGCGGGGTCAAATCCTTCGTCCAGCAGACTATCGAGAACGCCAGAGAGACCGGCAAGTCCAGCACATTGCTCGACCGCATCCGCCTGCTTCCTGATATTAATCACGCAAACCCCACCGTCCGCGGGTTTGCCGAGCGGACCGCCATCAACACCCCCATTCAGGGCACTGCGGCAGACCTCATCAAGCTCGCCATGATACAGGTCGATGCCGCATTAACCGAACAAAACCTGAAAGCCGCCATGCTGCTTTCGGTACACGATGAACTTGTGTTCGAGGTCCCGCCCGAAGAGGTGGAAACGGTCTCAAATCTCGTTAAAAACGTTATGGAAGGGGTCTGGGATTTGAAGGTGCCCTTGAAAGTAAATATATCTTCCGGAAACAACTGGGCAGAGGCCCATTGACAGGTGTGTTGCCCCGACACCATTTGACAGATACGGTTTTTTTCTCTATTAACAGTGTGCCTTACAATCTGTATGAGGAGCTAAGATGCCGGACAATCCCAGCTTTGGGGTAAACTATAATTTGGAAAAACCGGATACTGTTAAAACGGATATCCTGGACCCCATCGATTATGCTTACGCAGGGAAGAGGGATATTGAGATTGAAATCAAACAACCGGAATATACTTCGGTCTGCCCAATGACCGGGCTTCCGGATTACGGATGTATCATCGTTAGATACCGGCCGGATAAAAAAATTGTCGAGCTCAAGTCCTTGAAGTATTATCTTCTGCAATATCGGAATGTGGGGATCTTTTACGAACATGTGGTAAACCGGATTCTCGATGATCTGGTATCGGTGTTGAAACCCAAACAGATGGAAGTGGTCGGCGATTTTACGGCTCGCGGTGGTATGACCTCAAGGGTATCGGCGGGATACGAGAGGAAATGATGAAACCGAACCCCAAAACAAAACCAAACAGCATCCTGCTTTTTTCTATGGTTATCTTTCTGGTGTACATCTGGACATTCATCGGATGCTCCACCTATTACACGGCCCGGCGAACCACCAAAAAGATAACCCGGGACATGATGGCAGGCGAAGGGGATTTAAAGAAATCCATCGCCATCATTAAATTTGAAAATCAATCCTATTACACCAATGATAAGATAGAGGAACTGTTCCAGGAAAAAATCACTGAAACCCTGCAATCCGCCTGCACCAATATCCATTTGATTCTGCCGGGAGACGAGCGATATCCGAATCCGCTTAAAGCTCCGCCGAGGTTGAGTTCAGGGCGAATCGACAACCTCAAACTGGTTCAAGTCGGCAGACTTTCCGGTATCGGCGCCATTGCCACCGGATCCATCAACAATGTTTCAGCGTATCAAAAAAAGAGGGGCATCTTCTGGCTCAGGGACGATCATGCGTATCTTCAAGTCCAGATCCATTTAGAGGTATTTGATACCGAAACCGGAGCAAAGCTTTTAGATGAAAACCGTCTCGAAGAAGTAGAAATAGAAGAAGATGATTATCACTTTATTAAAGAGCAAAGACAAGTTCCTATTGTAGAAATATCAGAAAAAGTTCAGTTCTCCGCCACCCTGCTGGGAGAGAAGATATGTGACTCCCTCGTCAACCAATCCTGGAAGAGCTACGTGGTTTCAAAAGAAGGCGAGAAAGTGATCATTTCCTCCGGGAAAAATGCAGGCCTTCAGCCCGGCGACCGGTTTGAAATATATGACACCGGCAAGCTCATCAACGGAATCGCAGACGAACGGTTTTTGCTGCCGGGGAAAAAGACCGGTGTCGTCCAGGTCACCTATATTCATATGGATAAGGCGGAAACGGTGGTTGTAACGGACGAGGGAATCCGCCCGGGCGATATCGTTAAACAGCAATAACCGGTGGAAGCCGGCCTGCTCATCCCCATTTCATGAATCGATATTGACGGTTTCGGTTAACGTCCCGGGATGACAGGATCGATTCCGAAGCGAATCGTAATATCCATCGATTTTTTCGATGGCCTCACCGATTGTCGATACCCGTTTAATGGACTCTCTAAATTTGCTGCTGTGCGGCAACCCTTTCACAAACCAGCAGAGCCTGCTCCGCATCATTCGGCAGCCGTTTATTTCTCCGAAATAATTTACTGAAGCGGTCACATATTTTCGTACCATATCAAAGTGAGTCTCCAAATCGATATCCGGTGCGGGCGTTTCTCCTAAACGGGCCATGAGCTGAAGGAAAATCCACGGATTTCCGATGGCGGCTCTCCCGATCATGACCGCGTCACAACCGGTTTGGTTCAGCATGGCTTCGGCAGTTTCAGGAGAAACAATATCTCCATTGCCGATCACCGGTATGGAAACCTGTGCCTTCACTTTTGAAATAACGGACCAGTCCGCCCTTCCGCTAAACCCTTGATCTGCAGTTCGCGGATGTACGGAAATGGCATCCACCCCACACGATTCCGCGATATGGGCAATGTTGACGGCTTGACTGCCGGAAGCTTCCCACCCGCTTCGGATTTTTATAGTCATCGGGACATCTACGGCCTTCCGGACGGCGTTTAAAACCGCTTCCGCCTTTTCCGGATCTTTCATAAGCGCAACACCCGATCCGGCCCTGATGATTTTTTTTACCGAGCACCCGAAGTTAATATCCAGAATTTCAACACCGTTTGACTCAACAATGGCTGCGGCTTCAGCCATAATGGAAGGATTTGCTCCGAATATCTGCACCGACAAGGGCTTCTCTTCCGGGACCGTGTCCAGGAGTTGAAATGTTCTTTTGGAATCATGAACCAAACCGTTTGCGCTGATCATCTCTGAACAGACCAATCCGCACCCGGCCTGCTTCGCCATGAGGCGAAACGGCAAGTTGGTGATACCGGCCAACGGCGCCATTACGGTGATATTGGGCAATCGAACCGATCCGATATTAAATCCGTCAAATTTCATCAGACAAACACCCGGTTTCAATCCAGTTGATCCCATAATACCAGATGCGCCGGGCCAAATCACGGCCTATTTAAAACCTCCGTTGGAAAAGCGGAAATCCACAAGCATCTTTACATCCTTGTCGGCTTGTGCCATAAAAAAATATGGGGGCAACTTCTATTCTGATCCTATAACAACCTGTTATTTTTGGGCAATCTATGCTTACGGAACTTTCGATTCGAAATTTTGCGATCATTGATGATCTTAGGATACGATTTTCCCGAGGACTGACCATCTTAAGCGGTGAGACCGGCGCCGGAAAATCGATCATCATCAATGCCGTCAATTTGCTCTTGGGAAGCCGTGCAAGCCCCCAGCTGATTCGATCGGGTTCGGAATCTGCCGAACTGGAAGCGCAGTTCAGATTGTCATCCGACAATTCACTATCAAAGACGCTTGTGGAACTCGGCTACGATGCAGAGGACGGGCTTCTGATCCGAAGAATCATATCCCGCGCCGATCGCAGCAGAACCTACATCAACGGAAGGATGGTCACCGCAGCCATTCTCACTAAAATCACCGAAAATCTGGCCAGTATTTCCGGGCAGCACGCCCACCAGGGCCTACTCCAGGAAGACAATCATTTGCTCATTCTCGATCAGTTGGGCGGACTTTTGCCCTTGCGATCTGAAATCCATCAAACCTATCATGAAATGCAACCCGTGCTCAAGCGGCTTGAAGACCTGGTGAAGCTCCAAGATCGCCAATCCGAGCAGACAGAGCTCTACCGCTTTCAGAAAAGAGAAATTGCAGATGCCGCAATTACAAAAGATGAAGACAAGTCCCTTGAGCAAGAACGGATACGATTGAAAAACGGTGCAGCGCTTTATCAAACCGTTTATGACAGTATTGAAACACTTTACAGTAGAGACGGTGCAGTTATTGAAACGCTGATAACCACCGGAAAGCATCTGGAAAAAGCCGGTGAAATCGACCCGACGCTTTCAAGGATTCAGGAAGACCTTTCCGTCGCCAGGTTTCACCTGGAAGATATCACGGAAAATTTAAGAGGCTATCTGACCTCACTTCAAACCGATGAGCAACGCCTGGAAGAAGTAGAAGCTCGAATCGATGCGCTGCATCGACTCAAGCGCAAATACGGCGGAACTCTTGATGCGGTCCTCAACCACTTGAAAACAGTAACTGAAGCGCTTTTGAGCATAGAAAATATTCCTGAAAAAATCGAAGCGGTTGAAAAGACCCTGGCGACACAGCATAAAAAATTATGCCACTCAGCCCTCGGTCTTTCTAAAAAGCGGAAACAGACGGCTGAATCACTGGCCCGGAAAGTGGAGTCCGAACTGGCCACTCTCAGAATGGATAAAACAAAATTCGAAGTTACTTTTGATACCCTTCCGGTGGATCATCGCACCAGTCCATATCTCACCATCGAAGACCATCTCATTTCGGAATACGGTATGGATCGCGTTGAATTTCTCATCGCTCCGAATGTGGGAGAGCCGCTAAAACCTTTGGCCGGCATTGTTTCCGGCGGCGAGCTCTCCAGAGTAGTGCTGGCCTTAAAGGCCATTCTTGCAGAAACCGAATCGGTGGAAACGGTCGTCTTTGACGAAGTGGATGCCGGCATCGGCGGCGGGGTGGCAGAAGTGGTGGGTAAGAAGCTTGCCGCCCTTTCCCGATATCATCAAGTCATTTGCATCACCCATCTTCCACAGATTGCAAAATTCGGAGCCCAACACTTTCAGATCTCCAAACACGTTTCAGATGGAAGAACCCGAACCGACATCCGCCCGTTGAATCCAGGCGAGCGGGTTGAAGAAATCGCAAGGATGCTGGGTGGAGAGAAAATTACCGAGGCCACCCTTTCCCATGCCCGAGAACTGCTTGAAAATTCTTAATTTCCTTTTCTTGACAATCCTGGTACTATAAGCGTAAAAATGCAATTTTCTTGCGATTAAAAAACCGGGAGATTCACATGCCCATATATGAATTCAGATGTCTTGACTGTCAAAATTTATTCGAGCTGCTCATCTTAAACGATGGTGAAAAAGTAGAGATGAAATGCCCGTCCTGCGATTCTGGAACCTTCGAACGGATAATGAGCACCACCAATTTCAGCCTGGGCGTCAGCTCAGCCGGAAAAGGAAAAGTCACTTCAGAATCGAGAAGCTGCGCCGGAGGCTCGTGTACCACTTATGAAATACCGGGTCACACGCGATAGCCGGTGCTTGACAGATCACTGTCCGATTTGGCCATATGCCCAGTTTTCAGCCTGCATATATCGAAACCCATCGAAAGGGGTTTCTCAAGGAAAAAATAGAATCGGCAAAGCAAATGCTGAACTGCTGCACGCTTTGCCCCCGAGAATGCGATGTGGATCGCCTCTCGGGTGATTCAGGAATCTGCAAGACGCAGGACAAAGCTCTGGTTTCAAGCTATAATTCTCATTTTGGCGAAGAAGCACCGCTGGTGGGACGAAACGGTTCGGGTACGATCTTTTTTACCCACTGCAACCTCATGTGCAACTTCTGCCAGAACTACGATATCAGTCATGAGGGCCATGGCCAGGTTGTCATCGCCGAACAACTTGCGCAGATAATGCTGCAGCTTCAAAATATCGGTTGCCATAATATCAATTTCGTAACGCCGTCCCATGTGGTGGCCCAAATTTTATCCGCTCTTGAAATTGCCGTGGAAAACGGACTTTCCGTGCCCCTGGTTTACAATACCGGCGGCTATGATAAGGTAGAGACATTAGAATTGCTGGACGGTGTGTTTGATATTTACATGCCGGATTTTAAATTCTGGGATTCGGATATTGCAGAGAAAACATGCAACGCCAAGGATTATCCGGAAATCGCCAAAAAAGCGTTTGTGGAAATGCATCGCCAGGTGGGAGATCTGGTAATTGACGAAAACGGCATCGCACAGCGGGGGTTGCTGGTTCGCCATCTGGTATTGCCCAAAGATCATGCGGACACACGAGAGGTGATGGGGTTTCTGGCCCGGAAAATTTCACCCGATACTTATGTAAATATCATGTCTCAATACCGCCCTTGCGGTAGGGCCGCTGAAATAAAGGATCTCATACGGCCCATTTCCGACAAAGAGTTCCAACAGGCCATAGAAGCCGCAAGAGAAGCGGGGATTACCCGATTGGATCGACCGAGAAGGGTTTTTATGTTCTGAAGAAAATGAACTTATTTGCTGATTCCCAATCCGGACAAGCCGGTTGATGCAAGACGTAAGAAAAAGAATATCGAAGGGCCTAAAGGAACCTTTAATTTTATAACTATGAACGGGTATCGCATAAAGAGACAGCTGGTTCTGATGATGAGCGTCGTGTTTTTGCTTCAATTTCCGGCTGCTGCTGCTGAACGATACGCCGTATCCTCCGAATTGGCCAATATACGCTCAGGGCCCGGCACAAACTACGAAAAGTTGTGGCAGGTATGGAAATACCACCCCGTCACTGTATTGAATAAAAAAGGACCCTGGTTCTATTTTAAAGATTTTGAAGGAGACGAGGGCTGGATCCACAACTCGCTGCTCCAAAAAATGGATACGGTAATTTCCATCAAGAAGACGTGCAATATACGATCAGGGCCCGGCACCGAAAATAAAGTTGAATTTACGGTTACGGACGGCATCTCCTTCAAGGTTCTCGGACGCAAGGGATACTGGATTCAGGTGGAGCATGCAGACGGGGATCAGGGGTGGATTCATAAGTCGCTTGTGTGGTAATACAAAATAGATTTTAACTATTTGATAATTTGGAGGTAGACGGTGGCAAAACCCACAAAGAGAGTAACACGAAAACAGCTGTTGAAGGAGCCGGATGAGTTCATGACATTTACCGGCAGAATGATCGGGTTTTTTAGGACGTATCATCTGCAGATCATGTACGGTGCTGCGGCTTTTTTAATCATCATTTTCTCCATCGCCGGGTTTCGTTATTATACCGGCTGGAAAGAAAAAAAGGCTTTTACATCTCTGGACCAAGTCATGACAGCGTATAACAAAGCCCTTGATG
>DUZK01000074.1 GCA_013349495.1 Deltaproteobacteria bacterium
AGTGATGAGTTCAAACGCCGTCCAACCTAAATATCTTATTTCTAAAGCCATGATCATATCCTTCGGTTAAATCGATTAATATACCTAACCCGGTCAAGCCGGAAAAGTGCCAAAAAACAATACGCCACAAAGTCACAAAGACACAAAGACATTATTTTTTATTTTTTTCTTCGTGCCTCAGTGTCTTGGTGGCAGGATGAAAAAAGTTTTGCCATGATAAACACGCCATGCTGTCCATCATGAATTGGTACTATCGCCTGTTTTTGTTTCTTGAACTAAATCGTTTCCGCCGGAATATACGGGATCGTGTTCTATATTTACAACAATTTATTATTTGACTTCAAGCATATCCTTCGGTAATCATTTCCTAAACTCTCATGATAACGCTTTCCAGACTATTATTCAGCAGGGCGGAACAAAATGGGACTAGTTCTAGATTCGTTTTTGGGTGTGCTTTCGGATGACTTAGCTGTGGATCTCGGAACCGCCAATACCCTTGTCTATGTGAAGGGCAAAGGGGTTGTGCTGAGCGAGCCTTCGGTGGTTGCTGTACGCACGGATAAGCGGTCCAGAAATCGGGTTATAGCCGTCGGTGCTGAAGCAAAAAACATGCTGGGAAGAACTCCCGGTAACATTGTCGCCATTCGCCCAATGCAGGATGGTGTTATTGCTGATTTTGAAGTGACCGAAGCGATGCTTCGGCATTTTATTCAAAAGGTACACCGGCGGAGCAAATTCATTCGTCCTAGGGTGATCATTGCCGTCCCATCCGGTATCACACCGGTGGAAAAGCGCGCAGTCAGAGAATCTGCGGAATCTGCGGGAGCCAGAGAAGTATATCTGATTGAAGAACCCATGGCGGCTGCAATCGGTGCGGGGCTTCCGATTACTGAACCCATCTGTAACATGGTTATCGATATAGGCGGGGGTACGACCGAGGTGGCTGTCATCTCCCTTGCGGGTATCGTTTGCAGTCGATCTATCCGGGTGGCCGGTAACAAGTTGGATGCCGCCATCATGCAATATATCAAACGCAACTACAATCTCCTGATCGGCGAAACAACGGCCGAGACCATCAAGATTTCCATCGGAAACGCGTATCCGGACCCGGAAAATCTCGAGACCATTGAAGTCAAAGGTAGAGATCTTGTTTCGGGTATCCCTAAGATTCTGACAATAGACTCCGAAGAAATACGCGGTGCGATATCGGAACAAATCGATGCCATTCTGGAAACGGTTAAAATCGTTTTGGAACAGGCCCCACCGGAGTTGGCCGCAGATATTGTAGACCGTGGCATTGTGTTGACCGGCGGCGGCGCCTTGTTGAAAAATCTCGACAAACTCCTCAGAGAAGAGACCGGCCTTCCCATTACCGTCACTGAAGACCCGTTATCCACGGTTGTGATCGGCTGTGGCAAAGTCTTGGAATCAATTGAAATCCTCAAAGAAGTAAAAATCGAATAGTAACAGCATGAAGAACTTGCCGGTGCGTATAACCGATATTCCGGAAAGCGGTATTCTCATCGAACGTGAGGAATCCCCTGAAGTATTTCCGATCCTGAAGGATCTGGAAAAAACCGGAGAATGTAAATTCATATCCCCCATCAAATTAAGTGTCGAAGTAAAAGCGATCGGACAAATATACAGAATGAGCGGTTCATATAAAACAGATGTCCAATTATATTGCAGCCGCTGTTTATCAGAATTTAATAGGCCCTTGTCCGAGGCTTTCGACATGACGTTTGCCCGCAGCATTCCGGATACAACGGATGAGGGGGATTTTCAGGGCAAGGAACTAACAGCCGACGAAATAGAAATGACGCATTTTGACGGGGAAGAGATCGATCTTAAAGACGCCTTGCAACAACAATTCATCATGAGTCTTTCCCAAAGACCGCTTTGCGAGGAAGCCTGCAAGGGGCTTTGCCAAAAGTGCGGGGCAAATCTAAACGATGGAGATTGCAGGTGCGAAAAAGATCAAATAAACGGCAGATTTGAGATATTGAAAGGCTTAAAGCTCGATAAGTAATTCTTTTCATTCTAACCCTTTCTCTTGACACTGAATTCTCATCTTTTTATGATCAGTGCGATATGATATCAAGGTGGAGGTTTCAAATTGAGCAATACGCTGTCCATCTCCCTTCAGAACGACAGGGAAGACCTCACCAAGGTCAATCGAGCACTAACGGAGTTTTTAACTCCCATCGAGCTATCACCCAGAATCAATAACGCCGTGAACCTGGTGATAGAAGAGCTCCTTATGAATATCGTACAACACGGTTACGAGGATGCGGATGCTCACCCCATCGACTTGGATCTTGATATTGATACCGAAAGGATTGCCATCACCTTCACGGATGGTGGCGTGGCGTTCAACCCATTGGCTTTGCCGAGACCGGACCAATCTCGACCGGCCATGGAGCGAATTGAAAACGGTCTCGGCATCAATCTGGTTCGGCGGATACGAAAGGCAATGGAATACCGAAGAGAAGATGGAAAAAATATATTGAAAATATGGATAGATAGATAAATAAATAAGAATCCCAACCGCTTATTGGGGGACATTATGGCCATATCAAAAAAAACGACAATTATATCTGCGAGCGCTGCAACTCTCATCCTGATAGTGGGCATTGCTGCCTTCATATGGCTCCGCATGATGGAAATCCCTTCAGAGCTCAACATGGCGGCCAAGCAGGACAAGCAGTCCGTGGAGATGACAAAATCACCGGTGGCTCAAACTCCGGTGATACGCAAGAAAATGCCTTCGGCACCGCCAAAAGTCATGGAAAACGTATCCAAGGCACCGGAGATGAATCCCACTGTTACGGAGCTGCAAACAGCGGTTGTGAAACAGGATGTCGGCAAGGATATCACACCGACGACGGAAAAATCAGTGAAGGTGGAGGAGCCCCCCATGCCTGCTCCGAAAACCGAACCGGAACCCGTCAAATCCGTAGAGACTATGCCTGCACCCGCACCATCACCCAAAAACCAGGAAAAAATGGCAGTTCCACAGCTTCCAAAGGCCTTCGCATTTACCATGCAAGTGGGTGCTTTTCTTGTGAAAAAGAATGCTGATGAAAGAATTCATATCTTGGAACAGATGGGACAAAAGCCCTACGCTTTTGATAGTACGGATAAAAAGGGCACCCCGTGGCATACCGTCCGGATTGGGCATTATGAAACCCTGGCAGAAGCTCGCAAGGAACTGGAAATATTCAAGAATACCTCTCCATTCGATGCGGTTGTTATTGAAGGGGACTCATTATCACCGCTTATGAAAAGCAAGAAAACAGGATCTACACCCGCCAATCGGATAAAGTCCTAGGATATGAGGGCCGATCTCCAAACAATTTTTGCATAGACTAACTATTTGATAAGGTTGATGATTATTCAATAGTGATTGTCTCTCTGAATCGACAGAACCGTTGAGACCGGCTACGCATCTAGTATTTTAGTACGATATGTCTAGTCTCTTTTTACGATTTTTAACCCAAAAAATACGAAGATAAACCATACTTTTGACGTATTGCCAAAAGCCATGCTTCTGCTGTAAAAAATGATCTAAAAAATAGTTAATCCTATAGCAAATTCCTAATGACCATTAATTAACAATATGATTGACAACAAGCCCATACAACCAACCCACATTATTCGATTCAGCTGGATATATCTCCTGGCCATCGTACCGGTTATAGCGAACTTTTCGTTTCAGCACAGCAGGCAGGAGAGGATGCCGAATATCGAAATATCCATCAACTACACCTCTTTCTCTGAATCACCATTTGAGCCTGACGTTTGGGATCTTAAAGAATTGGAACCGGACCGCTCATCTTCTGATGAGGACCAGGCCTCCAACGACCCGTATATGCCCATAATATTGGCGGCGGCAAACCAATACAAGGTCGATCCTGCAATCATACGGGCTATTATCATGGCTGAATCCAATTATAACCCCAAGGCGGTATCCAAAAGAGGAGCGAGGGGATTGATGCAGTTGATGCCCCGAACGGCCAAATCGCTCGGCGTGAAGGATGTCTTTAACCCTGAGCAGAATATTCATGCCGGAGTGAAATACTTCAGCCAACTTTTAAACAAATTCGACGGAGATCACTCATTGGCTTTGGCCGCTTATAATGCCGGAAGCCGAAAAGTCAAAAAATATAACGGGGTTCCGCCATATAAAACCACAAAACGGTACATTAAAAAAGTTTTTAGATATAGGAAGCTTTTCGAGCAGGAAATGGTCGAAAACGGTTAGTCTCTTCAACATTTATTCTCAATTCATTCAACACATCATCGATTCTGCGTATATTTAAACCATCTTTTCTGATTCCAGTTTTTCGGACATACATGGAAATCTTAAAAAACACTTTCATAATCTGATCAAACCTGCTTTACTAGACCGCAGATCGGACAGCTAAAAAAACATGTCCATTTGGCCGATAAGTACAAATAGAAAGGTTTAGGTTCCATGAACGATAAGATTTTATTTTATCTTGTTGCAGCAATTTTCGGTGTAGCCGGTGGCTTCATCGGCTCTCTCATTGCCCCTTGGGTACACTGGGGAGTAGAAAAGCGCAGGCAACGGCAAGCCAGAAGACGTGAGTTAATCCGCTCCTGCAGAAGCATGCTTTCCACTGAAATCGACAAAAAAACCTTCAGAGATACTGAGGTATACTCACAACTCAGGCCCCATTTGTATAAAGTGGTAATCGATGAACTTGAACGTGACGAATCCGCCGAAACATTGAAAGAAAATGCAGGTCGTATAGAAGATTTCAAACAAAGTCTGTTGGAGGATATCGCAAGGATCGAAAGCGAATGGATTTTGATTTAAGACGCAAAGAGGGTCAACATGTCTCAAACCGATCAGATCTTAAACGACATCAAAACCATCCAGAAGATCTTTCACTCGTTTTCCCTTAAGGGTTCGACACCCGAACTGTTGGAATCTCTCTGTTTTTTCGAGCAGCAGGTTTCCGACTATATCCGAAATCCCCAATTGGATGCCGTCATCCGGTGGCACAAAAGCCTTATTCTCCAAAAGACGAAATATCATCCCCGGGCTGAGCAATTGCTGGATGAAGCCTTGAGCCTGCTTGAAGACAGCGGCGATACAATATTCAGGCAATGGATTCTGAGAGTCTATATTACTCTGGGCGATGTTCACCTTTCCCAGCTAAATTATCTGGATGCAGAAACGTATCTTAAAGAAGCCCTGGCGCTGGCTCTTTCCGATTCCGAGTTGTCGGGATTCCTTGGAAAAATCTACTCCCTTCTGAGTATCGTGAATCTGAATCTGGGCCGTTACAACCATGCCAAACGATATATTTCACTGGAAAAAGAACATGCATCGAAAGACCATGAGTCGGATAAAGCCGACGAAGCTGCTGCCCGGTCATATGGAGAGGCTCTGGTTAACTTTAGCCGGATAAACCGGCAAATCGGCCTGGTCGAACACCGAGTCCAAACCGATCTTGAAATAGCACTGGATATATTTCATAAAATCAGCGATATACATGGCCAGCTTGCCACCCAGCTTGAGCAGGCTGAATTTTACTACCTCCTCAACCGCATAAATATCGCACTGGATATGGTTCAGGCTTTGGAATCGAAATTCAAAGATAACAGAATGTTCATGGAGCTGACCCAGGGCCAGCTTCTATCTGCAAAGATTTATCGAAAAATATTCGATTATGAACAGGCAGAATATAAATTGAACAACCTCTTTTCCGTATTCAAAGATCAGAATTTGGAATCGAATCAAACCATGGCCGATGCTTTGTTTGAGATGGGCGCCCTTTTTTATGATGTCAATGAAGAAGACAAGGCGCTTCATTTTTTTAGAGATGCTGCCAAGCTGGGCATGGTTCTGGGTATCAAGAATACAATCATCCGCTCTTTTAACGCATCCAGGACGATCGATAAATACAAGGCCCGAGAGCTCCTGACTTCGGATTTGGTATATGAAGACGCCACGTTTGTGAGAAACCGGATGGATCGGAAAATCAGTCCGTTTAAGGAGGCCCGGGCAACGGTAAAGCTGTTTGCGTCCACCTTGTTTGTGGATATCGTCGGCTTCAGCGGTATGATGCGGCAGGCCGATGAAGACATCACGGTCCGAATGGTGGATGAATTGATCGATCGGATGTACCTCATCATCTATAAGCACAACGGTTATATCGATAAATTTCTTGGGGACGGTTTCATGGCTATTTTCGAACACGGGTACTCCCTAAACCCGGAAATCGCATTCAACGCCGTCAAGGCCGGTGAAGACATACAGCGCGCCCTTCAGCATAAAAACCGTAAACTGAAAAAAGACTATGACGTGGATAAGAATATCAGCGTCCGAATCGGCATCTCAACAGGAGAAATTTATGCCATATTGCTGGGAAATTACATCAAAACCGAGTTTACCTATCTTGGGAACTCCGTTAATCTTGCCTCCAAACTGGAAAGTCAGGCTGCCGAAGCTCGAATGCTCATCGACAAAGAAACCTATGGACAGATCAGTGACAGGATTCTGTCCGAACATGGAAACTTCTATATACCCGGCTTAGGAGATACGGATGCTTATCGGGTCCTTCGCCTTGCGCGGATGAGCAAAAGACTCGATGAGGAAAAATAGAGGTATTGACACGACCGTATATCAGAGATTCTTAATCAGGACATATAAATCGCCGTCGTGTCTGATCTGCCATGCCTCTGCACCGGCACGAGGACCGCTCCCCCAATAAAGATCTGCCCTGCCGGCGCCTTTAATGGCTGAACCGGTGTCCTGGTTCAAGACAAATCGAGAGAATGAAGTCCACCCCGAGACTGTTCCCCGGCCGTTCATCCGGGGTTTTTGGGTTGATATGAAGGCAAGCGCCCCTTTCGGGAACAGGTTGTCGTCCAGGGCCAAAGATCTTCCACTGGTGAGCGGAACATTAATATTTCCCAAAGGACCCTGCGCTACTTTTTCAAAAAACGTGTAGCACTCGTTGTGATTCAATACATCGTCAACGACTTTCGGATGCCGGACGAGATATTGCCTGATGCTGTTTAAACTCATCTGGTTCGGGGCAAGCAATCCCCTGTCCATCAGATACTTACCGAAACTTCGATACTTTCTCCCGTTAGAAGCCTCATATCCGACATAAATGGAGCCACCATCCGTTAGACTCAACTGTCCGGCTCCCTGGACATGAAGCATATATACGTCCAGAGGGTCTTTCAGCCAGGCGATTTCCAGTCCTTTGCCTTCCAGTGCCCCCCCCAGCTCGATTTGAAGCCGGGTATAGTAAGGCCGTACAGAATTGTTGTCATACCGGCCCATTATGGTTTGACCCCGATATTTTTGATCAAATTGCGACAAATCGATTTTGATGAGGTCATCCGGTTTTCGATACAAGGGGTATCGGTACGCACTGCTGCGTTTTAGGCTCGCTTCGAATACAGGTTCATAATACCCTGTAAAAAGGACTTTCCGATTTTCAGAACTCCCGGCCGCACGATATATCCGGAAATGTTTCCGTATTTCTCTGTTCAGTTCTTCATCGGTTAAGCCCCGGGTAACGATGGCCAGGAAGGCTTTTTGACTTTCCATTACCTGGCGGCAGGTAAAGGTATGGGGACCGTAAACAAAAACCGAACGGGGAGGAAGTCTCCTCAGGTATTCGATATTTCGCTGTATGGCCAAAGTAAGATACCGATAATCCATATCATCCCGGAACGTGGGATATGAATACACCGGCTGCAATGCTTCGGCCGGACTCCGGATGTCCTCATGCTGCTGCGGATAGGCGCCGAGAAAAACGGATACCGAAAGGAGCATCAGTCCGTAAAGCAACAACCTTTGAAGCCGTTTGAAATGGATCATCAAATCAGTATCCGTCAACTGGAGATAAGAAAAGGTTAACTCCTCTGATACAACTTGTAGTGTATCATGTCAAGGAATAACACAACATATTGTTGATTAGGATGATTCGGTCTTGGGCTCTGAGTGATTTTCTGAAAGCACGCCATTCGTATGTCAAGGCGGGTTTTGGGGATTGGAGACCTGTCCGGGTCAGGCGTTTGTCTTGTTATCTATTTCTTCAACGCATTTTAGAGCGCTCTTTACGGCACTGCCGATGCCGGAACCGGTCAGGTACGTCGCATCCCCTGCCAGATATAGACCGCGAATCTCGGGCACATGAAAACCCGGGCGGTGCGGTCCGGTGAGGTTGAGCTGGGCCAGGGGAAGTATGGTGGGGTAGATGAGCTTCTGGATCCAGTCGATTTGTTGATCGAAATCCGGCCAGATCTCACGGGCCAAAGCGATGAGTTCCTCCTGCCGCTGGTTAGCCAGATCCGCCCTTCCATAGGGCATGGGGCCGTGAGAATCGATGAACAGCAGATGGTGGCCGGACGGCGCGAGATCAGGATCCGCATAGGTGGGAACGGTTACGATGCCATGCCAATCCATGCCGGAGCGATCAAAGGTCCATTGAAAAAACTGCTCGGAAAATCCTTCCATCAAGCTGGATCGCGCACCCAATACGATACCGTTGTAATAATAATCGGCAGATCGGATCTTTTCCAGCTTGTTTGCCATTTCTGCGGGCATTTTGTCTTTTGGCAGGAATCGAGGCAGGTTGACAAGAGGGGCGGTGTAAACGACGGTGGGGGCATAAAAGTCCAGCTCGGCAACGTAGGAAGGGCGTGATATCCCGGCCTTGACCCCAGCTGTCCGGTCTCCTGACAAAAACAATCTCTTGACACGGATGTCGGTGATGATCTCCCCCTGATTGTTCAGAATCACTTTCTCCAGGCAGTCAGGCAGGGCCTTGATGCCCCCATGGGCCGGGTAGCAGATGGTCGTTTCGGAAATCAGGGCATCGTTTAGCGTTTCCAGAAAGGCGCCTGCGGATACCTTTTCCATCGGTTGTCCGGAAAAGCCGGTAATCTTCTTAAAAAACTCCAGCAAGCCGGGATTTCCGAACTTGTCCATAATCCACGATTGCGCCGAAATTTCATGATAGCCGTCTATTTCGTTACGGTCCATCCGGGAGACCGCCCGGACCAGGCGGATAAAATCTTGGTACAGTTCTTGGCCGAACCGTTCAGGAGAGGTTGCCCGCATATAGGCACGGCTGTCCAAATCGAAATGCATCAAGGACGGTTTGATGGGCACCTCTTGCAGTTCGGCCCCGGTCTCTGCCAGCAGTTGCCCGATGCCGCTGGAACTGAGGCTGGCAATGGCGTGAAGTCCGATGTCCACAAGGTAGCCCTTGAATTCGAAAGACGTCGATCGCCCGCCCAGAATCGGCTCTTTTTCCAGGAGCAGGACATTGTAACCCTTTTTGGAAAGAAGCGCTGCAACGCCCAGCCCTGCGATTCCCGCCCCCACAACGATGACATCATATTGTTTCATTTCATCTCCCAACTCGGCGCTCTGTTTGTTGCAAGTTTTCAGAATTTTTCAATCGATCCCAGGCCGCTCCCACACCCTCCGCTTTCAGCTTGACCTTCTGAATTTTCATAGCGCTGCTGGCCAGTGGAAATTCATCCACGTAGGAGATGTACCGGGGAATCATGAAACGGGGAAGGTGTTCTCGGCAATGATTGCAGACCGCCTCCGGGTCTTGATCGGCGCCGGTCTGCAGCTTTATGAAAAGCTTGATGTCTTCTTCACCGATGTCCGAGGGAACCCCCACTGCCGCACACTCCTCTACGGCCGGATGCCGGCGGACACAGGCTTCCAGTTTATCCACCGGAATGAATTCCCCCTTTACCCGGATGCTTTCCTCTGCGCGGCCCACAAAGTGAAGTGCGCCCGCCGCATCCAGATATCCCATGTCTCCGGAGTGAAACCAGAAATTACGGCACGTGCCGGCGGTTTTCTCCGGCATGTTGTAGTAGCCGGAGAAAATGGTGTGTGCGACCTTATCCCTAATTACAATCTCGCCCACTGTATCCGCCGGCACCGCCTCATCATTTTCATCCCATATCTGCAATTCGATATCATCTCGGGGCTTTCCTGAAAACCGAGAATCGTGCGTCGAATCCGGACCGAAGGGACTCATGGTGCAAAACCCACCCGCTTCGGTGGAGCCGTACATGGAAAGACCCAGCGACAAACCGAAACGGTTCAAAAATGGGATGGCGCCCTCACCGACCAGAAAAATTCCGGCTCTTGCGGGATTATCGGCGTCATCGGGGCGAGGCGGCTGCTTGAGCAGTACGTTCATGGGGGTGATGTGCAGGGTCAGCACCGTGGCATCGTACTGCTCGACCCATTGCCAATATTGGGAGGCGCTGAACCGGCTCTCAAGAATCGCCACGGCATCGGCCATCAGCGCTGAAAACGTGCCGATGTAAACGTTGCCGTGATAATTGGGTAGGCATGAAAGAAAACGGTCTTCCGGAGTCGCTTTCAACAGCCGGGCAATGCGCCGGGTCATGGAAAGCAAATAGCGATGGCTCGTGACGCAGGGTTTGGGAAGCCCGGTTGTTCCGGATGTAAATATAAACTGCAGGGGGGTCCGGGGGGGCAGATCAACTTTAGGTGGATCGGATGGAGATCCGCTGAGAAGCTCCTGGTAATCGATCATTCCGGACGGTGCGGGATTCTCCTCGGAGGCGTCATTGACCAGGATCTGCGGAGACAATTTGGAAAAGTCCTCTCTAACTTCCTCATAGACGGACAAGAGGCTCGTTGAAACCATCACCGCCTTGAGGTCGGTGGCCGAAAAAGCATGCCGCAATAGTTCGGCATTGTACTGGGTGTTGACAAACACATTGGCCGCACCCAGTTTGGCCACTGCAAAATAGAGCACCAGCCACTCGAGGCAGTTGGGCATAAAACCGCCTACCCGGTCACCCTGCCCCACGCCCAGTTCAGATAGGGAGTTCGCCACCCGGTTTATCAACCGGTCGAACGCTTTGAAGGTAAACTCCCGTTCCTGGAACACGAGAAAGGTCTTATCCGGCAGCCTGGATACCTTCTCCTCCCAAAAAGACCTGACGTTCATGGATTGCATCCTCCGGGTGCGCTATCAGTTAAAAACAAAATCAAAATAGAACAGTTTAAAAAATGGGGTCAAGCGCTTTTTTACCCTACGATCATTCACCAAAGCGCAGAATTGATCAAACGATTGTCTCTCCGTTATGTGCGAACAGATGATTTGACTTTGTGCTGAGGAGGCGGCGTCAACAGGAAAAGCAAAATGCCGACAGCGGGGATAGCGGCCAAGATGAGAAAAGCCAGACGATAACTTCCGGTAACATCACAAACCCAACCGGCAAAGGGGGGGCCGATCATTGAACTAACGGTGCTTATTGACAATAACAGCCCCTGGATCGTACCGAACTGCCTTCTTCCGAAATATTCTCCCTGGATGGCCGGGCGCAGTGGTATGGGAGCACCGTAGCCCGGACTGAAGGTTACCAGAAAGAGAATAATATGCCAGAAGGTCCGGATATTGGCGAAAAGAAGCAAACCTATCGCCTGAAGGCCGAGAGCGACGCAAAACATATACCGCTTGTCCATATAGTCCGATAACCATCCCAAACCGATTCGTCCCACAACGCTGAGAAAAATGGTAAGGGTGACGACATAACCGGCTTTTTCGCGGCTGATACCGATACTTTCCAAAAACGGCATGATATGAACAAACACCGCGCTCATGGCCATGAAAGAGATGCTCAACCCGACTGCCAGCATCCAAAAACTTCTCGTTTTTATGGCTTCCATGGCTGTGAACTCTACTTCGTTAACCGGCTTCCGAGCCTGAATTGTTGATGATGAAATCTTAGTATTATCCTTTATCTCTTCCTGAACGACATCCCCATCCGGCAACATTCCATATTCTTCGGGCCTGTTTCTGAATACGAAGGATAACGGGATACCGATGATCCACATGCCGATACCAGCAATCACCAGAGACTGCCGCCATCCGTACTGATTGATCAGCCAGACTAGAACCGGCACTAAGGTACCCGCCAAACCAACTCCACCGGTTACCAAACCCATGGCTTTTCCACGTTTCCGAACAAACCAGTTGGCTACAACGGTTGCGCCGACAGAATAAAATCCGGCACTGTGCCCGATGGAAATAATAATGAAGACGATATAAAAGCTGAGCAAAGAATTGACTTTGCTCAACAGTACAAACCCGGCACCTAATACGGTTACTGCGAATAGGCTCATCTTTCGGGGACCCAGCCGGTCGATAAAGTACCCGACGATGGGTGCGGCTATACCCCCCTCCAGCCGCTGCAATGAAAAAGCAAGCGAGGTAGCCGCTCTTGACCATCCGAATTCGTTGAGAATGGGATTAAAGAAGGCGGTAAATCCGTAAAACAGGATGCCGCCATTGTAAGTGGTGATGATGGATGAAGCGATAATGATCCACCATCCGTAAAAGATCTTAGGCATCAGGTACACTTTCATCGATAGTCCTGGGGATACAATCTGCCGTTAACGTAAATTTGCTGTACCGATCGAAGACTTTCCGGTAGATGGGATGGTGGTCCCGGTACAACAATAAAGGAGGCATCCGCACCCGAGACCAACCGGCCCAGATTCTCTATTTCGAGAACTTTTGCGCCGTTTCCTGTGGCACAACGGATCGCCTCTTCCACGGAGAACCCGGCATCCATTAATAGCTTCAATTCCTCGATCATGCTGCTTCCGTGATGAACGCCGGGGCTTCCGGCATCCGTGCCCAGGGCGATTGGAACCCCGAATTTCCTAGCCATGGCCATCTGCTCCAATTGATGTTCCATATTCCTCAGCGGAACGTCGGTTGATGAACCTCCGGAATTGAAATGATCGGCAAACGCCTTCATGGTAAATGCCGTGGGGATCCAGAAAATCTGCTTTTCCGCCAACTTCTTGAGATTCTCTTTCCCCATAAAAAATCCGTGCTCTATGGACCGGCATCCGGCATTGATTGCAATACCCACCGGCATCTCACCGTTGGCATGAACCATTACCGGCCAGCCTTTATGATTCGAGGCTTGTACCGCATCTTTCAACTCTTTCAAATCAAACTGCGGCGGGGTCTGTCGCCCAAAATTGATCAGGCTGTTCAATCCGGAGTTGACGATTTTCACATGATCCTTGGCTTCCGAATCCGCCATAATCGCGTTTGCCAGGGTTTCATGGGCGGCCGGTGCTCTGCCGATGAGCCGCCCATATCGATTCGGTTTATGCCACGCCCTTCCTGCCGCATGAATGCATAAAGATAACCGATCTTTCTCCAGGCTTTCGTTCTTAAACCGCAGGGTATGTGCATGCCGGTCTCCGCCGTCGCGAACGGCAACCACTCCGTATCGAAGCAAGCCTTTGATATGTTCGATAATGACCGGTTTAATCTTTTCATATGGAGCATCCAACTGGTCTTCGCGAATCTTCCGGTCTCCCGTTCCGGACATGAATAGATGGACATGACTGTCGATCAACCCCGGTAATACGGTATGTCGAGAGCAATCGACACTATCGGCATGGGGAATAGAAGATCCTTCTGATTTCCGAATGGATTGAATTCTGTCGTTTTCAATGGATATCAACTGATCGGAAAGCGCCTTCTGCCCGCTCCCGTCAATCAGCCAGCCGGAACGAATATGAATGGATTCTTCCATGATTCATCATTGAACTTCATTTCAACAATTCACGGCGGAGCACATTGAGGGCGGTCATGGCAAATATTTTTTTGTTTCGAATCCGCTCCGGATAATGGAATTGATACCGTTTGCCGGAAGAGCCGTCGGGTGTTGCCAGGCCGATGCAAATTGTTCCCACCGGTTTGTCCGACGTCCCGCCGTCAGGGCCGGCTATTCCGCTGGTTGAAAGCCCGTATGATGCACCTGATATGCGCCTCACTCCCTCCGCCATCAGTTTCGCGGTCTCTTCATGGACGGCGCCGTACTGTTCGATGATACCTGAATCAACCCCCAGCACATCGATTTTGGCATGGTTGGAATAAGTGATCCCCGAAAAAATAAAATAATTCGAACTCCCCGGAACATTGGTAAGCCAATGTGAGATCAGGCCACCGGTACAGCTTTCGGCAACACCTATGGTGGCTTGCTTCTGTTGCAGCAGTCTGCCGACTTCCGCTTCCATCGAATGTCCCTCCACTGAAATAACCCGTTTACCTAACAAATTTAGGACAAAGTCCGACGCGGATGCCAGCATTTCTTTGAGCACGGATTCATCCGGTCCTTTTACATAAAGGGTGGCGCGGATTATCGGAAATCTGAATCGGATCCCGACCTGTATGTCCGGATATTTTTCTTCCAGCTCGGATAACCGTTCTCCGGTTTCCGATTCGGTCAGACCGAAGAGGGTCAGTGTTTTGTTCAGAAAAAAAAGGTTTTCATCTTTTCGGAGGCGGATGATTCTGGGCAGCACGGCTTCATCCAGCATATTTCGCATCTCGGCCGGCACGCCGGGAAGAAAGAAAAACTCGCACCTCCCGATTTTCAATCGAAAACCGGGGGCAGTACCCATGGGATTGTACAGGCATTCGGACCGACTGGGAAGCATCGCCTGTTTTTTATTGGATGGGGCCATGGGTCGACGTCTTTCCTCGAAAAAACGTTTAATCGCTTCAAGGGAGGGGGTATCCAGGACGAGTTCGTCGTCAGCGGCCTTTGCAGCTGCTTCGGCTGTAAGATCATCCTGGGTGGGTCCCAGACCGCCCGTGACAATGGCGATATCCGCCCGGTTTCCCGTTTCATTGAAAATAGAAACCAGTTCCTCAACGTCGTCGCCCACAGAGATATGCCGTGCCACGTGGACTCCCAAAGTCTCCAGCTTTTCTGCAATATGAGCGGTGTTGCTGTCGATGATGGTACCGCGCCGAATTTCTTCTCCGGTTGATAAAATCTCAGCAATCATGCAATCTCCCTCGTATTTCGTTTTTCTCCACCCAACACCGCACGTCGATATTTTTGCGCACCAGTCTCCATATTGAGTTTATTCGATATAGTCAAGTCCGACAATACTGACCGTAGATCGAACCCTGAACCCAGAACTCTGAACCCTGAACTCTGAACCCTGAACCCTGAACCCTGAACCCTGAACCCAGAACGGAATTCAATTTATGCTTGACTTTTGGTGTATAATCTATAGAGTATCCGAAGGTTTTATTTGGAATATGAATG
>DUZK01000075.1 GCA_013349495.1 Deltaproteobacteria bacterium
ACATAAACCGGTTACGCGCTGTTATCGAGCACTTCTTTCAGTTTGCCGGCCGTCAGCAAGGTGTTCTCAACAATGCCGGGAAGGGTTTGATCATTAATGGCATCGGCAAATCCCACCACCCAAACGGCCAAAGGCAGTCCTCTCTGATTTCCAAGACTCACGGCCACGGCCCGAACACCCGGCAGATACTCTTCATCATCCAACGCATATCCTTGCTGTCTGACCCGCTTAAGTTCCTCGAGGTAGGCCTTCGGTGCGGTAATCGTTTTTTTCGTATATGCATGCAGTCCGACGTCATCAATGATTCTTTCGGCCTGGTCGCCGTTGAGACCGGCCAGAAAAGCCTTGCCCACGGCCCCGGCCAGAGGCGGGATAGAGGTTCCCGGCGGTGAAGATATTTTTAACGGGTTTAATGCATCAGCAGTGGCAACAATGACTCCGCGGGATTTGCTCAATACCCCCAGAAAGACGGTCTCCCCGATCCGGTCCCGCAATTCTTCAAGCATGGGTTGCGCCCGTTCCGTTACCCTCAGGTAATTCCAGCTTCTGAAAGCAAGCTCAACCAGTGTCGGGCCGAGATAATATTTTTTTTTCTGAGGATCTTCTTCCAAGGATCCCGTCATTACAAGGGCTTGTATCAATCCGTGGGTGGAGCTTTTGCTGAACCCCAGCATGTGTGCCAACTCGCTGAGGCCCAGTCCCTTCTTCGATTCCGCCACCACATTGAGAATCTGAAATGCCTTTTGAACGGCGGGTGCCTGATAACCCGAAGGTCCATTGGAAAACCCGGCTTTTAAATCCATTTAATAAACTTTCCGCCCATGAGTAAAATATTGCCTGTTTATACCGTTCGCTTCGGTAGTATTTTATCCGGATGCATGACTATATCCTGATGAAACGTCATGGATTCAGGTTTCAGGTTTCAGTGTTCAGTTCTTAAGCATGGATGTTTCCTGACACCCGAAACCTGAAACCTGAAACCAACAATTATGTTCACTATAGTGAACACAATTGCATTCTTACCCTCTCGCCCGTTATGTGTCAAGAACAAAACATTGAATTGTATGCCTTTACTATTAATGGGTTAATATCGATTTGCAATTAATTTTGATTGACAAACTATTTTATAATGATAGAATAGTTGAACTTATTTGTTCATTTCAGTGAACAGGAGGGAGGACTTATGAAAATCAAAAAAATCATGGAAGGCCCCAGAGACGGAGAAGTTCGTTGTCAGGCCTGTTTCACCCGTTTTCGCCCGAAGCCGGGTGCGGAATCGGCGGATTGCCCGAAATGCGGCATTGTCTGGCGGATTTCCTGGCCGTACCCCAAGACGGCTAAAGTCCGCGGACCCGTGTGGGACACATACCCCACAGAGATTGATGAAAATGTGTAGAAGCCATCTCAAAATTAGGATTTTGGTTCAAGGCCAAGGCGGGGCCGAGTTTCAATCCGCAGGCATACTCCTGTATGTCGAGGACTTGAAACGAGGGCCCAACGCAGGGATTGGACCAAAAGACTTTTTTGAGATAGCTTCTAAATCTTGAAAGGAGAGACCATGGCACTGAATCGAAAGATTGCCTATATCGATCTGACCACCGGGGACGTGGAGACCACCCCGATTCCCCTTGAGTGGCGGAAAAAATATCTGGGCGGGCGGGGTCTGGATGCCTACCTGCTCTATAAACACGTTCCTAAAGGATGCGACCCCTTAGGACCCGATAATGTCGCACTGATCAGTGCGGGGCTGCTGGTGGGAACCCTGGCATCCGCATCGGCACGAACCCACGTCATGGCGAAATCGCCGTTAACCAGCCTCTTGGGCTCGGCCAATATGGGGGGATTTTTTGCACCGGAGATGAGATGGGCCGGCTTCGATCACCTGGTGATCAAAGGTCGTGCCGAAAAACCCGTATATCTCTACATTCACGACGGGGAGATTGAGATCCGTGATGCGACAAACGTTTGGGGCGCCGGTGTTTATGATACACAGGATATTATCCGCAAAGAACTCGGAGATGAAGAAACCCAGACTCTCTGCATCGGGCCAGGGGGTGAGAACCTGGTCCGCTATGCCACTGTTATGACCGGGCGTAAAAATGCCGCAGGGCGAACCGGCATGGGAGCGGTTCTCGGCTCTAAAAATCTCAAAGCCATCGCCTGCCGGGGCACAATGGATATCGAGATCAAACACCCGGAAAAAGCCTTGGAATACAACAAAGAGATCATCGATCAGGTCATCTCGACAAAGGTTTCTCAGATCATGCAGCGATGGGGCACGAATTTTATCTATGGTGTAACCAATACCACCGGCCTGGTGAGAACCCGAAATTTTCAATACAACCAGCTGCCCAACAGCGAAGACATCGAATGTGAAAATCTCGACAACTATTCCTTCGGCATGGACGGGTGTTTCGGTTGCCAGGTTCATTGCCGGCACCGGTATATCATCAAGGAGGGGCCGTATGCAGGCACTTATGCCCAGGGGCCAGAATATACCAGCCAAGGGGCATTCGGAACGGAGGTCGGATGCCGAAGCATGAATACCATACTCGTGGGGAACCACCTGGTAAATGACTATGGCCTGGACACCCTTGAGGTGGGCAGCATGATCGCTTGGGTCATGGAGCTTTACGAGAAAGGAATCCTGACGGATGAAGATACCGGCGGTCTGAAGCTGGACTGGGGAGACGATGAGGCCGTATTGGAAATGGTCAAAAAAATAGCCTTCCGAGAAGGATTGGGTGATATTCTGGCCGAAGGCCCCAGGGGTGCAGCAAAAAGAATCGGTAAAGACTGCGAAAAATACTTGATTCATGTCAAGGGGATGAGCAACCTGCATTCCGATGAACGCCCCACCCCGGCCCTGGCGCTGAATATAGCCGTATCCTCCAGGGGCTCGGATCATCTTCGGGGACGGCCGGCCATAGATTTATACAATCTTCCCATGGAGGTGCTGGATCGGGTGTATCGAAACCCGGACGGTTATGACGGCCCCTTGACCAACAATTATTCCGAGTATGAAGGAAAGCCGCGGATGGTTCTATGGCAGGAACTCAATTACATGGCGGTGGATTGCCTGGGAGTCTGCAAATACCATACGATATTCTTAAGCCCCAACCATCCCACCTTCGGTGAGTTTGAAAAATTGATCTACCTGAACACCGGTATGGAAATCAGCACCCTGGACCTTTGGAACATTGCCGACCGCTGCTACACAATCGAGCGGCTTTTCAACATCCGGGAGGGAATGACCCGCAAGGATGACTGGCTCCATGACCGTTATTTTGACGAACCCACCAAGCTGGGGCTTCCGGTGGCCAGGGGAAAATCCATTGATCGGAAAAAATTCACGGCCATGCTGGACGAATACTACCAGCTTCACCAATGGAACGAAGACGGGGTCCCGAAGCCCGAGCTTCTGGAAAGGCTGGAAATCCGAAGCTTGTAATGGATCAACCCGCCGGTTTTGGTATTTAAAAAAAGAGTTATCTGAAAATAAGGAGATCGATTCATGGCAAAAAAGATGCTTGTGGTAGATCCGGAACGATGCACGGGGTGCAGGCTGTGCGAAATTACCTGTTCTGTGAAACACACAGGATTCAGCAATCCGACAAAAGCGCGCATCCATGTGATTAAATGGGACAATATAGGATTCTATCTGCCCATGCGCTGCCAGCAATGTCAGGATGCGCCGTGCATGGCGGTTTGTCCCAAGGAAGCGATTTATCAGGATCAAGAGTTGGATCGGGTCATGGTGAACTATGATCTGTGCATCGGATGCAAGATGTGCGTATCTGCCTGCCCCTTCGGAGCCATGGGATTTGATGCGGATCGCGGGCGGGTTTTCAAGTGTGATCTCTGCGATGGAGATCCTCAATGCGTCCGCTTCTGCGATATGAAAGCGGTGGATTATGTGGAAACCGCAAAACTCCAATATCCGAAAATGAGAGAAGCAGGCGAGAATTATTCCGAGCTCATGCGGAAACATGGATAATGACCATGGAATGTTGGAATATTGGAATGCTGGAATATTGGAAAAAGTGGCCTCGAAAATGAGGAATCTCCGGCAATGGAAATAAAGGGGGATTCTATGAAGATCACCGTTGAGTTTTTCGGTCTACCGAACCTCTCCGCCGTGCTCGGAAAGAAAAGCGAGATCGAATTTCCAGGCGGGACGATCCCGGATCTCACTTCATACCTCATTAGACGTTACGGCCCCAAAGTTCGGCAGATGCTGCTCGATTCGGACGGGCAGCTGGATTCCACCATTCAGGTCATGATCAATGACGATGGGTTTCTCCCTCGACACCAATTAAGCGAAAAAACCATTAATGAAAATGATATCGTAAGATTCATGCTGCTGGCCGGAGGCGGATAGACCCGCAAGCGGGAAAATTGAAAATCGAAAATTGAAAATTTTAACCATGTCTTATTTCGTCGTAAATGAAAAGTGCAACGGATGTCTGTCTTGCGTAGAGAACTGCCCGGCGACCGCTCTCCGATTTGAAGATACCGGCAACGGTCGAAGCCTGTTGCACAATATGGCCCAGTGCGCCCGGTGCGGTCAATGCTGGCGCATATGTCCGCAGGGGGCTATCGAATTTCAGCATCTCATGCAAAACCAATGGGATCATGTGATCACCCTGGATCTGGTGAGGTGTAAGGTCTGCGGGGAACCGATATACACCAGCGATTTTAATGAGACACTTCAGGAAGCGCTTAACGAAAGTCTCGATGCCCTGTGTCCCAAGCATAGAAAGAATAAAGCGGGCGCCCCATGGCCGAGGCTGGCACCCGGCAAGTCCATCCATGGAGATAAAGCACAATGATAACAGGGGATCTCAAACCGGTTGAAGAAATTGCGAATAGCATTTCCGGCTTTGATCATGTCCTTGTGCTCGGTTGTGGAAGCTGTGTTACGGTGTGCCTCTCCGGTGGGGACCGTGAAGCAAAAGCACTTGCCCAAGAGCTCGCCCGCTTTCGCTATTACGAGACTTTCCCTCCTGTTTTTCAGAAGGAAACGATCCAGCGGCAGTGTGAAAGAGATCTGATTGAAACCTACCTGAACGTTCCTCCCGAAACGGATGCGATCCTGTCTTTAGCCTGCGGCGCCGGCGTTCAAACCGTATCGGATGTTTTTGACACCCTGACCGTGATCCCGGCATTGAACACGACCTTTCTGGGAGCGGCGGATGCACCCGGTATATGGCGGGAAAAGTGTCAGGGCTGCGGAGACTGTCTGCTGGAAATCACAGGCGGCATATGCCCCGTGGGCCGGTGTGCCAAAGGATTGTTCAATGGACCATGCGGGGGATCGCAGGGCGGGCACTGTGAAGTTCACCCGGAAATCCCTTGCGCCTGGGCCATGATTTACTATCGATTAAAGAAGCAGAACAGACTTCATCAGCTCAAGGCAATCCACCGTTCAAAAGACTGGCGCCCCGGAGGCGCCGCCGGTCCCAGGGAGCGTAGACGCACCGGCATCGGCGGCAGCCCCGGGGATACGGCATAGAGCTAAGGGCAGAGGGCAAAGGGTAAAACATTCGAATCCCAAGGCGCTATTCTCTATGCGCTATGCCCTATGCTTCCTAGCCGATTTTTAAGACCATCGCGGCCGCCGTATCCCCTGCGGCGCATCCCGCCCAGAGCAGATATCCGCCGCCTTTCACGGCAACCTCTTCGATTCCTTCGATGATGCATCTCCCTGCGGTCGGTGCCTGGGGATGTCCGAAAATCAGGGAACAGCCGAAGTTATTGATGGTATCGGCGTCAAAATTCAGTTCCCGGGCGAGATAAATATCGTTTACCGCAAAGGGATTATGCGTTTTGATGGCAGCCGTATCCTGAACCGTTATCCCGGCCTTTTCCAATGCCATTCTGGCAGCCGGCACAACGGCCTTTGCCATAAATCCCTTTTTCTCCCTGGCGTATCCGTAGGAAATCACTTGAATTTCGATTTCAGGATCCCGGCTGAGCGCTTTCGCCTGATCCCGTGTGGTGACGGCAACGCCGCAATTGCCGTCCGCAGGATGCGTCTGGGAACCGAAGGTATGCACCCCGTCGGGTATGACCGGCCTTAAACCGGCAAGGCCTTCGGCGGTGCTCTCCGTTACCCCTTCGTCGGCTTCCAGAAAAATCGTTTTCTTTTTGGATAGTTTCACTTCCGCCGGAAACATGTACCGCTTTTGAAAAGCCCGGTCATCATCAAGACCGTCCTTATACTGTTCGTATCTCCGCAAAGCCAGGGCATCGCACTGCTCACGGGTAATACCGGCTTCATCCGCGACATTTTCCGCGGTCTGTATCATGGCATTTTTAGCCCATGGGTCTCGGCCAAAATTATCCATCAACCAGTTTTCGGACAGCACCTCGCCGCCGGGCCCCTTCGGGTTGGGCCATACGGTGTGCGGCCCATTTGAGCACCGGTCTACCATGAGACAATAGACATTTTGATACAGGCCGGTCTCCACCCCGACACTGGCCTGGCATATGCAGGTGGCGGACGTGGTACAGGCCTGGCTGATGACCATCCCCGGAGCCGATTCCGCCCCCATCAGAGCGGATGCCCAGGGTCCGCCGTAAAACCATTGGGGTTGACCGATGGTAATTCCCAGGTAAACAAAATCGAACATCGCGGGGTCCCAGTTTTTTTCCGCAAACCATCTTTTGGAAGTATCGGCACCGAGTTGTATGGCATGTTCATTGGCCAGGCTCCCCTGCCACCGGGCAAAGGGTGTACTGTAGTAACCTCCATAGGGAATATACACTTTTGTCAACATAGTTCAGACCTCCCGAATTTGATTTTGTGATAGATTCTTACTCGTTCATTTTAAGAATTCATCTCTCACATTTGCAGCATATTTAAACTCAAGATTGTTTTGAACCGCAGAATCCTGAACAAGGAATGTCGAATTTCGAAGTTTTCCTACACTTCTGCGGTTCTAAATTCCTTGTTCGATATTCGATATTCAAAATTTCAAATGTTCTTGGATGGGTTTTTTGAGCGTCATTACTTATACGAATAGTCAAATATATTTCATTCCGATCAGTCATCGCTCCACCTTCCGTGCTGCTCCCGGAGAATGCGGTGAAGTATCTTTCCGGTGGCGGTTCGGGGCATATCATCATCCTGGATGAAATCGATGTTTTTCGGGCGCTTGTAACCGGCCAGTTTATCTTTGGTAAAGGATAGAATATCCTTTACCAGATCTTTCCCCGGTTCATAACCGTCATTCAACACCACAATCGCCTTGACCGCTTCTCCCCACTTGTCATCGGGAACACCGATCACCGCAATGTCTCTTACGGCCGGATGAGCCCCCAAAACGTTTTCCACCTCGGACGGATACACGTTCTCACCGCCGGTGATGATCATGTTCGCTTTCCGATCCACCAGGACATAATAACCGTCTTCATCCCGATACCCCATATCGCCAGCAGAGGACCATTCACCATGGAAGGCCTCGCGGGTCTTCTCCGGTTCTTTCAGGTACTCTTTGAAAATCTCCGGGGTTCGGTAAAAAATCTCACCCACGTCTCCATCCGGCACTTCCTCGCGCTTTTCATTGAGTATCTTGATTCGATCCGAGCCGAACACTTCCCTGCCGATGGAGCCGAGTTTCTCAAACTGATCCTCGGGTCTCAGCAGCGTAATCAAGCCTCCCTCGGAGGTACCATAGGCTTCCCAGAGTTCGGCGTTCTTAAAATAATCCATAATGGCAAGCTTCAAGTCCTTGCGTGCCGGAGCGGAAGAAACCAGCAGTTGCCGAATGGAAGAGACATCGTACTTGTTTTTCACATCCTCCGGAAGCGCCAGCATCATGATGTAGTGGGTGGGCACCAGGGAAGTAAAGGTTATCTTATACGTATCGATGGTTCGCAGAAGATCTTCGGGATCAAAGCTGATCATGTTGTAAACAAATATCGGCGCCCCTACGAGGGTGTAGGGGAAAGAGTAAAACGTGGAATTGACGTGGCACATGGGCATTACCAGCATGACCTTGTCGTTCGGGCGAACGCCTTGGTTCATGACGGTGAGAACATACTTGGCATGGTTCCCCTCGTGAGTTCGAATAACCCCCTTGGGTTTACCGGTGGTACCGGAGGTATATATAATATTCCAGGCGTCATCTCCATCCACCATCAGATCCGGTTCATCCGGAGAAGAATTCTTCAGCCATGCCTCAAACCCGATATAGCCGGCCGGCACCGGACCGTCTCCCAGATAGACATAGGCGTCTTTGGGAACGGGAAGATCGTCCTTTATGGAATCGATGAGTTCCACAAAGGGAGCCTCCACAATGAACGCCTTGCACGCTGAGTGATTGACGATGTACTCGATATCCTGGCCGGTCAACCGGAACATGACCGGAACGGCAATCTGTCCTCCCTTGGCACAACCGGCATAGATATCCATCCATTCACCCCGGTTGTAGGCAATAATTGCAAAGGTTTCCTGACGGCCCACGCCGAGGTCCTTTAAACCGCCGGCCAGACGGCAGGCCCGCTCATTCCACTCCTTGAAGCTGAATTCTTTGAATTTATCCTGCCACCCCAATCGGTCCGGATAATGCAAGGCATTCATTTTCAGTACGGTTCCGGCATGCATCCACTTACTTGTCGTCATTTCAAATGCCTCCTTCCATTGCAAATAGGGCCGCCCCGAACGCACCTGAATATTGCGGAAAATCAGGGACCAGGACTTCCCGTCCGATTCGCTCCTCCACCATCTTCACCAGATACGGGTTGTACGCGACAACCCCACCGCTCATTACCACCGTATCTCCCAAAGCGTCCATCTCCAACAGTCGCTTGATGACCGAAAGGTAAAGTCCTTTGACGATGTCCGGGACTTTTTTTCCCTGCCTGATCTTTTCCAACACCTCGGTGGCTGAAAACACCGTGCAGTAACTTCCCAGTTCAACCTGCTCGGTCGCCTTCCGGGCCAGGCTGTCCATATCCTCAAGCGGTATGTCGAGCCGCATGGACATCTCTTCGAGAAATGCGCCGGTACCTGCCGCACATTTCCGGTTCATCTTGAAACTGATGCGGTTTCCTTTTTCATCCAGCTTGATGACCTTGTTGTCCTGGCCACCGATGTCGATGACGGTGATGGCTTTGGGAAAATGAAAATAACATCCTTTTGCATGACAGCCGATTTCCGTTTTGGTTCGGTCTGAAAACGTGACGTTATTGCGGCCGTATCCGGTGGATACTGTTTTTACGATATCGGTTCGGGAGCGGTTCGCCATCTTAAGTGCCGATTCAAGGCACGATACGGCGGTATCTGAAAAATCGGTCCCTGATTTTTTTTCTGCGCGGCCGATGAGGTTTTTCTGCGGATCAAGGATGGTCACTTTGGTACGTGAAGCCCCGATATCAACACCCGTAAAAATTGGAGACGCCATCGCCGTCACACCATTCCTTCTTCAAGCTGCTCGATGAATGCTTCGATGTTGGTTTTGGTCTGCTCTTCGGAATAACACCGCAGGTCGTTCAAATCACCGTTGATGATAAGGGCCGGTACACCCGTATTCCCGCGCAACCGCTCCGGCATTCCGTACCGGTTGTTGGAATTATTCGGGCAGGTTTTGGCGTCATGAAAAATAATGCCGTCAAACTGATAAAGATCATGGCACTCTTGAATATATTGTTCTTTATATGCTTCATCCCGAACGATGAACAGTTCGGTATAGGCTTGGGCCATGCTCTCAAATGGTTTTGCCGAATCGAGTTGTTCATAAATCCAGGTGTTACAGTAAGTCGATGCCACCACGCAGGCCTTAAGCCCTGACAACTGCTCTGAAAGGGCCCTCAATTTACCCCAGATGGGCATCCCTTCCCAATAGAGACGGTGCTTTTCACCTTCAATAGCAGCGATTCCACCTTTGATTCGTCCCTTCAACTCCTTGAGTAATATCTCATAGTAATCCACACCGGCCTGGGTTCCGCGGGCCACCACCGCAGGCGCCATGTGGATGGTGGCATCGAAAAAGGTCCATGGAGAAGGCACGGCAGATGCGGTTTCAAGGCAGGCACGCCAAAGCTGGGAGGTCTTTTTGGACAACCCCACCGCTTCCTTGAATCGATCCATGTCGAATTTGGCACCACCGGCGGCTTCAAGGTCGGGTATCAAATCTTCTATCTGTTTTGCAATCTCCTTGATCTGATCGTATCCGATTTCTCCAATCTCCCGGTAGGTGTGGACACCCACCAGCGGCACATTGAAATGCCTGGAGTACCAGGCAAACCAATCCTTCACGTCTCTGCATTGATTGGTATTAAAAACCAGCACATCCGGCCGTGGCACTGCTGAAATATTATAGGCTTTGGTGAGGGGGGTCTTTTCCTGGAGAAACGCTCCGATGTCGCTGGTCAGATAAGAGCAGATATCCGGCGAATACCCCTCTGCGTTGGCATAGGGGATAACGTCTGCAGCCATTCGGGATGCTCCGAGCATGGCGCCGTGATTTTCCGGATAATATACCAGAAATCCCATGCCTCTCAGAAGCTCTGCCGGACCGACGCTGCTGCACCAGGCAATCTTTGAATCGCCGGATTGTGACGCTCGATCCAGTTCCAGAAAATGATCCGCCATCACCTGTTTCAGTTTGCCGGAACACTCAAAGGTTTTTCGCTTGATGGTTTTTTGATCAGCCATTTTGCTTTAAACCCCTCTATAGTTCTACTTTGTCACTTTATTAGATTTAGGATCGGCGATCAGGACAATCTGATTTCTGTGTTGTTTTTGCGAGTTTTTGGTGTCAAGTGTCAGTGTTCAGGTATCAGTTCGCCGACTTTTTCTCTCTGAAACCTGACACCCGAAACCTCATCGTTTTTCAAATGTGACAAAGCAGAAATAGATAGTATTCAATATTCAATAGAAAATATTCAATTTCTAGTACTTCGGCTCCAACGCCTTAACCAGCGCCATCAGAGTGGTGTTATACGGAGTCTCCATTCTCACCTGACGGCCGTATTCCACAAATTTGCCGTTTATATAGTCGATTTCGGTTCTTCGTTTGTTTTCGATATCCACCAGCATGGATGGTTTGTGGTTCCCGGCTTTCCCCATATATTCCATGCAGTACGGATAAAACTGCCATCCCAGGGTGATCTCGTTTGCACGGGCCACCTGGACACATTCTTTAACCAGCGCATCGATGATCTGAAAAACAATGGGATCGTTCATTGCCTGAGCCATGGTCATTCCGGTTACTGCACATACCGCGTTCATACAGGCATTTAATATCCCTTTTCTCCACACCATGGAGATGATCTCCTGAGTATGATGGGTGGGCAGTCCGCTCCGCGTCAACGCTTCCGCAACGGCTACGGCAGCCTGCTCGGATTCAGGATCGAGTTCTTGAATAAAATGGGGAGGATGATGAAAAGGGAGCCAAACGTGTCCCGGTTTTTCCAGCCCGCAACCGTAGTTTACAACGGCTCTCATCACCGGCTTTCGGCCTAACACTTTGGCCAGCTCAAACTCCGTATCGATTCCGTTTTGCCAGCTCACCACATACATACCCTCTTTATAGAAACCTTCGATTGCCGAGGCGATGAGGGGGATCGCATATGCCTTTACCGTTAAAAAGATGACGTCCGGAATCCGATCGCCGAGATCGTCCACACTGGTGCATATCCGGGAAACAGGCTGCTGCAATTCTTCAGCCCCTTTCAAGATGATTCCGGGGTTTAGGGCAGGCTCCACCAGTTCCGGTATGACATCACAAAGGGTTACCTCATAGCCCCCCCTGGCCAGAAAGGCGGCCACAATACACCCGACCGGACCTGCTCCCACCACAGCAAAGGATTGCGGACGAAATTCACCTTTTTCTTCCATGGTAATACCCTCCCCTCCTGGTTCGAGCCCGCCGGTTCTATTTTCCGTTATTCGTGCTGTCCAGTATTCCGAACGCTTCAGCATCCAATAGCTGCATGCCGTTTTCCTGCAGAATCTGGATGGCCCGATCGTTATCGCTGAAGCTGAAAATCATGACCGCTCGGCCTTGAGAAAATCCTACGAACGCATAAGTATACAGAACCTGGACATGGGCGTCTTTAAGGGGTCGCAGCATTTTTGCAAGACTTCCCGGTTTATCCTCGATTTCCACGGCAACCACATCGTTGACCTGGGCCGGCATATGCATCCCCATTAGAATCCGGCGGGCTTTGGCAACATCGGAAACCAGCAAACGAAGCTGTCCGAATGCTCCGGTATCCACCAGGCTTAGCGCCCTGAGGTTGATACCGGCTTCCCCGAGGGCATGGGTCACCTCGTACAGGCGTCCGGGAGCGTTTTCGATGGCAATGGTAATTTGTTTAAGTTTCATGGATTCCTCCAGATAGCTTCATTTCAATCGTATTCGCCCTTAAATCTAATCACATTTTAATTATAATGTAACTGTAAAGAGAGGAAGAAACGGTGTCAAGGAAAATGTGCGGAATCAGGACCCGCTATGAAAATAATTAATTTTATCGATATGATAGGCGTGTTGTCAAGGAATGGTAGTATAAAATGGATGACTTATTTTTCTTTAGCCTTGACCAGTTCTTCGCTGGTGACTCTTAGTCGATTGGCCAAGATCTCAGAAAATACCCGATAAAGAATGTAGCCAAAGGCGAGTTGGTCATTTCCGGAGAGTTCATTGATATCGGAAGCATCGGTTGCCAGGCACACGGTCTCATCTAAAGCCTGAATGGTGGCTGATCGGGCCGAACCATCGATTATTCCCATCTCACCGAAGATATCACCCGTGCGTTGCAGGGTAGAGATGGTTTTCCCAGCCTTTATCACCTGAACTTTACCGGATATTAAAAAATATATCCACTTGTCAAAACCCCCTTCTTCCAAAATAACTTCTTCAGGCTGGTACTTTCTGATTTTACTTAAACGAATAAGCCCTTCAAGGTTTTTCTTGGTAAACGGAGAGAGCGTCGGGATGTTTCTGAGTTTATCAATATAAGCCTTGCTGTCTTCCAAATATTCTGTTTCTTGCATATAAAGATCTCCTTTGAATCCGATTAGGGTGCTTCCAGATGCTTCACAATCAAATAGTGCACCATCTATATAGTGAGTTGGCCGACAATCCGATTGTGAATCAGTTCCATTTCGATTCCTATGGAAGAGAGGCAATTACTGATTTGCATAGCCATATATAATAAATTTCATATGATGTCAAAAAAATAAGATGATTTTGTTAAAGCAATGGTCAAACTAAGAAGAAAAATGTAAAATAGAGATCATAAATCATGTTAAGGAATGAGGATTATGAGGTCATCGCGAAACCATGAAACCACTTCTAAACGATCGGTCCGGTCTGATATATGGCCGTGGACCCGCAATACCCGATAGTCTCCGCCTTGGTTTTATTTCCCGAAGCCACGGCAAGGGGAAATTCTAGCGCCCGCTTCCCGGCATCGGCAAGGGTTTCACCCCCTAAGATGACCTGTGAAACATCCAGGTCGATAAAATCCACGAGTTTCTCAACGGTCTTCCGGTTGCCGCAGATTTTGACCACCGGAACAAAGGGAAACCCCTGGGGAGCACCGATACCGGTGGAAAAAAGGATGATCTGACATCCGGCCGCTGCCAGTGCTGCCAATATTTCCGGCTCTCGCCCGGGTGAATCCACAAAAAAAAGTCCTTTACCCGCCGGGGGGCGCTCACCGTATTGGAACACATCCTGAATCGGCATGGAGCCGGTCTTTACCATGGCGCCCAGCGATTTTTCCTCAATGGTGGTCAAACCGGCGGCAATATTTCCCTCGCTGGGATTTCCACCCCTCATGTCCGCCCCGCTCTGTTTAACCCGTTCTTCAAGGATTCGGACAAAATCTAAAAATTTTTCTGCCGTCGCTTTGTCTTTGCATCGAAGGGAAAGAATATGCTCTGCTCCCACAACTTCCGTGGTTTCGCCAAAAACAGCGGAGCCCCCGGCTTCAATCAGATAATCGACTGCTTTGCCGACCGCCGGATTGGCGGAAAGGCCGGATGTGGGATCCGATGCGCCGCATTTTATCCCCAACCGGAGGTGGTGGATATCGATTTGTTCCCGCTGCAAATGTGAAATGCCGCCGGCAAGCTTCTGAGCTTTCAGCCCGGCTTCCTGAAGGGCCTTAAAGTACCCGCCTTCCTTCTGAATGGTAACCGTTTCAACCGGCTTTCCGGATTCGGCGATCTGTTTTGCTATCTTGCCGGCATCAACCCCCTCGCATCCCAACGAAACGACCAGCACGGCGCCTAAATTCGGGTTCCGCCCGAGGTTGATCAGCGTCCGTTCCACCATATCCAAATCGTTTTTTAAAAGCCCGCACCCCTGCTGGTGAGTGAATACCGCAGTGTCGGTGACGTGCCGGGCAATGTCTTCTGCAGCCTGGTTCGCACAGGTGACAGTGGAAAGGACTCCCAGATAATTTCTGACCCCCACTTGTCCGTCCGGACGCTTGTATCCCATGAATGTTTTTTGAGAAAAGTTCATGATCCATCCTTTTTTGCCCGTTTGCTGTCTACATTATGAACGTGGACATGATTGCCGGGTTCTATATTGTCTGTGGCAATGCCGATAACTTCCCCGTACTTAAACACATCAGCCCCTTTTGAAATGTAATTTCTGGCCGCCTTATGTGCATATGCGACATTTTCTCGAAGTATGATTTGCTCTCGCTTCCCTTCGTCTTCAATAGTTAATGCATCTCCTTCGGACAGATCCCTGAGAGCTGTAATCGTATTGTCTTTCGTGTGAAGCAGAATAAATTTTTGATCCATATTCTCGGTTTTATTTTTCATCGCATTATATCCTTGTTCAATTGAGAACCACCCCTAAAAGGGTCTTTTTGTCTCTCATATAGATCACGGAGTTCCCGGAGTCTATTTGATCCGGCTTAAACCAGATTGAAGTACCAACTTCAGAACATTTTGTAAAGCAGCTCATGTCACCCATGATTCACCATCAAAAAAAGTAAAAAACCTCGTTGCGCTTGGAAAATCAAGCAGATAGTATGGATTTAACGAATCAAAACTATCATCAACGAGGTGAAAGCATTATGGCACAAGGTATA